>NZ_JBEXTT010000006.1:0-330571 GCF_040614155.1 Nocardiopsis sp. NPDC006139
ACCTCGGTGGCGCCGCGCAGGCGGGTGCCGGGCTCGACGAGGGTGTCGCGGCCGATGCGCACGTCGACGTCGACCCAGGTCGTGGCGGGCGCGGACCGTCCGGTCCGCGGGCCCCTCGCGTGCGGACCCCTGGCGCCGGGGGCGGTGATGATGTCTGATCGGGGCATGAGAAGGATGCGCTTCGGCGTCAACATCATCGACGCGGACACCGCCCGGACCTGGACCGACACCTGCCGCACCGTCGAGGAGCGCGGCTACGACCTGCTGCTGGCCCCCGACCACCTGGACACCGGCGGGCCGTTCACCCTGCTGGGCGCCGCCGCCGCGGCCACCGAACGGCTGCGCCTGGGGACCTACGTGCTCAACAACGAGTTCTGGAACACCGCCCTGCTGGCCCGGGAGGCCGTCACCCTGGACCGGCTCTCCGGCGGCCGCTTCGAGCTCGGCCTGGGCGCCGGCCACATGAAGTGGGAGTTCGAGGACGCCGGGATCCCCTGGCGCGCGCACGCGGAGCGGCTGGCGGACCTGGCCGCCGCCGTGGACGGGCTCGACGCCGGGCTGGGGGAGGACCGCCCGCCGCTGCTCATCGGCGGACACGGCACGGCCACCCTGGCCCTGGCCGCCGAACGCGCCGACATCGTCGGCGTCGCCGGCCTCACCCAGCGCAAGGGGGCCCGCATGGGCGTCTTCCGGGTCGGGGGCGCCGAGGAGACCGACGAGCGGGTCGCGCTGGTGCGCGAGCGCGCCGCGGGGCGCGACATCGAGCTCAGCGTCCTCCTCCAGCACGTCGAGGTCACCGACGACGTCGAGAAGAGCGCCGCCGCACTGGTGAAGCTGGTGGGGCCGGGCGTCGTCCCCGACCACGAACCGCTCTGGGAGAACCCCTACCTGCTCATGGGCACCCCGCAGGAGATGGCCGACGCCCTGGTGCGGCGCCGGGACCGCTACGGCTTCACGCACGTGGTGGCGCTGGGCGGGCGGGGCGACGACGCCCTCGCCGAGGTCATCCCGCTGGTCCGCGCCCGCGAGGCCGCCGAGGGCCGCTGAAACGGACGGGGCCCGCGGACCGGACGGTCCGCGGGCCCCGGGGTCTCAGGGGTTCAGACGAACAGGGCGGCCAGGCCGGCGGTGACCAGGCCCAGGGCCAGGCACAGCACCAGGCCGACGGCGAACACCGGCAGCGAGGGCCGCAGCACCGTCCCGGCGCCGCCCTGGCGCCTGGCGACCAGCGGCGACAGGCCGATGTTGACCGCGGCGGCGATCGCCGCCACACAGGCGGCCACCGCGAACGCCCGCCAGAAGCCCGCCCCCGACGCCAGCACGTTGATCGCGGCCAGCGTCGGCACCGCCACCAGCAGCGCCAGGGCGGCGGCCGCGAAGCCCCGTTGGACCCCGGGCGAGATCCCGCCCGCGCGGCCCGAGGCCACCAGGAGCAGACCGACCAGGGCCGCCATCATGATGGCGCCCACGATTCCGAACACAGCGATGTCCACCAGCGAATTCACGCTGGTCATTCTCCCACCGGTCCGCCGGACCCCGTCCCCGGGATGCTCCTACCGGCGTCAGCCGGCGTGCCGGATGTGGGACCCGGCGGCGGTCTTGACCACCTGGAGCCGCCCGGTGATGCGGTGGCGCAGGTCGGCGACGTGGCTGACCACGCCGACGGCGCGGCCGCCGTCGCGCAGCCGGTCCAGCACGTCCATGACCTCCTCCAGGGTGTCCTCGTCCAGGGTGCCGAACCCCTCGTCCACGAACAGGGTGTCGATGTCGGCCCCGCCGGCCTCCGCGCTCGCCACGTCGCCCAGCCCCAGGGCCAGCGCCAGCGAGCTGAAGAACGTCTCGCCGCCCGACAGGGTGGCCGGGTCGCGTTCGGCGCCGGTCCAGGCGTCCACCACCCGGATGCCCAGCCCACCGGCCTTCTGGGCCCGGCCGTCGCTGACCGTCTTGTCCACGGTGTAGCGCAGCTCGTAGCGCCCGTCGGACATGGTGTACAGCCGGTCGTTGGCGGCCGCCACCACCTGCTCCAGCCGGGCCGCCAGCACGTACGCGGACAGGCGCACCCCGTCGGTGTTGTCCTTGGCCGTCCCGGCGGTCAGCGCCCGCATCCCCTCGGCGATCCGGTACCGGCGCAGTACCGGGCCGCAGTCGTCCAGCCGCGAACGCAGCTCCGCGCGCAGGGCCGCCAGCCGGTCCGCGCGCTGGCGCCACAGCCCGCGCAGGGTCACCGCCCGCTCGGCGGCCAGGGCGGCCTCGTCGGCGGCGGCCTTGAGCGCGGACAGGTCCGGGGGCGGCAGGTCGGCGACGGCGGCCAGCTCGGGGTCCTCCAGAGTCGCCCGGACCGCCGCCAGGGCGTCGTCGTGCAGGCGGGCCTGGGACCGCAGCTCCCGGCGCTCGCGCTCGTCCAGGGCGGCCGAGCGGGCCGCGGCCCCGTCGGCGAACCCGGCCCCGGCCAGCGCCTCGGCCAGGGCCGCCTCGGCCGTGTCCAGCTCGCCCGCGGCCCGCCCGTGCTCCTCCACGGCCGCGGCGGCCTCCGCCAGCAGCTCGGCCTCGGCGTGCAGGTCCTGCACCCGGGCGTCGAGGTCGACGTCCTCCCCGCCCAGCGCCTCGTGCAGGGCGGCCGCCAGTCGGTCGCACTCCTCGACCGCGCCGTCGCGGTGGGCGGCGGTCTCCGACCGCTGCCGGGCCTGCTCGGCCTCGTGGGCCCGGGTCCGCTCCAGGCGGTCGGCGAGCCCCTCCAGCTCCTCCTCCGTGCGCCGCGCCTCGTCGACGGCGGCGCGGGCCTCGTCGCGCTGCCGGGTCAGCTCGGCCACCTCGGCGGCGGCCGTGCCGGGGTCGCGCCCCTCGGCGCGCTCCAGCGCGGCGGCGGCCCGCTCGCGCAGCGCGGCCACCCTCTCCTGGGCGGCGGACCGGCGCTGGGCGGCCTCGTCCGCCGCGGCCTGGGCGGCGCGCTCCTCCCCGGCGGTGACCAGGGAGCCGGTGGCGGCCAGGGCCGGGGCCGGGTGCTCGGCGGAACCGCACACGGCGCACGGCTCCCCCTCCGCCAGCCCCAGGGCCAGTTCGGCGGCCATGTGGGTGATCCGCCGTTCGCGCAGGGACAGCACGTGCTCGCGGGCGGCCTGGGCGGCGTCCACGGCCTCGCGGTGCGCGGCCTCGGCCCGCTCCAGCTCGGCGGACAGCCGGCCGTGCTCGGCGGCGGCGTCGCGGCGCTGCACGGCGGCGGCCAGCGCCGCCTCGGCCGCCTCCACCCGCCCCGCCCGGCCCTGCGCCTCGCCCAGGCGCCCGCCCAGGTCCGCGATGGCGGCGGGCAGGTCGGCCAGGTGCGTGCGCACCCGCTCCAGGGTCTCGTCGATCCTGGCCAGGTGCCGGTCGAACCGGGCGATCGCCTCGCGCCGCTCCCGCAGCCGCCGCGCGTCCGCGCGCAGGCGCTCGGCCCGGGCCAGGGAGTCCCGGCACCCGCGTTCGGCGGCGCGCAGCTCCGGCGCGCCCGCCGCGGACGCGATCGCCGCGGGCAGCAGGGACCGGGCCTGGTCCCGGACCAGCGCGGCCTTGGCCAGGGCGGTGCGCCGGGCGTCGCGTTCGTCGAGCAGCGGGAGCACGGCGGCGGCCCGCTCGGCGGCGGCCAGCCCGGCGTCGACCCGGGCGCGCCACTCCGCCTGCTCCAGCAGCTCGTCCAGCCCGGCCCGGGCACGGGCCAGCCGGGTGCGCCGCCGGTCCAGGGCCTGCGCCTCGGCCAGGGCGCGGGCGGCCTCCTCCCGGGCCTCGGCCACGGAGTCCACCACCGGGGCGACCTCGTCGGCCACGGCCGCGGTCAGCGCCGACAGCTCGCTCGCCCAGGCCCACAGCTCCTCGGTGTCCTCCGGGGCGGTGGAGCGGCCGGTCTCGGCGATGCGCCCTGCGCTCTCGCGGACTTTCAGGTCGGCGGCCTCCACCTCCCGGCGCAGCCGGGTCGCGTGCTCGGCGAACCAGTCCTCCAGCTCCCGGAACACGCCGGTGTTGAAGATCCGCTCCAGCGAGGCGCGCCGGTCCTTGGCGGAGGCGCGCAGGAAGCGGGAGAACTCCCCCTGGGGGAGCAGGACGATCTGGCAGAACTGGTCCAGGGTGAGCCCCACCAGGTCGCCGATGAACTGCCCGGCCTCGTCCGGGCGGGTGGTCACGCCCTCCCAGCGCTCGCCGACGAGCTCCTCGACGACGACCTTCTGGTTCTCCACCAGGGTGCCCGAGCCCCGCTTCTTGGGCCGCTCCCAGCGCGGGAACCGGGTGACGCGGACGCGGCGGCCGCGCACCGTGCACTCCAGGCGCACCTCGGGGCGGCGGTCCAGGGGCGCGTGGTGGCTCTTGTAGGAGTCGTCCTTGCCGCGGGCCCCGGGCAGGGAGCCGTACAGGGCGAAGCAGACGGCGTCCAGCACCGAGGTCTTGCCCGCCCCGGTGGGCCCGTGGATCAGGAACAGCCCGTTGGCGCCGAGCCGGTCGAAGTCCACGGTCTCGGTGCCCGCGAACGGCCCGAAGGCCCGGACGGTCAGGGTGTGCAGGCGCATCAGCGCAGTCCTTCCCGGAGTCGGACCTCTTCGACGGCGGCCTCGACCAGGGCCGTCTCCTCGGGGGTGGCGGGGACGCCGCGCGCCCACTCCACGAAGTCGCCGATCACCGCGCGCTCGGCCCGTCCCGCCACCGGCGCGGCCACCGGCCGGGTGGCGGGGGCGCCGCCCTCGGGGGCGAACTCCAGCACCAGCGTGTGCGGGAACCGCTCGCGCAGCCGGTCCATCGGCTGGGCGGGGCGGCGGGGGTCGGTGAGGGTGATCTGGAGCCAGTGGCCGGTGTACCGCTCCCATCGGGGGTCGCCGAGCAGGTCGTCGATGCGGCCGCGGATCCGCGCCAGCGGCCGGGGCACGGGGGCGTCGACGAACTCGACCCCGCCCAGGCCGTCGGCGTCCAGGTCCACCAGCCAGTACCCCTTGCGGTGGTGCTCCTCGGAGAAGGAGTAGGCCAGCGGGGTTCCGGAGTAGCGGACCGCGGGGGTGAGGGTCTGGCGCCCGTGCAGGTGGCCCAGGGCGGTGTAGTCGACGCCGGCGTACACGGAGGCGGGCACGTGCGAGGCGCCGCCCACGGAGATGTCGCGTTCGCTGTCGGAGGGCTCGCCGCCCGCGACGAAGGCGTGCGAGAGCACCACGGAGCGGGTGCCGGGCCGCCGGGCCAGGTCGGCGCGGACCAGGTCCATGGCGTGCCCCAGGACCGCCGGGTGCCCGCGCTCGTCCAGCCCCCAGTGGTGGCGGGCGATCTCCGGCTCCAGGTAGGGGATGCCGTAGAACGCGACGGGTCCGTGCCGGTCCTCGATGAGCACCGGTTCGCCGATGCCGTCCAGCGTGCCGCGCAGGTGGATCCCGGAGGCGTCGATGAGCCCGGAGGCGAACGACAGCCGGGCCGTGGAGTCGTGGTTGCCCGCGATGAGGACGGCCCGCGCGCCGGTGTCCCGGATGCGCCCCAGCGCCCGGTCGAAGAGGCGCACGGCGTCCACCGGCGGCAGGGCCCGGTCGTAGAGGTCGCCCGCCACGAGCACGACGTCGACCGCCCGCTCCCGGACGGTGTCGACGAGGTGGTCGAGGAAGGCGGCCTGGGCGTCGAGGAGGTTCTCCCGGTGGAAGGAGCGGCCCAGGTGCCAGTCGGAGGTGTGCAGCAACCGCATGGAACCGGACACTATCGAAGGGGCGACGGTTCCGGGTGGGGAAACCGTCGCCCGGGGAGGCGATACCGCGCACAGCCGTACGGGCCGTACGGACGGCGCCGCGCCGCCCGGTGCCCGCTGTTGAACGCTCTCCTGTGCCGCCGGGGGTCCGTGAGGTCCCCGCCCTCGAGGGGCGCAGGGCACGAACCGGAGCGGAGGTTCAGGAGAGCACAGCTCAGTTCTTGCGGGCCAGGGTCAGGCCGTCGCCGATGGGGAGCAGGACCTGGGTGACCCGGTCGTCGGCGACCAGGCGGGCGTTGAAGTCGCGGATGCCCTGGACGCGCGCCGTCGTGTCGGTGCCGTCGACCACACGGCCGTGGGAGAGCGTGTTGTCGGCCAGCAGGATCCCGCCGGCGCGCATGCGCGGGACGAGCTCCTCCCAGTAGTCGACGTAGCCCTCCTTGTCCGCGTCGATGAAGGCCAGGTCGAACCGGGGCTCGGCGGGCAGGGCGCGCAGGGACTCCAGCGCCGGGCCCAGCCGGAGGGTGATCCTGTCGGCGACCCCGGCCCGCTCCCAGTAGCGGCGGGCGACGGAGGTCCACTCGTCGCTGACGTCCAGGGCCAGCAGCGTGCCGTCCTCGGGCAGGCCACGGGCCAGGCAGATCGACGAGTAGCCGGTGAAGGTGCCGATCTCCACGGCGTCGCGGGCACCGGAGATCCGGGTGAGCAGGGTGGTGAACGTGCCCTGCTCGGGCCCGATCTGCATCCCCTTGCTCTCGGGGAACAGGCGGGCGGTCTCCTCGACCAGGTCGGCCAGCACGCCGTCGACCGGAGTGCCCTGTGCGACGAGGTATTCGTACAGTTCCGGGGTGAGGCTCTCTGTGGTTCGTGTCACGGCGCCCACCCTAGCCCGGGCCCGGGTCCGGACGGCGAAAGGCCCCGCCGACACGGGCGGGGCCGGGGAACGGGGGAGCCGGGCGGGGTCAGCGCCCTTCGGGGAGCAGGGCCGGCCAGTCGAAGAGGTAGATGGAGCCGACGATCACGCCGACCGTGAGCAGGGGGGTGACCACCTTCTGCTCTACCGGGCCGTCGGTCTTGAAGCCCAGGTTCTGGCCGATGCGCTTCTTCCAGAACGGCCAGAAGATCGGCACGCCCATCTTGGTGATCATGTCGCCGAGGAAGTGCAGGACCACACCGAAGGCGACCGCCAGCCCCAGCCAGGTGTAGTTGGTCCCGGCGGAGAACAGGGCCAGGGTGATCGCCGCCGTCGCCAGCGCGTTGATGACCCCCGACGCGGTCCGGTTCTTGTCCAGTCCGAAACCCAGGCCCTGGAGCGCGATGCCGATCAGCAGGAACACGAAGATCTGCACCGCCAGCTCCGACCACAGGGCCAGGAGCTGCACGATCACGCCCATGAGGACCGCGAAGAAGAAGGAGTGGGTGCCCATCCGGTGGCCGCCGAAGAGGAACGACAGCATGTCGCTCAGCACCTCGGTGACCTTGCCGTAGGTCTTGGTGACCGTCGCGCTCTTGTGGTCCACGTCCGGGAGCAGGGCCGCTCCCGCGCACACCAGGGAGCCGGCGATGATCTCGCTCGGGCCGAGGTTGAAGTCCAGACCCAGGAATTGCGTCCCCTGGACGAGCGGTACGACCGCCATCCAGCCGACCACGCCGCTCAGTGCGTGAGAGTGCCCCATCATGGCGGGAACCGTAGCGGAGTACGAACAACAGTGCCAAGGCGGGGTCATTACGGTCTGCCCATTTGGCACTTAACGCCCGGGAAACCCCTCTGTGACCGCGCTCGGCCGCGAATGTATTGCGATGTCACGGCGCACCTTGTAGGTCATTGACGCTTCTCTCGGTCCGTTGGTAGACAACCAACTACCCCCTGGTGGCCCAGGCCACCACCCCACGATCCTGACAGGGGCCCAGATGCACTCCCATCACCCTCCGACCGTGTCGCCGCTCTGTAGGGCGGCGGCCACGGGAACCGCTCTGCTGCTGGTCGTCGGGACCGCGGCCGCCCCCGCCTCCGCCGCCCCCGCCGACGGGAGCACGCTCACGGTGGCGATCGCCCAGCAGGTGGACTCCTTCAACCCGTTCACCGCGCAGCTCGCCGTCACCACCAACATCCTGTCCCACGTCTACGATTCGCTGGTCACCAACGACCAGGAGACGAGCAACCCCGCCCCGGCCCTGGCGGAGAGCTGGGAGACCAGCGAGGACGGCCTGACCTGGACCTTCCACCTGCGCGACGACGTCACCTTCTCCGACGGCGAACCGCTCACCTCCGACGACGTGGTGTGGACGCTCACCACGATCATGGAGAACGAGTCCGCGGCCATCGCCAACGGCAACTACGTCGCCGGGTTCGAGGAGGTCACCGCGCCCGACGAGCACACCGTGGTCGTGGAGCTCTCCGAGCCCCAGGCCACCATGGAGTCGCTGACGGTGCCCATCGTGCCCCGCCACGTGTGGGAGCCCATCGTCGAGAGCGAGGGCGACGCCTTCGCCGAGTACCCGGCCGACGGCGACGCCCTGCCCAGCGTGGGCAGCGGCCCCTTCATCCTCACCTCGCACGAGCGCGGCCAGAGCATCACGCTGGAGGCCAATCCCGACCACTGGAACGGCGCCCCCGGCTTCGACAACCTCGTCTTCCGGTACTACCCCGAGAAGGACGCCGCCGTCGAGGCCCTGCGCAGCGGTGAGGTCTCCTTCGTCTACGAGCTGACCGCCGCCCAGGCCGACGCCCTGGAGGAGACCTCCGACATCGCCGTCAACTTCGCCGACGGCAAGCGGTTCCAGGCGTTCACCATCAACCCCGGCGCCGTCACCCAGGACGGCGAGGAGTTCGGCGACGGCCACCCGGCGCTCGCGGACCGCACCCTGCGCCAGGCCATCGTGATGGCGATCGACAACCAGGAGATCGTGGACAAGGCCCACGGCGGCCGCGCCACGGCGGCCGGGGGCTACATCCCGGCCCGCTACACCGACTTCCACTGGTCGCCGGAGGGCGAGGAGGCGATCCTGGCCTTCGACCCGGACGCCGCCAACGCCATGCTCGACGAGGCGGGCTACGAGATGGGCGACGACGGCGTGCGCGTCTCGCCCGACGGCGACCGCCTCGAACTGCGCATGCACGTGCACCAGGACCGCCCCGACAACGTCAGCGCGGGCAGGGTCATCGTGGAGCGCCTGGCCGACATCGGCATCGAGGTCGAGAACCTCACCGTCGACCCCGGTGTGCTCAGCGACGCCCTGTACGCCGCCGAGTACGACCTCATCTTCACCGGGTGGACGGTCAACCCCGACCCCGACTACGTGTTCAGCATCCACACCTGCGACGCGCTGCCCACCGAACCGGGCACCATGCAGGGCGACGCGTACTTCTGCGACGAGGAGTACGACGAGCTGTACGCGGACCAGCTGCAGGAGTACGACCGGGCCGCGCGCGCCGAGATCATCCACGACCTCCAGCGCATCCTCTACGAGGAGGCCGTCGTCAACGTCCTGACCTACCCGGACATCCGGGAGGCCTACCGGACCGACCAGATCCAGGAGGGGACCCTGCTGCCCCAGCCCGCCGAGGGCGGCAACATCTGGGGCCAGGACGGCTACTGGGCGTTCTGGGCGGCCCAGCCGGCGGAGGGCGGCGCCGAGCAGGCGGGCGCGGGCGGCGTTTCCACCGGGGTGTGGATCGGCGTCGGCGCCGTCGCCCTGGTGCTCGTGGCCGGCGGCGCGTTCCTCCTGTTCCGCCGCCGGGCCACCGCGGAGGACCGCGAGTGACCGGCGCCCCTCTCACCGCCGGGGCGGAGGAGGTCCCCTCCGCCGCCCCGGCCGGGCCCGCGCGGCCCGTCGGCCGCGGCCGCGCCGGGCGCGTGCTCCGCTACGTCGGCGGCCGGCTGCTCACCGCCGTGCTCTCCCTGGCCGGGGTGGTCGTCGCAGGGTTCTTCCTGTTCCGCATCCTGCCCGGCGACCCGGTCCGCGCCATGACCGAGGGCCGCGAGGTCTCCGCCGAACAGCGCGCCGAGCTGCGCCGCCAGTTCGGCCTGGACCAGCCGCTGTGGCAGCAGTTCCTCGACTACGCCCTGGGCCTGTTCCGGCTGGACCTGGGCACCTCGTTCCAGTACCGCAGGCCGGTCGCCGAGCTCATCCTGGACGCGCTGGGGCCCACGGTCCTGCTCGCCGGGACCGGAACCGTCATCGCCGCCCTGCTGGGCCTGCTCCTGGGCGTGCGCTCGGGCTGGCGGCCCGGGAGCGCGGGCGACCGGGTCAACACCACGGTGGCCCTGTTCTTCTGGTCGGTGCCCACGTTCTGGCTGGGCCTGCTGCTCATCGTCCTGTTCGCGTCCGGCCGCGACCCGCTGCCCGGGCTGTTCCCGACCGGCGGCATGACCGCGCCCGGTGTCACCGGGTTCTGGAACGTCGCCCTGGACACGGCCTGGCACATGGTCCTGCCGGTCGCCACCATGGTCGCGGTCATCTACGCGCAGTACCTGATGATCATGCGCTCGTCCCTCATGGACGAGAAGGACGCCGACTACCTCACCACCGCGCGGGCCAAGGGCCTGACCGACGCGCTGGTGCGCCGCAGGCACGCCGTGCCCAACGCCCTGCTGCCCACCGTCACCCTCATCTTCCTCAACCTGGGCCAGGTGGTCTCCGGGGTCATCCTCGTCGAGACCGTGTTCTCCTGGCCGGGGCTGGGGCGCCTCTTCTACTCCGGCCTGAGCGTGCCCGACCTGGGCCTGGTCCAGGGCCTGTTCGTGGTGTTCGCGGCCTCGGTGATCGTCATGAACCTCGTCGCCGACCTGGTCTACCCGCTGCTCGACCCCAGGGTGCGCCCATGAACACAGCCGCGGCCCCGCCGTCCGCCGCGCCCCCGTCCCCGCGGGCCCTGGCCCGCCGCAGGCGCCGCGAGGCGCTGCGCTCGTTCGCCCGCGAGTACTCCCGCCGCCGCGCGGGGATGGTCGGCCTGGCCGGCCTGCTCCTCCTGGTCGTCCTCGCCCTGTGCGCGCCGCTGCTGGTGGACCCGGCCGACCTCACCGTCACCCGGGCGCCCGGCACCGCCTTCGAGCCGCCCAGCGCCCGCTTCCCGCTGGGCACCGACGACTACGGCCGGTCCATCCTCGACCTGATCATCTGGGGGTCCCGGGTCTCGCTGACGGTCGGATTCCTGGCCACCGCGGTCTCGGTGGCCCTGGGGACCCTGGTCGGCATGACCGCCGGGCACTTCGGGGCGTCCGGCGGCACCGCGGGACGGCTCCTGTCGTCGGTCCTGATGCGCCTCACCGACTGGTTCCTGGTGCTGCCCACCCTGGTGCTGGCCGTGGCGCTGGCCGCCGTCCTGCCCCGCGGCACCGGCACGATCATCCTCGCCATCGGCCTGACGGTCTGGCCCGCCACCGCGCGCCTGGTGCGCGCCCAGACCCTGGCGGTGGAGGCCCGGCCCTACGTGGAGCGGGCCCGCGCCCTGGGCGGCGGCCACCTGCACGTCATGGCCTGGCACGTGCTGCCCAACGTGATGCCGGTGGTGCTGGCCCAGACCACCCTGCTGGTGGCGACCTCCATCATCGCCGAGTCCACCCTGGCCTTCCTGGGCGTGGGCGACCCCACCACCATCTCCTGGGGCGGGATCCTGGAGAGCGCCCGCAACGCGGGCGCGATCAGCTCCGGGATCTGGTGGTACATGGTGCCTCCGGGACTGGCGATCGCCCTGGTCGCCCTGGCGTTCACCCTGTGCGGCCGCGCCCTGGAGGCCGTCCTCGACCCCCGACTCCGGGAGCAGCGATGACCTCCCTTCTCGACGTGCGGGACCTGCACGTGACCTACGGCTCCGGCGGCGGCGAGGTCCCCGCCGTGCGCGGCGTGGACATCTCCCTGGAGCCGGGCGGCACGCTGGGCCTGGCCGGGGAGTCCGGCAGCGGCAAGTCCACCGTGGCCATGGCCCTGCTGCGGCTGCTGCCCGGCACGGCCCGCGTCACCGGGGCCGTGGAGCTGGCCGGCGAGGACGTGCTCACCATGCGGTGGGGGCGGCTGCGCGCGGTCCGCTGGTCGGAGGCCGCCATCGTGTTCCAGGGCGCCATGCATTCGCTCAACCCGGTGCGGCGCGTCGGCGAGCAGATCGCCGAGCCCCTGCTGATCCACGGGACGGTGCCGAGGGAGAAGGTCGCCGACCGGGTGGCCGAGCTCCTGGGCCAGGTGGGGCTGCCCGCCTCCCGGGCCGCGGACCACCCCCACCAGCTGTCCGGCGGCCAGCGCCAGCGGGTCATGATCGCGATGGCCCTGGCCTGCGAGCCGCGGCTGATCGTGGCCGACGAGGCCACCACCGCCCTGGACGTGATGATCCAGGCGCAGATCCTGGCCCTGCTCAAGCGCCTGGTCGCCGACCACGGCATCGGGATGCTGATGATCAGCCACGACCTGTCGGTGCTCGCCGACACCTGCGACCGGGTCGCGGTGATGTACGCGGGGCGGATCGTGGAGCAGGGGCCGGCGCGCGAGGTGATGGGCGCCCCCGCCCACCCCTACGCCGCGGCGCTGGGGGCGGCCTTCCCCAGGATCGGGGACCCGGCCTCCCGGCGGGCCCCGCGCGGCCTGCCGGGCGACCCGCCCGATCCCGCCGACCCGCCCGCGGGGTGCGTGTTCCGGCCGCGGTGCCCGGTGTCGGAGGAGGTGTGCGCGACGGTCGACCCGCCGCTGTGGCCGGTCGCGCCCGACGCCCGTGGGGAGTCCGAGAGGCAGGCCGCCTGCGTGCACGTGGGACCGGTCGGGGAGGGGGTCCGTTGAGCACCACGGAGACCGACGCGTCGGCGTCCGCGTCCGAGGGCGGGGAGGGGGCCGGTACGCCGGTCCTGAGCGCCCGCGGCGTGCGGGTCGTCTTCACGTCCGGGTTCGGTGGCGGCCGTGCCGCCGCCCGGGCCGTGGACGGCGTCGACCTGGACGTGGCGGCAGGGGAGATCGTCGCCCTGGTGGGGGAGTCCGGCTGCGGCAAGACCACCCTGGGCCGGGTGCTGCTGGGACTGGAGCGCCCCACGGCGGGCACGGTGTCCTTCGAGGGGAGCCCGCTGCGGTACTCCTCCCGCGACCTGCGCGCCTACCGGCACCGGGTGCAGCTGGTCCAGCAGGACCCGACGGGTTCGCTCAACCCCCGGCGCACGGTCTACGAGTCGGTCGCCGAGGGCCTGCGCATCCACGGGGGGACCACGGCCGACGAGGCCGAGCGGGTGACCCGCGCGCTGTCCCGGGCGGGCCTGCGGCCGCCGGAGAGGTTCCTGTCCCGGTACCCGTACGAGCTGTCGGGCGGCCAGCGGCAGCGCGTGGTGATCGCCGGGGCGCTGGTGCTGGAGCCGGAGGTGCTGGTGGCCGACGAGCCGGTGGCGTCCCTGGACGCGTCGGTGCGCGGCGAGATCCTGCGCCTGCTGCTGGACCTGCGCGACGAGCTGGGGCTGTCCGCCCTCATCGCCACCCACGACCTGGGGCTGGCGTGGAACATCGCCGACCGGGTCGCCGTGATGTACCTGGGCCGGGTGGTGGAGCTGGGGACGGTGGAGGAGGTCCTCTCCGGGCCCCGGCACCCGTACACCCGGGCGCTGCTGTCGGTGCTGCCCGAGGCCGGCGGCGAGCCGGTGGTGCTGGCGGGGGAGCCGCCGGACCCCAAGAAGGTGCCGGGGGGCTGCCGGTTCCACCCGCGCTGCCCGGTGCTGGCCTCGGGGGAGGCGGAGCGGGCGGGGGTCGCCGACCGGTGCCGCACCGAGGACCCGGGGGTCCTGCCCGGTGACGGGGGTACGCACGCCACGGCCTGCCACTGGGCGCGCGCCCTGGAGGGGTCGCCTCCCGGCGCGCGGTGACGGGAGGCGGCGGCCTCCCGGGCCGCCCGCACACGGCGGGGCGCCACGGCACGCGCTGTGGCGCCCCGCCGTATGCGGAGCGGGGGCACGGCCGAATCGGACCGGGGCCGTTCGTGCGCGGAAGGTACCGGTCCGCATCCGCACGGTGAGAGCCGGCCGCCTTCCGGAGCGATCGGATTCTCTAAAATGTGATGTGAGTCACTTCGGTGGCGAGGGGGAGGGGCCCGGTCGCCCGGGAAGGGCGAAGTCACCGGGGATGTCGCGAACCGGAGACAGGTCGCACATGCGGCACCTGTCCGCATCCGCTCACGTTTCCGGACGGTCGGCACGTTCGCCGCGCGGGAGACCGGGGGAAGACAGGGGAGGCGCCGCCCCGCACGGGGCGGCGACGTCCTGAGGGAGAGCACCCCATGGCGCACATGACCACGGACGACGTTCACGAGTACATCAACGGGGTCTGCTTCAAGACAGGCCCTCCCGGCAAGGTCGGAGCCGAGACCGAGTGGCTCGTCACCGACACCGCGTCACCCGGCGCCACCGTCGCCATCGAACGCCTCGCGGCGCTGCTGGAGGGCTCCGGCCCCCCGCCCGCGGGAAGCCGCGTCACCTTCGAACCCGGCGGACAGATCGAGCTCAGCTCGCCCGCCCTGCCCGGCCCGGCCCGAGCGCACGAAGCGCTCGCCGAGGACCTGGAGCACCTCGGAAAGACCCTCGCCCAGGACGGCCTGGGCCTGGTCGAGTCCGCACTGGATCCCGTGCGCACCCCCCACCGGCAGCTCCGGCTGCCCCGGTACGAGGCCATGGACCGGTTCTTCGCCGGGCGCCGCACCTACGGCGGACACACCATGATGTGCGCGACCGCCTCGCTCCAGGTGTGCCTGGACTCCGGGGCCGACCCCGCCGACCTGGTCGAACGCTGGGGTTTCGCGCACCGGCTCGGCCCCGTCCTGGTCGCCGCCTTCGCCAACTCCGCGCTCTGGCGCGGCCGCCCCACCGGCTGGAAGTCCACCCGCTGGGCCATCTGGGCGGGCATGGACGCCGACCGCACCGCCCCCGTCCTGGAACCCGGGAGCCCCGCCGACCCGGCCGACGCCTGGACCGCCTACGCCCTGCGGGCCTCCGTCATGGCTGTCCCCGAGACCCCCGGGGGCGGCGGCGCCTGGCTGGCCGACCCCGGCATCACCCTCGCCGAGTGGATCGCCGGGCACGGCCCGCGCCCCGCCACCCCGGCCGACCTCGAACTGCACCTGAGCACCCTCTTCCCGCCCGTGCGCCCCCGCGGCTGGTGGGAGCTGCGCATGATCGACGCCCTCCCGCTGCGCTGGTGGCCGGTCCCCGTCGCGGTCGCCGCCGCCCTCTTCGACGACCCGGGCGCCCGCGCCGCCGCGGAGGAGGCCGTGGAACGGCTCTGCGGCGGGCCCGCCCCCGACAGGAGGCTGTGGCTGCGCGCGGCCCGAGACGGCATGGCCGACCCCGCCCTGGCCGCCTGCGCCCGCCGCTGCCTCGACGCCGCCGTCGACGCCCTGCCCCGCATGGGCGCCACGCGCCTGGCCCGCCTCGTCGACGACTACGCCGACCGCCACACCCGGCGCGGGCTCAGCCCCGCCGACACGCGGCCGAGCGTGCCCGAGCCGCGCCCCGCCCACGCGGGGCCGGCGGAACGCCACTCCCGACACGGTGGAGGAGTTCGGTGAACAACGGACAGGACATCTCCAAGGAGCGCATCGCCGCCGAGCTCGACCGCGGCAGGCGGCGCAGCCTCGGCCTCACCCTGGACGCCCTCGACGACGAGGAGCTGCTCACCCAGCACTCGCCGCTGATGTCGCCGCTGGTCTGGGACCTGGCGCACATCGGCAACTACGAGGAGCAGTGGCTGCTGCGGGCCGCCGCCGGGCGCGAGGCCCTGCGCCCCGACATCGACCACCTCTACGACGCCTTCGAGAACCCCCGCGCCGAGCGCGTCGACCTGCCCCTGCTGCGCCCGCAGGAGGCCCGCGACTACAACGAGCGGGTCCGCCGGGAGGTCCTGGACGCCCTGGACGGCGTCGACCTCACCGTGCCCGCCCCGCGCGGGCCCGACGACCCGCCCGGCCTGCTGGACGCCGGGTTCGTCTACCACATGGTCATCCAGCACGAGCACCAGCACGACGAGACCATGCTCGCCACCCACCAGCTGCGCCGGGGCGCCCCCGTGCTGCTGGAGGAGGCGCCCGCCGTCGCGCCCCTGCGCCCGCCCGCGGAGGCCGAGGCACTGGTCCCCGCCGGGCCCTTCACGATGGGCACCGACGACGACCCCTGGGCCTACGACAACGAGAAGCCCGCCTTCACCGTCGACCTGCCCGCCTACTTCATCGACACCGCGCCCGTCACCAACGCCGCCTACCGGGAGTTCATGGAGGACGGCGGCTACCAGACCCGCCGCTGGTGGAGCCGGGAGGGCTGGGAGTGGAAGGAGAAGCGCGGGGCCGCGGCCCCCGCCTTCTGGGAGCGCGAGGGCGAGGAGTGGGCCAGGCGCCGCTTCGGCCGCCGCGAGCTGGTGCCGCCCGACGAGCCGGTCCAGCACGTCAACTACCACGAGGCCCGGGCCTACGCGGAGTGGGCGGGCAAACGGCTGCCCACCGAGGCCGAGTGGGAGAAGGCCGCCCGCTTCGACCCGGCGACCGGGGAGTCCCGCCGCCACCCCTGGGGCGACGGGGAGCCCACCGCCCGCCACGCCAACCTGGGCCAGCGCAGGCTCGGTCCCGCGACCGTGGGCCGCCACCCCGACGGGGCGTCCCCGCTGGGCGTGCACCAGCTCATCGGCGACGTGTGGGAGTGGACCTCCACCACCTTCCACGGCTACCCGGGGTTCCGCGCCTTCCCGTACCGCGAGTACTCGGAGGTGTTCTTCGACTCCGGGTACAAGGTGCTGCGCGGCGGCTCGTGGGCCACCCACCCCACGGCGGTCCGCTCCACGTTCCGCAACTGGGACCTGCCGATCCGGCGGCAGATCTTCAGCGGGTTCCGCTGCGCCCGCGACGCGGAGCCCGCCTGATGTGCCGCCACCTGGCCTACCTGGGGCCGCCGCGTACGCTGTACGACCTGCTGTACGCGGCGCCCCACTCGCTCCACGTCCAGTCCTGGGCGCCCAGGCTCCAGAAGTACGGCACGGTCAACGCCGACGGGTTCGGCGTGGGCTGGTACCCCGACGACACCCCCGAACCGCTGCGCTACCGGCGCGCCCTGCCGATGTGGGGCGACACCTCCTTCGCCGAGGCGGCCCGCGGCCTGGCCTCCGGCTGCGTGCTGGCGGCGGTGCGCGACGCCACCGTCGGGTTCGGCACCGACGAGGCGAGCGCCCAGCCCTTCCGCGCCGGGCGGCTGCTGTTCAGCCACAACGGCGCGGTCAAGGACGACGACGCCCTGGTGGCGGCGCTGCCGCCCCCGGCCGGGGTGCTCGACGCCCGCGCCCCGGTGGACTCCGCGCCCCTGTTCGGGCACGCGGTGCGCCTGTGGCGGGCCTCCGGCGACCTGCCCGGAGCGCTGGCCGCCGTGGTCCGCCACGCCCGCGAGCACTCCGAGGGGCGCTACAACCTGCTGGCGACCGACGGCGAGACCCTCGTGGGCACCGCCGCCGGGGACACCCTGTTCACCCTGCGGGAACCGGGGGGAGGCGTCGTCCTGGCCTCGGAACCCTACGACGACGCCCCGGGCTGGCGGGAGGTGCCCGAAGGCTCCGTGGCCGTGGCCGCGGCGGAGCGGACCGAGATCCACCCCATCGTCTGACCGAGGAGTCGCCGTGTTCCGCATCGACCGCAACCTGACCGCCGACGACCTGGACAAGGCCCTGCGCAGGGACGTCGCCGAAGGGCTCTCGTCCGACCCCAAGCAGCTGCCGCCCAAATGGTTCTACGACGAACGCGGCAGCGCCCTGTTCGAGGACATCACCGAACTCCCCGAGTACTACCCCACCCGGGCCGAGCGGGCCATCCTGGAGGAGCGCTCCGACGAGATCGCCGGCGCCGCCGGCGCCGAGGCGCTCATCGAGCTCGGCTCGGGGTCGGGCGTCAAGACCCGGCTGCTGCTGGACGCCATGGGCCGCCACGGCGCACTGGCCCGGTTCGTCCCCGTCGACGTCAGCGGCGACTTCCTGGCCGCCTCCGCGCGCCGGGTCGCCGACGACTACCCGGACCTGGACGTGCACGCCGTGGTCGGCGACTTCGAGCACCACCTGGGCCTGCTGCCGGTGCGCGAGGACGGCGGGCGGCAGACCATCGCCGTGCTGGGCTCGACCATCGGCAACCAGGAGCCCGGGCCCCGGGCCGGGTTCCTCCGCGACATCCGGGCGGTGCTGCGCCCGGGGGACACCTTCCTGCTCGGCGCCGACCTGGTCAAGGACGCCGACCGCCTGGTCGCGGCCTACGACGACGCGCAGGGGGTGACCGCCGAGTTCGACCGCAACGTCCTCAACGTGATCAACCGCGAGCTGGGGGCCGACTTCGACCCGTCGGAGTTCGAGCACGTCGCCCGCTGGAACGAGAAGGAGGAGTGGATCGAGATGCGGCTGCGCTCGCGGGTGGACCAGCACGTGCGCGTCGCCGCCCTGGACCTGGACGTCGACTTCGCGGCGGGCGAGGAGATGCGCACCGAGATCTCCGCCAAGTTCCGCCGGGAGGGCCTGGAGGAGGAGCTGGAGGAGGCCGGGTTCGAGCCGACGCACTGGTGGACCGACCCGGCCGGGGACTTCGCGCTGAGCCTGTCCACCGCCCGCGCGTAGCCGCCCGCCGTCCTCGGGGCCCGGCCCCGCCCCTCAGAGGGAGGTGAACGCCCCCACCAGCGTGCCCACCAGGTAGGTGACCAGCATCGCGAAGGACCCGCCCACCACGCACCGCAGCGCCGCCCGCAGTGGCAGGGCCCCGCCCAGGCGGGCGCTCACCGCGCCCAGCGCGCCGGTGGCCGCCAGGACCGCCGCCACCGTCACCGGCAGCCGCCAGGCATCGGAGCTGAGCAGCATCGCGGTCAGCGGCACCAGGGCGCCCAGCACGAAGGAGAACAGGCTGGCGAACGCCGCCTGCCACGGGTCCACCCGGTAGCGGTCGAGCCCCAGCTCCACCTCGGCGTGGGCGCGCAGCGCGTCGTGCTCGGTCAGCTCCCGGGCCACCCGGTGCGAAAGCTCCTCGCTCAGCCCCCGGTCGCGGTACATCCCGGCGAGCTCCTCCAGCTCGCCGGCCGGGTCGGCGGCCAGCTCGCGCCGCTCCCGGGCCAGCGCGGCCCGCTCGGTGTCGCGCTGGGTGCTCACCGACACGTACTCGCCCGCCGCCATCGACAGCGCCCCGGCCAGGGTGCCCGCGATCCCCGCCACCAGCAGGGCGCCGCGGTGCGGGGTGGCGCCCGCCACGCCCACCACCAGGCCGGCGGTGGAGACGATGCCGTCGTTGGCGCCCAGCACCGTCGCGCGCAGCCCGTTCAGCAGGGAGCCCAGGCGGTGCCGGGCGTCCGGCGGGCCGTCCGCGCGGTCCTCGTCCGTCATGGGCCGATCGTCGCACGCGACCGGTCCCGCCCCAGGTCGCACCACGCGGGGCCGCGGCGATCCGATACGCTCGTGCCGTGTTCAAGGTAGGAGTTTTCGGCGCCGAAGGGCGCATGGGGTCAGAGGTCGTCAACGCGGTCCGGGCGGCCGACGACATGGAGTTCGTCGGCGGCGCCGACGCCGGCCAGGACCGGGAGCGGGTGCTGGGGGCCGACTACGTCGTCGACTTCACCCACCCCGACGTCGTCATGGACAACCTGGAGTGGCTGATCGGCCGCGGCGTCCACGCCGTCGTCGGCACCAGCGGCTTCGACGAGGAGAAGCTGAACCGGGTGCGCGGGATGCTGGCGGCCCGGCCCGGCGCCAAGGTGCTCATCGCGCCCAACTTCGGCATCGCCGCGGTGCTGATGATGCACTTCGCGGCCAAGGCCGCCCCCTACTTCGAGTCGACCGAGATCATCGAGCTGCACCACCCCAACAAGGCGGACGCCCCCAGCGGGACCGCGTACCACACCGCCGAGCTGGTCGCCGGGGCCCGCCGGGCGGCCGGGGTGGGCCCGATGCCCGACGCCACCACCGCCGAGATCCCCGGCGCCCGCGGCGCCGACGTGGACGGGGTGCGGGTGCACGCGCTGCGCATCCAGGGCCTGATCGCCCACCAGGAGGTCGTGTTCGGCACCGACGGGGAGACCCTGAAGATCCGCCACGACTCCATGAACCGGGCCTCGTTCATGCCCGGCGTGCTGCTGGGCGTGCGCAGGGTCGCCGACCTGCCCGACCCGCTGACCGTGGGCCTGGAGCCGCTGCTCGACCTGAACTGAGCCGCCGACCTCCCGCCCCGGGCCGCGCCGCGGCCCGGGGCGGCCGCGCGTCCGGGGTCAGGGGGCCTCCACGACGGGCGCCTCGATGCCGTCCACCGGCGCCTCGACCTCCTCGACCGGCGCCGTGACGTCCTCCACCGGCGCGGTGGCCACCGGGCTCCGGTTCACCTCGGGCACATAGGCCCGCGGCTCCCTGGCGGACTCTCCCCAGTCGAGCAGTACCAGGACGGCCAGGGTGAGAACGAGCGTCACAACGATGACGGGGCCGATCAGCAGCACCATGCAGCAGTTGAGGCGGACCGTGGAGTAGGTCCTCTCCCCGTCGGTTCCCTCAGGCAACGGGGACCCCGGTGAACGTCGGCATGCCGGGGACGCGCACGTCCATCTCGTGCACGTCCTTCGGCGGAGCGGCGAAGGTCGCGCTGAGGGTCAGGGAGTCCTCGGGCCACAGTTCCAGCGACGGTTCGAGCCGGGAGCACACGCACCGCCCCTCGGAATCGGTGGCGACCCGGTGCACCCGGCCGTTCTCCGCGTCGACGAGCTCGAACGCCGCCATGTCGGTGACCTCCTGCTCCGAGGTCTCCGGGGACGCGAGGTCGCGGGCGAGGAGGCCGCCTCCGATGACATGGATCGTCAGGGTCAGTTCGACGAGGTCCTCGCCGACCCGCTCCAGCGTGTGGACGTCCACCTCCACGTCCGCCTGCCGGATCCGTCCGGCGGCACGTGTGTGGACCTGCCCACCGGTGGTCGCGGGCGTGGAGGAGGACTCCAGGGGCGCACCGCCACGGTCGAGGGAGGTGTCGCCGGAGCCGGGGCCCTCGGCGGGGTTGTCGGCGGCCGAGCACGCGGCCAGGGTCAGCGTCAGCGCCGCGGCGGCCAGGGCCGCGGCGGTCCTGCGGGGGATCGCCATGCCCCCGAACCTAGGCAGGGAAGGGTCTCCGCCCGGTCACGGGCCGCCTACAAGTCGCCGGTGGCCGCACCCGGCCACCGGCGCGGGCCGGTCAGCCCAGCAGCAGCGCCACCGAGAGCAGCGCGCCGAAAGCCATCTGGAGCCGCCCGGTCTCGCCCAGGCCCGCCACCAGGTCGCGGCCGACCTGCCCGCCCAGCACGCGGCGCAGCGGCGGCACCGCCAGCGGGGCCGCCAGCAGCACCAGCGGCACCCACCAGGACACCGCCACCAGCGGCAGGGCCACCGCGAACGCCGCCACGACCATCCCCGCGTACAGCCGCCGCGTCCCGGCATCGCCCAGCCGCACCGCCAGGGTGATCTTGCCGGTCTCCCGGTCGGTGGGGATGTCCCGCAGGTTGTTGATCACCAGCACCGCGCAGGACAGCAGCCCCACCGGCA
Source organism: Nocardiopsis sp. NPDC006139 (assembly GCF_040614155.1). NCBI lineage: Bacteria > Bacillati > Actinomycetota > Actinomycetes > Streptosporangiales > Nocardiopsidaceae > Nocardiopsis > Nocardiopsis sp. NPDC006139. Next base: position 21,188 of record NZ_JBEXTT010000006.1, read on the forward strand.
CCGACGCCGTCCACGCCTCCCAGGGCGCGGCCTCCAGCTGCACGAACACGGTGCCCACCACGGCCACCACGCCGAAGAACACGAACACCGACACCTCGCCCAGGCCCCGGTACCCGTACGGGGTGCGCCCGCCGGTGTAGTACCAGGCGGCGGCGATCGCCACCGCGCCCACCAGCAGCAGCCACCACGACGTGGTGGCCACCAGCACCAGGCCCACCAGCCCGGCGAACGCGAAACTGCCCAGCGCCGCGGCCAGCACCTGCTTCGGCGCGGCCAGGCCGGTCGCCGTCAGCCGGGTCGGCCCCGTCCGCTCCGCGGTGTCGGTGCCCTTGACGCCGTCGCTGTAGTCGTTGGCGAAGTTCACCCCCACCTGGAGGGCCATCGACACCACCAGCGCCAGCAGTGCCTTCCACCACACGAACCCGCCTAGGGCGAACGCCAGCGCGGTACCGACCGCCACCGGGACGACCGAGTTCGGAAGCGTCCGGGGACGCATCCCCGAGATCCATTCGCTGACCGTGGCCACTGCCGGGTCCCTCCACCGCTCGACGGCCGGCGCGCGCGGCGCCGCTACGACCTCCCCACGGTAGTGCCTGCTCCCGGGCCCCGGGGCCGCGCCCTATCCGATGCCCGCGTGCAGGCGCACCATCGGCAGCTCCGAGCCCAGGTCGATCACCCGGCGGGCGCCGTCGGGCGCCCAGCCGGAGGACTCGAAGAACGCCCGCAGCGCGTTGTCGGCCTCGGGCACCCACACGTACGCGATGACGAACCCGTCCTCCACCAGGTGGTCCACGGTCGCGTTGAGCAGGCGGCCGCCGTGCCCCCGCCGGGTCAGGGCCGGGTCCACGTGCAGGGCGAAGATCTCCGCGGCGGTGGCGGGCCACAGGTCGGGGTCTCCCGCCGGGCCGAACGCGGCGAAGCCCACCACCGTGCGCACCCCGTCGTTCTCGTCGGTGGCGACCACCAGCCGGTGCCTGGAGGTGGGCGGCGACTCCAGGGCGGCCGACCACTGCGCGTGGAAGCCCCTGCGCGCCTCCTCGCCGCCGATCTCGGCGATCACCTCCCCGGGCAGCAGCCCTCCGTACACCTCCCGCCAGGAGGCCACCTGGACGTCCACGACGGTGTCGACGTCGGAGGGACGGGCGGGACGGACGAACTGGGCACCGGACACGATCAGGCCTCCTGGGGGAGTCATCGACACGAGTGCACCCACGCCGGAGTTTCGGGACCTTGCCACGGCGTGGGAACATCTACGTTGTGAGCTTCATTATCAGAGTCATCGTGAACGCGCTCGCCCTGTGGCTGGCGGCCTACCTGGTCAGCGGTATCGAGGTCACGACCTCGGACACGACGGAGACCATCCTCGTCTTCCTGGGACTCGGCCTGATCTTCGGCGTCGTCAACGCCGTCATCAAACCGATCGTCAAGACGGTCGGCTGCCTGTTCTACGCGCTGACCCTCGGGCTCATCGGCCTCGTCGTGAACGCGCTGCTGTTCCTGCTCACCGAGTGGATCGCGGGGCTCTTCGGCCTGCCCATCGACATCGACGGCTTCTGGCCCGCCTTCTGGGGCGCGATCGTCGTCGGCATCGTCAGCTGGCTGGCCAGCCTCTTCCTGCCGGACGGCAAGGACGACTGACCGCCGCGGCCCTTCCGCTCCGACCCGCCCGCCCCGAATCCGCGGGTTCCCGCCCGTGTCCCGGTCCGACGGCCGGGACGCGGTGCGGGTAGGTTCACATGCGGGCCCCTCCCTCGACCCACGAGGACGGGGCCGACCCCGGTCCCGGCACCGGCGTCCGAACGGACGCGGTCCGGACAGGACCGGCACAGGCTTCTCCGCGACCGCCCCCGTCGGACCCCGCAGCGGTCCGACCCGGCCCCGGTCGCGGAAGCGGACACACGGTTCCGCACCATCCGTACGCCACACCACCGGTCCCGCCCCGCGCGGCGGGGCCGCACACACCGAGAGGAGGAGGGGCGACACAGGATCCCGCCGCCACGCGGCGGCGGTCCGCGCGCCTTTCACACACCATGGTGAACACCAAGTACCGCCCGTTCGGCAAGATGCTGACCGCGATGGTCACACCCATGCTCGACGACGGCGAGCTCGACTACGACGGTGCCGCCCGGCTCGCCACCTACCTGGTGGACGAGCAGCACAACGACGGCCTCGTCATCAGCGGGACCACGGGCGAGTCGCCCACGACCAGCGACGAGGAGAAGGACCGGCTGCTGCGCGCCGTCATCGAGGCGGTCGGCGACCGGGCCCAGATCATCGCGGGCGTCGGCACCAACGACACCCGGCACAGCGTCAAGCTGGCCAAGGCCGCCGAGAAGGCGGGCGCCCACGGCCTCCTGGCGGTGACCCCGTACTACAACAAGCCGCCGCAGGAGGGGCTGATCCGGCACTTCACCGAGATCGCCGACACCACCGGCCTGCCGGTCATGCTGTACGACATCCCGCACCGCACGGGGACGCCCATCGCCTCCGAGACCCTGGTCCGGCTCGCCGAGCACCCCCGGATCGTGGCCAACAAGGACGCCAAGGACAACGTCGGCGCCAGCTCCTGGGTCATGGAGCGCACCGACCTGGCCTACTACTGCGGCACCGACATCCTGAACCTGCCCCTGCTGTCGGTGGGCGCCGCCGGCTTCGTGAGCGTCGTCGGCCACATCGTCGGCGGCGACCTCAAGGACATGATCGACGCCTACGAGGCGGGCGAGGTCGGCCAGGCGCTGGCCATCCACCGCCGGCTCACCCCGGTCTACACCGGGATGTTCCGCACCCAGGGCGTGATCACGACCAAGGCGGTCCTCAACCTGTTCGGCCTGCCCGCCGGCCCGGTGCGCACGCCGCTCGCCGACGCCTCCGCCGAGCTCCAGGCCCTGCTGCGCGAGGACCTGGCCGCCGCCGGTGTGAAGGGCCCCATCGGCCTGGCCCCGCACCAGGCCGTCCCGGCCAGCGCCGTCCGCGTCGAGCGCCTCACGGAGGGTTCCGTATGAGCCACCCGCACCCCGAGCTGAGCTCGCCCCCGCCCCAGGGCGACGGTGTCCTGCGCGTCGTCGCGCTGGGCGGCCTGGGCGAGATCGGCCGCAACATGACGGTCTTCGAGTTCGGCGGCCGGATCCTCATCGTCGACTGCGGCGTGCTGTTCCCCGAGGAGGAGCAGCCCGGCGTCGACCTGATCCTGCCGGACTTCGACTACATCCGGGACCGCCTGGACGACATCGAGGCGGTCGTCCTCACCCACGGCCACGAGGACCACATCGGCGGCGTCCCGTTCCTGCTGCGCGAGCGCCCCGACATCCCGATCGTCGGCTCCCGGCTCACGCTCGCGCTCATCTCCGCCAAGCTCGGCGAGCACCGCATCAAGCCGGCCGTGGTCCAGGTGGAGGAGGGCGAGCGGCGCGACTTCGGCCCGTTCGACCTGGAGTTCTTCGCGGTCAACCACTCCATCCCCGACGCGCTGGCCGTCGGCATCCGCACCCCCGGCGGGTCGGTGCTGCACACCGGCGACTTCAAGATGGACCAGCTGCCGCTGGACGGCCGCCTCACCGACCTGGCCGGGTTCGCCCGGTTCGGCGACGAGGGCGTGGACCTGCTGCTGTCGGACTCCACCAACGCCGAGCAGCCCGGGTTCATCATCAACGAGCGCAACCTGACCGAGGCCATCGACAAGGTGTTCCGGCAGGCCGACAAGCGCATCGTGGTGGCCTGCTTCGCCTCCCACGTGCACCGGGTCCAGCAGGTCATCGACTCCGCCACCAAGCACGGCCGCAAGGTCGCGTTCGTGGGCCGGTCGATGGTCCGCAACATGAACATCGCCCGCGACCTGGGCTACCTGAGCATCCCCGGCGACACCATCATCGACGTGCGCCAGCTCGACGACCTGCCGCCGGACAAGGCCGTGCTGATCTGCACCGGCTCCCAGGGCGAGCCGATGTCGGCGCTGAGCCGGATGGCCAACCGGGACCACCAGATCCGCATCGAGGAGGGCGACACCGTCCTGCTGGCGTCCTCGCTCATCCCGGGCAACGAGAACTCGGTCAACCGGGTCATCAACGGCCTGACCCGCTGGGGCGCCAAGGTCGTGCACAAGGGCAACGCCCTGGTGCACGTGTCCGGGCACGCCCCCGCCGGCGAGCTGCTGTACGTGCTCAACATGGTGCGCCCGCGCAACTTCATGCCGGTGCACGGCGAGTGGCGGCACATGCGCGCCCACGCCGACCTGGCCAAGATGACCGGGGTCCCCGCGGACCGGATCGTCATCGCCGAGGACGGCGTGGTCGTCGACCTGTACAAGAACCGCGCCAAGATCGTCGGCGCCGTGCAGGCCGGGTACGTGTACGTGGACGGCTCCTCCGTGGGCGACGTCACCGACGCCGCGCTGAAGGACCGCCGCATCCTCGGCGAGGAGGGCTTCATCTCCGTCGTCGTGGCCGTGGACTCCGGCACGGGCAAGATCCTCGGCGAGCCGGAGATCCACACCCGGGGCGCGGGCATCGGCGCCGACGCCTACGACGACGTCATCGACAAGATCCAGCACGCCCTGGACAAGGCGGCCGAGGACGGGGTCAACGACCCCCACCAGCTGCGCCAGCTCATCCGGCGCAGCACGGGCCGGTGGGTCAACGACACCTACCGCCGCCGCCCGATGATCATCCCGGTCCTGGTCGAGGTCTGACCCGGAGCGGTACCCGCACGAAGCGCCGAACGGTCCCGGACCGTTCGGCGCTTCGTGCGACACGCCGTGTCCGAGACGGGATCCGGGGGTGGACGACTCGATAGGCTGCCCGCCGTGGCGGGGAATGCGCCCGCCGGTCGTGAACCGCTCCCCCTGTACGGAGGTGACCCCGATGGCCCCGCGCGCCTCCTCAGGCGGTTCCGGGCGCAAGAAGCCCGCGGCCCGCAGACCCGCGGCCAACCGGATGCCCGACGGGCCCATCGCTTTCGCGGTCACCATGTTCGGCCAGTTCCTGCTGGTGCTGTGGAAGCTCGTCGCGCACACCGTCGGCGGGGCCGCCCGCGCCGTGGGCCGCAGCGCCCGCGACCTGGACCCGGACCTGCGCCGGGACGGGGCGGGCCTGCTGCTGCTGGCGGCCGGGGTGCTGGTCGCCGCGGCCGTGTGGTGGGAGAGCGCCGGCCCGCTGCCGGAGTACACCCGCCTGGTGGTGGTCGGCGCGTTCGGGACGTTCTCGCCGATCCTGCCGCTGCTGTTCCTGCCGCTGGCGATCCGCCTGATGCGCACCCCGGGCGCGTCCCGGGAGGGCGACGCCGGACGGCTGTTCATCGGCACCAGCGCCATCCTGCTGGGCCTGCTGGGCCTCATCCACATCGCGAACGGCATCCCGCAGCCCTCCGAGGGGCTGGAGGCGCTCCAGGACGCCGGCGGCCTCATCGGGTTCGTCGCCTCCGGGCCGCTCAGCGCCGTCATCACCCCCTGGCTGACCGGGGTGCTGCTGGCCCTGGTGCTGGTGTTCGGGATCCTCGTGGTCACCTCCACCCCCATCCGGCGCATCCCCGAGCGGCTGCACACGCTGTTCGGCGCCCTCATGGAGCGCGACGCCGGACCGGACTCCGGCATCGGCATCCTGGGCGCCGAGCCGGAGCGCAAGCCCGCCCGCAAGCGCCGCCCCCGCAAGAAGAAGGAAGCGGAGGCCGCGGCCGAGACCGTGGCGGGCGACCACGAGCGCCCCTACGACAGCCCGGTGCTGCCCGAGGAGCCCATCGCCCCGGCGCTCACCGACGAGGAAGAGGAGGCGGCGCGGGCCGAGGCCGGCGGATCCGGCAAGGGCGGGAAGAAGGGCCGCGCGAAGCTCCCCGTCCCCGACCCCACCCCGGCGCCGGCCGTCACCGAGCAGCTCACCCTCCCCTCCCGGGTGGTGGAGGGGGACTACGAGCTGCCCCCGCCCGTCATGCTCAAGCCCGGCAGCCCGGTGAAGCCGCGCACCAAGGCCAACGACGACGTGGTGGACGCCCTCACCGGCGTGCTCACCCAGTTCGGCATCGACGCCGAGGTCACCGGGTTCACCCGGGGGCCGACGGTCACCCGCTACGAGATCGAGCTGGGGCCGGCCGTCAAGGTCGAGAAGGTCACCGCGCTCACCAAGAACATCTCCCTGGCGGTCAAGAGCGCCGACGTGCGCATCCAGTCGCCGATCCCCGGCAAGTCCGCGATCGGCGTGGAGATCCCCAACACCGACAAGGACATCGTCAGCCTGGGCGACGTGCTCGGCTCCCCGGTGGCCACCTCCGACGACCACCCCATGCTGGTGGGGCTGGGCAAGGACGTGGAGGGCACCAACGTCGTCGCCAACCTGGCGAAGATGCCCCACGTGCTGGTCGCGGGCGCCACCGGAGCGGGCAAGTCCACCTGCATCAACGGGCTCATCACCTCGCTGATGATGCGCGCGACCCCCGACGAGGTGCGGATGATCCTGGTCGACCCCAAGCGGGTCGAGCTGACCATGTACGAGGGCATCCCGCACCTGATCACGCCCATCATCACCAACCCCAAGCGGGCCGCCGAGGCGCTCCAGTGGGTGGTGGGGGAGATGGACCGCCGCTACGACGACCTGGCCGCCTCCGGGTACCGGCACATCGACGACTTCAACGCCGCCGTGCGCACCGGGGAGCTCACCGCCCCCCCGGGCAGTGAGCGGGTGTACGAGCCCTACCCGTACCTGCTGGTGATCGTGGACGAGCTGGCCGACCTGATGATGGTCGCCCCGCGCGACGTCGAGGACTCCGTCGTGCGCATCACCCAGCTGGCCCGGGCCGCCGGGATCCACCTGGTGCTGGCCACCCAGCGGCCCAGCGTCGACGTCGTCACCGGCCTGATCAAGGCGAACGTGCCCTCCCGGCTGGCGTTCGCCACCTCCAGCCTCGCCGACAGCCGCGTCATCCTGGACCAGCCCGGGGCGGAGAAGCTGGTGGGCAAGGGCGACGCCCTGTTCCTGCCGATGGGGGCGGGCAAGCCGATCCGCCTGCAGAACGCCTGGGTGTCGGAGAAGGAGATCCGGGGGATCGTCGAGCACTGCAAGAAGCAGGCCGAGCCCAGCTACCGCGAGGACGTCGCGGCCGCCGACACCAAGAAGAAGGAGATCGACGAGGAGATCGGCGACGACCTGGACCTGCTGCTGCAGGCCGTCGAACTGGTGGTCACCACCCAGTTCGGGTCGACCTCGATGCTCCAGCGCAAGCTGCGCGTCGGCTTCGCCAAGGCGGGCCGCCTGATGGACCTCATGGAGAGCCGCGACGTCGTCGGCCCCAGCGAGGGCTCCAAGGCCCGCGACGTGCTCGTCACCCCCGACGACCTCCCCGCCGTCCTCACCGACATCCGCGGGGGCTGAGGGCCCGGAGCCCTCACACCCTGCGGGTGGCGAAGTGGTCCAGGGCGGCGCGCAGGAGGGCGGTGTCCAGGGCCAGGCCGTCCAGCGCGGCCTCGGCCCGGTCGCGGTGCCAGGCGAGCAGGCGCGCGGCGATGGCGCGGCCGTGCGCGGAGGCCAGGGTGGGCCGGTCGGCGCCGGACCCGGCGAGCAGGTCCCGGCGGATCCGCAGCACGATCCCGGCGTGGTGGGCGTAGGCGGTCAGCAGGTCCACCTCGTGCCCGGGCAGGCCGAGCAGGATCGCGGTCGGGGCCAGGGCGATCTCGATCTCCGTCGAGGCGGTCAGCGCGTACACCTCCAGGAACCCCGCGACGCCGGCGGGCTCCTCGCCGCGGGCCAGGGCCCGGTCCAGGTAGCGGCCCCGGCACAGGCGCTCGGGTCCCAGCAGTGCGCCCATCCGGGCCATCGCCCCCACCACCCGCTCGGGCGGGTGGGTCGCGGCCAGCCGCGCCATGAGCCCGTACCCGCCGGAGACCAGCGCGATCCCGGCCAGGTGGGAGGCGCGTTCGTCCAGGGCCAGGCTCCCGGTGTGGAACAGTTCCACCGCGGCCACCAGCGGCGCCAGCGGCTCGGGGTCGGCCGCGGCGCCCTCGACCAGCATCAGCGCCAGTGCCGGGCGCAGCGGCCCGCCGGGGCCCTCGGGGGAGTGCGACAGCACCCCGCGCGGGCCGCGGGCGCCGTTGCCCGAGGCGTGCCGGGTCAGGGCGGCGTCGACGAACACGGACCGGTCGGCGGCGAAGGCGCGCGGGTCCGTCGCCGCGGTCGGCCTGGCCCGCCCGCGCGCCGCCCGGACGGCTCCGGAGGGCGCGCCGCGCCGGGACGGCCGGGCGGCCGAGCGCAGCAGCGCCTCGATCTCCGGCGTCACCCGGTGCGCCTCCAGCAGCTCCTCCACCAGTCCGGCCCGCCGGGCCAGGTGGTCGGCCAGCCGGCCGGCGCCGTGCCGGGCCAGGGCGTCGGCCACGCCGGTGTCCCCGTCGAACACCGTCGCGACCAGGTGGGCCTCGGCGGCGAAGAGGTCGTGCAGCGGGTCGCCGTCCAGGTCCCGCGGGGCCAGCGTGAACGTGGTGAGGCGGCCGGTCACCGCGTCGCGCTCCCGGTCGAGCAGGTCGTGCCGGAACCGGGTGGCCAGCGCCGCGGCCAGGTGCGGCCGGAGCAGGCCCGCCGGGGGGTTGCGGCGGCCCAGCAGGGTGGCGGCGATCGCGCCCGCCCCGGTCTCCAGCACCGCGTCGGCGAGCAGGGCGTCCCCGCCGTCGCGGACCGCGTCCTCGCGGGTGCGCCGCTCGGCCCGGGAACGGGCCAGGTACATCACCTCGGTGGCCCGGTACAGGGCCCGGTGGCCGGCGAAGGGGAAGCCGTCCAGCAGCAGCACGTGGGCGGCGTGCAGCTCCTCGGCCAGCGGGTCGTCGGGCACCCCCTCGGCCGGCTCGGCCTCGGTCAGCAGGTGCGGCAGCAGCCGGTGGTGGGCGTCGTGCCGGGCGTGCGCGGGCAGGTCCACGACGGCCTGGGCGACGGCGAGGGCGTACGCGCCGGGCACGACCCGCCGCAGGTGCGCCGCCGCGGTGTCGTCGTCCTCGCCGAGGGTGTCGTGGGAGGCGACGGCCAGCACCCCGCCGATGGTCCGGGCGGCCCGGTCCATGGCCCCGGAGGCGACCGCCTCCCCGGGCAGTGCGGCGTACAGCCGGGACATCCGCTCGCGCAGCGTTCCCAGGCCGGGGACCCGGTGCAGGGAGGCGCTGAACCGGACCCGCTCCAGGGCGGTGCCGACGCCGTCGACCGGGACGGGGACGGCGGGCCGGGGCAGCCGCCGCGGGTCGGCGGTGAGCAGGTCCAGGACCTCGGGGGAGGGGACCTCGCCCAGGGCGAGCGCGTGGCGGCGCAGGGCGCGCCGGCGCAGCCGCGCCTGCTCCGCGGCCCGCGCGGCACCGGGGTCCAGGCTCCGGCGCAGCCGGTTCAGCAGCCGGTGCCGTTCGAGGACCTCGGGCAGGTGGGAGGACCACCGGTACACGTGCGCGGCGATGTCGTCGGAGTGGGCGCCGCTCCAGGAGCGGAAGGCGTCGAGGGCGTCGCGGGCCGCGGCGACCGGTGCGTCGCCCGCGAGCTCGGCGGCGGAGAAGTGCTGGGTCATCGTCCGGTCTCGGGGGAGGTGGCGGGGAGGGCGATCCAAGATCATCGCAGTCACGGGCCCGGGGACAAGGGGATGACCGTATCCGGACGAAAATTCTGGCCGTAATTCTGTCCGATTTGGCGGGATCTTGGGGGCTTCATGGGGCGTGGTGGCCTGCGTGTCGCGCGCCGGGAGCGGCAGAGTGGTTCCCGTCAGATACATACAGTCGCGAGGGGAGTGCGTATGGCGACGATCGGACACACCTTGTCCGCCGCCCGCGTCGCGGCGGGACTCACGGTCGCCGACCTCAGCGTCCGTACACGCATCAGGGAACCGGTACTCCGGGCGATCGAGGAGGAGGACTTCGTCCCGTGCGGCGGGGACTTCTACGCGCGCGGCCACATCCGGGGCCTGTGCCGGGCCCTGCGCCTGGACCCGGCGCCGCTGCTGGAGGAGTTCGACCGCGAGCACGCCGGCCGCCGCGGCTCGGTGTTCGTGCCCCCGCCCCGCCACCCGGCCGCCGTGCCCGCGGCGGCCCGCGCCGCCGCGGCGGCACGGACCGGGGGCGCGACGGGGGAGGGGGCCGCGGAGGCCGAGGACCCGCCGATGGCCGGTCCGCGCGTCATCGGGGAGGACACCGAGCCCGGCGCCGGGCCCGAACGCTGGAACCACTTCGAACGGGGCGACCGGCTGCGCCGCGGGGTACGGGGCGCCGGGCCTCGGCGCAGGCGGCCCGCTCCCGAGGCGGCCGCGCCGGCCGCGGCGGGCGGCGGGCGCCGGGGGAGGGCCGCCGCGGTGCCCGCGCCCCGCGCGCCCCGGGACGGGCGGGACCGGCCCGCGGGCAGGCGGCGCAGGCCCGCACCCGCGGACCGCCCCGCGCCCCGGCCGCCGGTCACCCGCACCGCGAGCGGCCGGGCCGAGGCCGTCCGCAGGCACTGGCCCTGGGCCCTGGTCGCCCTCCTGGTCGTCCTGAGCATCGTCATCGGTGTGCGGACCTGGCAGGACTGGGACGGCGAGCCGCTGCGTACCGCCTTCGAGGGGACCGGGACCGACACCGTCGACTCCGCGGTCCTGCCCGAGGCCCCGGGCACAGGGGAGGGCGCCGGCAAGCAGCAGGGCGGGGACGACCCCGCCCGGGCCGGGAAGGCCGACGAGGTCACCGTCGGACTCACCGCGTCCTCCCGTACCTGGGTCAAGGTGACCGACGCCGGGGGCGAGAACCTGTTCACCGGGTTCCTCGCCGCCGGAGAGGCCCGGGACTATGTGACGGACGACACCCTGACCCTCTGGCTGGGCAACGCCGGGGGCGTCGAGGTCACCGTCGACGGCGAGGACCTCGGCACCGCCGGAAGCAGCGGAGAGGTCAAGGAGGTGGTCGTCGGGGCCGACGGCTTCGACGGCTGATCGCGTGCCCGGAACCCGCACCCGCCCCGGCCAGGGATGATCCCGGCCGGGGTTCGGGCGGGTGGGCCGGAACGGGTAATGTGGAGGGTCGCGGGCGACGTCCGTCGCGCCGCGCCGCGGGGCCCGGGACCACCCGGCACGCCTCCGCGATCACTCGAAACGCTCTCCCACACGCTTGGAAGCCATGTCACCGCGCCGTACTGTCTCGCTGGTCACCCTGGGGTGTGCGCGTAACGAGGTCGACTCCGAAGAGCTGGCCGGCCGCCTGTCCGCGGGCGGCTGGGAGCTGGTCGACGAAGGCACCGAGGCCGACGTCACCCTCGTCAACACCTGCGGGTTCATCGACGCCGCCAAACAGGACTCCATCGACACCCTGCTGGAGGCCGCCGAGAACGGCGGCCGGGTCGTCGCCGCCGGCTGCATGGCCGAGCGCTACGGCTCCGAGCTGGCCGAAGCGCTCCCCGAGGCGCAGGTCATCGGGTTCGACGACTACGCGGCCATCACCGACCGCCTCGACGACGTGCTCGAGGGCCGCACCCTGGTCCCGCACGACCCGCGCGACCGGCGCACCCTGCTGCCGATCAGCCCGGCCGAGCGCGGCTCCGCGCAGCTCCACATCCCCGGCCACGGCGGGTTCGCCGACGCAGCCGGGGCCGACGGGACGGAGCTGCCCTACCGCGCCGCGATCCCGCGCCGCCGCCTGACCGGCGGCCCGGTGGCCAACCTCAAGATCGCCTCCGGCTGCGACCGCCGCTGCACCTTCTGCGCCATCCCGACCTTCCGCGGCGCCTACATCTCCCGGCACCCGGACGAGATCGTGCGCGAGGCCGAGTGGCTGGCCTCCGAGGGCGTGCGCGAGGTGTTCCTGGTCAGCGAGAACTCCACCTCCTACGGCAAGGACCTGGGCGACGTGCGCGCGCTGGAGAAGCTGCTGCCGCGCCTGGCCGGGGTCGAGGGGCTGGACCGGGTCCGGGTCAGCTACCTCCAGCCCGCCGAGGTCCGCCCCGGGCTGGTGGACGTGCTCACCGGGACCCCCGGCGTGGTGCCCTACTTCGACCTGTCGTTCCAGCACGCCAGCGGGACCCTGCTGCGCCGCATGCGCCGCTTCGGCGACCGCGAGCGCTTCCTGGAGCTGCTGGACACCGTGCGCTCCCGGGTGCCCGAGGCGGGCGCCCGCTCCAACTTCATCGTCGGGTTCCCCGGCGAGACCGAGGCCGAGTTCGAGGACCTGGTCGCCTTCCTGGAGGCGGCCCGCCTGGACGCCATCGGCGTCTTCGGCTACTCCGACGAGGACGGCACCGAGGCCAGGGAGCACCCGAACAAGGTGCCCGAGGAGGTCGTCGCCGAGCGCGTGGACCGCCTCAACCGCCTCTCGGAGGAACTGATGGCCCAGCGCGCCGAGGAGCGCGTGGGCGAGGAGGTCACCGTCCTGGTCGAGACCGTCCTGGAGGACGGGGCCTACGAGGGGCGCTCCGAACACCAGGCCCCCGAGGTGGACGGGAGCACCATCCTCTACGGTGAGGGACTGGCCGCGGGCGATCTGGTCCGGGCCACCGTGGTCCAGGCCGTCGGCGCGGACCTGGTCGCCGAGCAGGACGAGGAAGCCGGGGAAGCCGGAGACAGATGAGCAGCCACGACGCGGCGACGCCCGCCCCCCACGTTCCGCTGTGGAACATCGCGAACATCCTGACCATGAGCAGGCTGGTCATGGTCCCGGTCTTCGTGTGGTTCATGTTCCTGGACGGCACCTGGTGGCGTCTGGCCGCCTTCGCCGTCTTCGTGCTCGCCGCCGTCACCGACCGCATCGACGGCGAACTGGCCCGCCGCCGCGGGCTGGTCACCGACTTCGGCAAGATCGTCGACCCCATCGCGGACAAGGCCCTCACCGGGGCCGCGCTGGTGGTGCTGTCCATCCAGGGCGACCTGTGGTGGTGGGTGACCATCGCGATCCTGGCCCGCGAGTGGGGCGTCACCCTGCTGCGCTTCGCCGTGCTGCGCTACGTGGTCATGCCGGCGAGCAAGGGCGGCAAGCTCAAGACGGTCCTGCAGATCGTCGCCATCAGCATCTACCTGTTCCCGCTGTCGGTCCTGCCCTTCAGCGACGTGTTCACCTGGATCGCCCACGCGGTCATGGCCGCCGCCCTGGCGGTCACCCTGTGGACCGGCGTCACCTACGTCCTGGACGCCGTCCGCGCGGTCCGCGCCGGCAAGCGCGAGACCGCGGGATGACGGAGCCCGCCGCGGCGGCCCTGGCGGCCCGGGTCCACCGCTCCCTGCTGGAGCGCGGGATGACCTGCGCCACGGCCGAGTCGCTCACCGGCGGGCTCATCGGCGCCCACCTGACCTCCGTCCCCGGGGCCTCGGCCACCTACCGGGGCGGGGTGGTCGTCTACGCCACCGACACCAAGGCGTCCCTGCTGGGCGTCCCCGAGGACCTGCTGGCCGCCGAGGGCGCCGTCCACCCCGGTGTGGCCGAGGCCATGGCGGCGGGGGTCCGGCGCCTGCTGGGAGCGGACTTCGGGCTCGCGGTGACCGGTGTGGCCGGGCCCGAACCCCAGGACGGCAGGCCCGTGGGGACCGTGTACGCGGGCCTGGCCGGGCCCGACGGGAATGCACGGGCCCTGCTTTTCCGTTTCACCGGTGACCGTTCGGGTATCCGATACCGAACGGTCGAAGGTGCACTGGAGCTCCTGGACTCCGCCGTCCACGGCGACGTGGCGGGGAACACCCGGCCCTGACCCTCCGGTCCGGTTCCTTCTCCTCGTACGGGGGAACGAAACCCTGTCAAGAGGCGGTTCCCCCTCCAGCGAACAGGCCGACAAGAGGTGCCCGAATCGGGCGTGGGGCAGGTACGGTGTTGTATATGAAGGTCGCTACCGGTGGGAGGGAGCGCGAATGATGGTCCTGCTTCGTCACCTACTTGGTGACGTGCTCAGGCGGCTGCGACAGCGCCAGGGCCGCACCCTCCGCGAGGTGTCGGCCGATGCACGCGTGTCCCTCGGCTACCTGTCGGAGGTCGAGCGGGGGCAGAAGGAAGCGTCTTCCGAACTGCTCTCGTCGATCTGCGGGGCCCTGGGGGTCCCGCTCTCGCAGGTGCTGAGAGAGGTGTCCGACCAGCTCGCGCTGGTCGAGCTGCAGGAGGCGGCGCTGCTGGAGGACGCGGTCACGACCGACCCCGTCCCCGCGCAGGACCTCGGCATCGGACCGGTTCCGGATCGCGTTCCCCAGGTTCCCGACATGGTGGGGGTCTGAGCGGCCCGCCACCCCACGTCCGGTCCACGGACAACCACACCGTCCTCCTCCGCGGGGGACAACGGATTCACGAGAGGAGCCGACCGACGGTCGGCTCCTCTCGCGTATGCACGGTTCTCACTATAAGTGATCGTACGGTGGCTACCGGTGGGTATGGTTCACCCAGGCCTCCGGGTCCTCCGCGAGGGTGCGGACCTGCTCCGGCAGCTCGTTGGTGGCCAGGTGCTGGAGGTTGACCCCCTCCAGGATGGCGCGCTCGCTGGCGCGCAGGGCGATCCACACCTGCTGGAGGCTGCGGGCCGCACCGTCGTAGTCGACGTGCTCGGGGCGTTCCCCGCGCACGTTGGCCAGCGGCCCGTCGACCGCGCGGATGATGTCGGCGAGCGAGATCTCGGCCGCCGGACGGGCCAGCCAGTAGCCGCCCACCGGGCCGCGTTGGCTGCGCACCAGCCCGGCCCGGCGTAGCTGGGTGAGGATGTTCTCGAGGAATTTTCCGGGGATGGCCTGCGCTCGCGCGAGCTGCTCGGCCGTCACCGGTCCTTCGCTGGCGACGGCGAGTTCCGCTGCGGCGCGCAGCGCGTAGTCGACCCGGGCTGAAAGGCGCATGCTGTGATTATGCCGTGGTTAGAAGGGCGAATGGGGCACCGGGCGTCCGCGAGTGTGCCGACGGGCCGGGATGCTGCGTGATCAAGGGTACTTCTCCTACCGGGTCGCGGGGACATCGGTGACGATCCGCCCGGAGGGAGTGTTCCGGGCCGCACGTGCGGCAGGACCGGACACACGGCGACCCGGGCCGGTCCCGGAGGTCCCCGGCTCGGGCCGCCGTACCGCTTCGCTCCCGCCCGCCGGAGCCCCCAGGGGACGCCTGCCGCGCGGACCGCCCGTCATCCATAGGCCACCCTTGACGGGCGCCTGTGGTGCGGTCCTGCCCGCCTGTCGTCCGCCGCCCTCGAGGGACACCTGCGGCGGTTCCACCGGCCTGTCGCCCGCCTGCGCCCCCAGGGGACGCCTGCGGTGCGGCACGGCCTGTCCGCGGCCGCCCTCGGCGGGCGGGCGCGGACACGGGGAGGCGGCGCCCGGTCAGGCGTGGTGGACGGCCGGGGCGACGCCGCCGAGCAGCTCGGCGGCGCTGCGGCCGTTGACGTGGGCGGCGCCGTAGGTGCTCACGTGGGCGCCGCAGGAGGGCCGCCAGACGGGCAGGCCCATCTCGACCACCACGGCCCCTGGGAAGGCTCCCAAGAGGCGCTCGACGAGCTCGCGGGCCTCGGGGTAGCGGTGCGCGTCGCGGACCACCACGACCAGGTCCCGCCCCTGCGCGGCGGCGATGAGCCGGTCGGCGTGGGACACGTCGGGGGAGACCCGCTCGGTGTCGGGGAACCACGAGGACAGGCCCCAGTGCACGTCGCCCACGGCCATGCCGGCGGGCGCGTCGACCTCGACCACGTACGGGGACTCCAGCGCGGGCAGCTCGCCCGTCACCCGGAGCGCCCGGCGGGCGCCGGACAGGCCCACCTCCGCGGACTCGGCGGCCGCGGTGCGGCGCGCGGCGGCGTCGCGGATCCAGGAGCGCAGGCGCAGGTTGCGGTCGGCGGCCTCCTCCAGGCGCTCGCCCGGCAGCCGCCCGTCGCGCACCGCCTCCACGAGCGCGGTGCGGATCGCCGCCACCTGGTCGGCGTAGACGAACCGGCCCAGGCACAGCAGGTCGCAGCCGGCGGCCACCGCCAGCACACTCGCCTCGGGGATGCCGATCCGGCCGCTGACGCCGTGCATGTCCATGGCGTCGCTGACGATGACGCCGTCGAAGCCCAGCTCGCCGCGGAGCAGGTCGTTGAGCACCTTCGGGGCCAGCGTGGCCGGACCCGTCACGCCCAGCCCGGCCATCTCGATGTGCGCGGTCAGGACGGACTGCACCCCGGCCTCGACGGCGGCCCGGAACGGCGCCAGCTCGCGCCGGTGCAGCACCTCCGGGTCCGCCTCCACCTGCGGCAGTGTGTGGTGGGAGTCCTGGGAGGTGGCGCCGTGCCCGGGGAAGTGCTTGGCGCAGGCGGCGACCCCGGCCTCCTGGAGCCCCAGCACGGCCGCGGCCCCGTGCCGGGCCACCAGCGCGGCGTCCGAGCCGAAGGAGCGGGTGCCGATGACCGGGTTGTCGTCGGCGACGTTGACGTCCACCGACGGCGCGAGGTTCATGTTGAAGCCCAGCTGGGCGAGCCTGCCGCCCAGCGACCGCAGGGTGGCGCGGGTCAGCTCCGGGTCGTCCACGGCGCCCAGGGCGGCGTTGCCCGGGTAGTCGCTGCCGTGCTCCTGCCCGATGCGGGTGACGTCCCCGCCCTCCTCGTCGAGGCTGATCAGGGGGTTGTCCGCGGCCTGCGCCAGCTCCGCGTTCAGCGCCGTGATCTGTTCGGGGGTGTCGAGGTTGTTGTGGAAGAGGCAGACGCCGGAGATGCCGTCCGCCAGGCCTTCCAGAATCCAGCGCGGGGCGCGGTGGGACTCGAAGGGCACCAGAAGAGTGGCGTTGGCCAAGCGCGTCAGGGTCGGATCGAGCGACATGACGGACTCCGTTCGGTGAACACGGGTGCCCATGGATGAGGGCAGACGAAGGACGTGAAGGGGTGGTGGTGGGGCGCGGGCGCGCCCGAGGCGGGTCCACTGCGCCCTCGTGGACCCGCCTCGTGGGGATCGGGCCGTCAGCCCTTGACCGCGCCCATGGTGAGGCCGGAGACCATCCGCCGCTGGACGAACAGGAAGAAGATCATCACCGGGATGGTCAGCAGGGTGGAGGCCGCCATGATGGGGCCCCACTCGGTGCCGAAGCGGCCGAAGTAGTAGGACAGGGTGAGCGGCAGCGTGTAGTTGTCCGTGCTGCGGCCCAGGAACGTGAGCGCGACGATGAACTCGTTCCACGCGGTGATGAACGCGAAGATGCTCGCCGCGACCAGGCCGGGCGCCACCAGCGGCATGAGGATGCGCCAGAAGATCGTCCACCCGCTCGCGCCGTCGATCGCCGCGGCCTCCTCCAGCTCCTTGGGCACCGCGACGACGAAGCCGCGCAGCATCAGGATCGTGATCGGCAGCGACACCGCCGTGTACACGATGAGCAGGCCGGACAGGTTGCCGAGCAGCTGGGCGCCGGTGGCGTCCGACAGCTGGCGGAAGTTGATGAAGATCGAGATGATCATCGCTTCCATCGGCACCATCTGGATGACGAGCAGCAGGATGATGAACGCGGTCCGCAGCTTGAAGCGGAACCGGGCCACCGCCAGCGCGGCCAGCAGCGACAGGAACGCGCCCATCCCCACGGCCCCGAGGGTGACGACGAGGCTGTTGCCCAGGAACTGCCAGAAGTTGACGCCCGGGATCAGCTGCCCGTTGAGGACCCGGTCGAAGTGCTCCAGGGTCGGCGCCTGCGGGAAGAACGTCTGGTTCCGCGTGAAGATCTCCCCGACCGGCTTGAAGGCCGTGGCGACCATCCAGTAGACGGGGAAGACGGAGAACAGGAAGACGGCGGCGCCGGCCAGGTACAGCGGGAGGGAGCGCAGCCGGCGCAGCGGGCTGCGGCGGTAGCCCCCGCGGTTCGGGGCGGCGGTGCTGGTCGCGCTCATCGGGTCTCCCCCTGGCGGATCATGATGCGCAGGTAGTACGCGGTGACGGCGAGGATCATGACGGTCATCACGACCGCGATCGCCGAGCCCATGCCGTAGTTGGCCGGGCTCGCGCTGAAGCCCTGCTGGTAGATGTAGTACGAGAGCAGGTAGACGTCCTTGTTCTGGAAGCTGTTCGCCAGGATGTACAGCTGGGTGAACACCCGCAGGTCCCAGATGATCTGGAGGACCAGCAGCAGGGCGAACAGCGGGCGCAGCATCGGGAACGTCACGTTCCAGAACGACTTCCACGCGGAGGCGCCGTCCATCTTCGCGGCCTCGTACAGCTCGTGCGGGATGCTCTTGAGCCCGGCGAGGACGGAGACGGCCACGAACGGGAACGACTGCCAGACGATGACGGTGATGAGGATCGTGAACAGCGATCCCGGCTGGAGGAACCAGTTGTACTCCAGCCACCCGCTGCCGACCAGCCAGTCGGGGAGCCGGTCCAACGTGACGTTGACCAGGCCCCGCTCGGGCAGGAACAGCCAGCGGAAGACCAGGGAGGCGCTCAGCGCCGGGGTGGCCCAGGCCAGCATCATGCCGACGGACACGATCGTGGAGAACCACTTGGGCAGCTTGTGCAGCAGGATGCCGATCAGGGTTCCCAGCACCATCGTGATGCCGACCATCAGCACGCAGACGACCACGGTGTTGCGCAGGATCGTCCAGAACTCGGGGTCGGTCAGCAGCCGCTGGTAGTGCGCGAAGTTGTTCCACTCCGGCCCGGGCTGGTTGGGCAGGAGGTTGCGCGTGGTGAAGCTGGTGAGCGAGTACCACACCATCTGCACGATCGGCCAGAGCAGCACGACCGCGAGCAGGATCAGTGCCGGGGCGATGAGCAGGTACGGGGTGGGCGGCTTGCGGCGGCGCTTGGGCGCGGAATCGGCGGTCACCCGGACGGTGCCCTCTTTCCCTCGGTCGGCCGCTCGTTCGACGGTGTGTGCCATGGTCTTCTCAATCGAGGCGTGGTTGCTCCGGGTGGCGGGCGGGGCCCCGGGGGCCCCGCCCGCGTCCGGCTCTGCGCTGTGAGGAGGAGCTGGCTACTCGACCGGCTCGTTGAGGATGGTGGTCAGCTGCTCGTTCGCGGCGGCGAGGACCTCTTCGGGGTCACCGCCGTTGACGATCTCCAGGACGGCGCCCGGCAGGATCTTGCTGTCCTGGTCGGCCGCGGTCCAGCGCGGGGTGCTCGGGAAGAACTGCGTGTGCTGCATCTGGGTGGCGGAGGCGACGCGGGCCGGGTCCTTCTGGTACTCGTCGCCGGCCAGCAGCTCCGGGTAGGCCGGGAAGAAGCCCGCGGCGTCGGCGTAGCCCTGGCCGCCCTCCTGGTCGCCCAGGACGGTCAGCAGCTCGAAGGCGAGCTCCGGGTACTGGGTGGTGGAGAAGACGGAGAGCGCGGAGCCGCCGGCGAAGGCCGGCGCGATGCCGTCGGCGCCCGGGATCGGGGCGGCGACGATGTTCTCCAGGACGGCCGGGTCCTCGGCCTGCTCCTCCATGGAGGTCAGCGCCCAGCTGCCGTCGATGTACATACCGACCTGGCTGTTGGCCATGTCGGCGAGCGGCACGAGCTCGTTCTCGCCCACGTAGCTCTGCGGGGAGACGCCGTCGTTGGTCAGGTCGGCGTAGAACTCGATGGCCTCGACGGTGGCGGGGTCGGTGAGGTGGCCCTCCCACTCGCCCTCGGCGTTCTGGGTGGCGATCTCGCCGCCGTTGCTCCAGATGAAGGAGGCGATGCCGTTGGTGAAGTCGGTCGGCGCGGCGAAGCCGGGCACGTCGTACTCCG
Source organism: Nocardiopsis sp. NPDC006139 (assembly GCF_040614155.1). Lineage (NCBI taxonomy): Bacteria > Bacillati > Actinomycetota > Actinomycetes > Streptosporangiales > Nocardiopsidaceae > Nocardiopsis > Nocardiopsis sp. NPDC006139. The sequence continues at coordinate 40,757 of NZ_JBEXTT010000006.1, forward strand.
CCTCGATGTCCTCGGCGACGGTCAGCAGCTCGTCCCAGGTGGTGGGGGGCTCGTGGCCGAGCTCCTGCAGCCAGTCGGCGCGGTAGTACAGGGTGCGGACGCCGGAGAACCACGGAACGCCGTACTGGACGCCGTCGTAGGTGCCGTACTCCAGGGCGTTCTGGTCCATCTCCGCGGCGGCGTCCCAGCCGCCGACCTGCTCGGTGATGTCGAGCAGGGCGCCCTGCGAGGCCCAGCCGGACACCTGGTCGTTGCCGATCTCGATGACGTCGGGAGCGTCGCCGCCGGCGAGGGCGTTGGTGATCGACTCCTGGGCGTCCGGCCAGGGGATGAACTCGACGTTGACCTCGACGTCCGGGTTGTTCTCCTGGAACCGGGCCTCGGCGCCCTCGAAGTACTCGACGAGGGGCGGCTGCGAGGTGCCCATGACCCACACGGTCAGGCTGTCGGCGGAACCACCGCCATCGGAGTCGGAACCGCCACCGCCGCAGGCGGCGGCGAGCAGGACCACGGACGTAGCCGCGGCGATCTTGGGGAACCTCATGTTGAACCTATCTCCCTTCGCACGACGCGCCGGGGTTCGACGCCTGTGCTCGAACCGGCCTGGGATGATGGAACGTCATCCCACGGTTCGACGTCTCTGTGGGGGTGTGCTGGGATAGCACGTTGCCGCCCCGCCGGCGCGGGTACCGGAGGGTCCGGATGAACTCGGACCTGCCAGGACGTGACCTCCTGTGAGGTTGTGAGCTAAATTAACAGGAAACTTTCCTAATAAAAACAGGGTGAGGTGTCACGGTTATGTCTCAACGTCCGGGGACTCCCCGGCTGCTACGCCAGCTCAACGACCGTGCGGCGCTGGAACTGCTGCTGTCCGCCGGTCCGCTGACGCGCACGCAGCTGGGTACGAGGACCGGTCTTTCCAAGGTAACCGCGTCCCAGCTCCTCGCCCGGCTGGAGGAGCGTGACCTGGTACGCGTCGTGGGGAGCCAGGCCGGCGGGCGGGGACCCAACGCCGCGCTCTACGCGGTGGTCCCCGAGAGCGCCTACGTCGCGGCCCTGGACGTCAGCGCCCGCCGGGTGACCGCCACGATCGCCGACATCACCGGCCGGATCGTCGGCGACGTCACCGTGGACCCCAGCAGCTCCGACGACCCCGTCGCCCTGGTCCACACGGCCGTGATGCGCCTGGTCGAAACGGCGGAGGTGCCGCTGGACAGGCTCCGCGCCTGCGTCATCGGCACCCCCGGCGTGGTCGACCCGCGGACCGGCGACATCCGCTTCTCCTTCGACCTCATCTCCTGGCACGAGGGCATCCTGGAGGCGCTGCGCACCGACCTGAAGCGGTCGGTGATGATCGAGAACGACGTGAACCTGGCCGCCCTGGCCGAGCACGCCGAGGGCGCCGCCGCCGGGGTCCCGGAGTTCGTGCTCATCTGGCTCAGCGCCGCGGGCGGCGTCGGCATGTCCACCATGATCGACGGCCGCATCCACCGGGGCCGCTCCGGCGGCGCGGGCGAGATCGGCTACCTGCCCGTGCCCGGCGCCCCCATGCCCGGCGACCTGGGCCTGTCCGGGGGCTACGAGTCCCTGCGCGACGACGTGAACCGGGAGCTGCCGCACGGCTTCCAGGCGCTGGTCAAGGCGGGCCGGGTCGTCGGCCTGGCCGCCGAGCACGGCGTGCCGGGCGACAACGTCGTCGACGTGGTGCGCAGCGCCGCCGCCTCGGGCACCCCCGAGGGCGACGCGTTCCTGGACGCCTTCGCCGAGCGGCTCGCCCGCGGGGTGGCCGCCGTCAGCGTCATCATCGACCCCGGCCTGGTCGTGCTGGGCGGCGACGTCGCCCAGGCGGGCGGCGTCAAGCTCGCCGAGCGGGTGCAGGCGGCCACGGCCCGCATCGCCCCCAACGCCACCGAGATCGCGCTGGGCGCGGTCGAGGGCGGCCCCGTCGTGCGCGGCGCCCTGCTGCACGCGCTGGAGCACGCCCGCGACGAGGTGTTCTCCTCCACGGTCTGAGCGGTCCGGCCCCCGGCCGGCCGCGACCGCGCCCTCCCCCGCACGGTGGGGGAGGACGCGGCCGGGCCGCGACCGCGCCCCCGGCGGGTCACCCCGCGGGGCGGGCCATGGCCACCCGCGGCCGCACCCGGATCGGCTCCTCCTGTTCCCACAGGTCGCGCAGCCCCGGTCCCCACTCCCGCGGCGGCAGCACCGCGAAGCCGCGGGCCGCGTACCAGGGGCCGTTCCAGGGCAGGTCGCGGAAGGTCGTCAGGGTCACCCGGGGTGACCCGGCGGCGGACGCCCCGGAGCACACCGCCTCCAGCAGGGCCGACCCGACCCCGCGCCGCCCGTGGTCGGGGTGCACCGCGAGCTGTTCCAGGTGCACGCCCCCGTCCAGCGGCAGGGTGACGGCCAGCCCCAGCACCGCGCCGTCCGCCACCGCCACCAGGACCCGCTCGGCGTGCTCGAACACCTCGTGCGGATCGTCCGGCGGCAGCACCACCCCGGCCTGGGCGAACAGCGTGTCCGCGGCCAGCGACGCCGCCACCGCGCCCGCCTCGTCCCCGGGCCCCATCGGCCTGATCTCCATCGTGCTCCCCCCTGTGCGAACGCCCGCCATCATGCCCGGGACCGAACGCCGCCACCAGGGGTTTTCACGGGCGCAGCCGCAGCCCCCTGGGGGTGGCGTGGAACCCGGCGGACACCAGCGCGGCGTCCAGCGGCGTCCCGAACACCTCGGTCCCGTCGGCCCGCTCCACCGTCACCGTGCCCAGCGCGCCGGTGCGCACCACCTCGGCCAGGGCGGCCGCGGCCCTGGCCAGTTCCTGCGGGGAGGCCCCCAGGGTGAGCGCGGAGCGCCCGCCCCGGCCCGTGTAGAGGGTGGGCCGCCCGTCGTCGACCACCACCACCGCACCCGCCGTCCGCGCCGGGCGGCCGCCCTCGCCCGCCTCCGGCCAGGGCAGCTCGCGGCCGAACGGGTTGGCCGGGTCGTCGGCGGCCAGCACCACCGGCGCCACCGCCCCGCCCCGGTTCTCCCCGGCCAGCGCCCGCAGGCGGTCCACCGCGCCGGGCAGGGCGAACTGGGCGCCGCCCAGCCCCGCCACGAAGTAGCCGCGGCGCACCCGCCCGGCCTCCTCCATCGACCGCAGCACCCGGTACTCGTCCGGGGAGATGCCGCCGCCCTGCCAGCCCTTGACCAGCAGGCCCTGCCGCTCCAGCCGGGCCTGCACCGACGCCAGGACCCGCCGGGTGGGGTCGGCCTCCCGCTCGGGCAGCACCGACCAGCGGCCCGCCGCCGTCGGCGGCCCCGACCGGGTCGGCAGCACCGCCCGCGGGGCCCGGCCCGGCCGCGGCCTCCGCGGGGGCCGCACCGGGTCGCCGGCGCCCAGGAGGGCGCGCACCGGGGCCAGGGTGTCGTTGGCGACCACGCCGTTCCAGACCAGCGACCACAGCGCCGCCACCAGGTCGGCGTCCGAGGGGGCGCCGATCCCGCCGTCGCGGGTCACCCGGTCGGCGAGGTCGCGGAAGAACAGCGCGCCGCCCTCGCGCAGTGCGGACAGCACCGCGTGCTCCGGCGAACCCGGCTCGGGGAGCACCGGGGCGGGCGCCAGCTCCGCCGCCTCGTCCGCGGGGAGCAGGACGATCCGGCCGTCCCCGCCGGGCAGCGGGCCGGCGCCCGCCCACACCACCTCCCCGGCCTGGGTGAGCTCGTCCAGCATCCGCGGCTCGTAGCCCTCCACCCGGGAGGGCAGCACCAGCGACTCCAGCGCCGAGGCGGGGACGGGCGCTCCGCGCAGCGACTCCACCGCCTCGAACACCGCGTCCGGCCCGCGCCACCGCTCGCCGGGCACCGCCCGCTGCCAGGCCGGGGCGAACCGGGCCAGCGCCGCCGGGTCGACCGGCTCCACCTCCGCCCGCAGCCGGGCGATCGACCCCCGCCGCAGGCGGCGCAGCACGTCGGCGTCGCACCACTCCGTCCCGGTGCCCCCGGGACGGAACCCGCCCCGCGAGACCCGCCCCTCCCGGGCCAGCACCCGCAGCATCCCGGCGACGGCCTCCTCGCCCAGGCCCAGCCGGGCGGCGGCCGCGGCGGTGGTGAACGGCCCGTGCGTGCGCGCGTACCTGGAGACCAGGTCGCGCACCGGGTCGGCCGCGGGCTCCAGCAGAGCCCGCGCAACCCCCGGGGGCGCCGGCACCCCCAGCGCGTCCCGCAGCCGCGCGACGTCCTCCACCGCGCACCACCGCTCCACCGGCCCGCCCCCGCCCGGAACGGCCGCCGCCGGGTCGGGCCCGGCCGCGTCGCCGTCGGCGGGCTCGGGCGGCTCCACGGCGCCGGGCAGCGGCATCCGCACCGCGCGGCCCTCCTCCTCCAGGGCGGCCAGCCACTCCGCGCGCACGCCCCGGGCGGCGGCCTCCGCCGTCGTCAGCGGCCCCAGCTCCCGCAGCAGGTCGGCCGCGGCCTCCCCGTCGCGAACCGGGGCGGCGGTGCGCTGGAGCAGGCCGTCCACCTCCGCCACCACCCCCGGGTCCAGTAGGTCCCGCAGGTCGGTCCGGCCCAGCAGGTCCGACAGCAGCGACGGGTCCAGGGCCAGCGCCCCGGCGCGCGCCTCGGCGGCCGGGGCGTCCCCCTCGTACAGGAACGCCGCCGTGTACTCCATCAGCAGCGACCGGGCGAACGGCGAGGCCCGGTCGGTCTCCACCTCCACCACGCGCACGTCGCGCGAGCGCACCCCGCGCAGCACCTCCACCAGCGCGGGCACGTCGAACAGGTCCCGCAGGCACTCGCGCGCCGTCTCCAGCACGATCGGGAACGACCCGTAGCGGCCCGCCACCGACAGCAGGTGCGAGGCGCGCAGCCGCTGCTGCCACAGCGGCATCCGCCGGTCCGGCCGCTGCCGCGGCAGCAGCAGCGCCCGGGCCGCGCACTCGCGGAACCGGGACGCGAACAGCGCCGACCCGGTCAGCTCGTCGGTGACCACCGCCTCCACGGTCTCGGGGTCCACCGCCACCAGCTCGGCCAGCACCCCCGGTTCGTCCAGGCCGCCCACGGTGTCGGGCAGGTTCAGCACGATCCCGTCGTCCCCGTGCAGCACCCGGCTCTCCACCCCGTACCGCTCCCGGATCCGCGCGGCGACGGCCAGCGCCCAGGGGGCGTGCACGCGGTCGCCCAGCGGCGAGTGGACCACCACCCGCCGGTCGCCCACCTGGTCGCGGAACCGCTCGATGACCACCGTGCGGTCGTCGGGGACGTGACCGGTCGCGTCCCGCTGCTCGGCGACGTAGGCCGCCAGGTTGCGGGCCGCCCACGGGTCCAGCCCCGAGAACTCCGCCGCCGCCTCCCGCGGCGCCTCGCCCAGCCTGCGCACCGCCGCGCCGATGGCCCGGCCCAGCTCCACCGGGCGGCCCTGGGCGTCGGCCTTCCAGAACGGCATCCGGCCCGGCCGACCCGGGGCCGGGGAGACCAGCACCCGGTCGGCGGTGATCCCCTCGATCCTCCAGGTGGTGGAGCCCAGGACGAACACGTCGCCCACCCGGGACTCGTACACCATCTCCTCGTCCAGCTCCCCGACCCGGGTCGGCGCTTTCTCCGCGCCGGCCAGGTGCACCGTGTACATGCCCCGGTCGGGGATGGTGCCCCCGGCGACCACCGCCAGCCGCTGGGCGTCGGGCCGGGCCCGCAGGACGCCCTCACGGCGGTCCCACACCAGGCGGGGCCGCAGCTCGGCGAACTCGTCGGAGGGGTAGCGGCCCGACAGCATGTCCAGGACCGACTCCAGCACGCTGTCGGCCAGGTCGGAGAACGGGGCGGCCCGCCGCACCACCGCGGCCAGCTCCGCCACCGGCCACTCGTCCATCGCGACCATCGCGACGATCTGCTGGGCCAGCACGTCCAGCGGCGACCGGGGCATGCGCAGCGGCTCGATGTCGCCCGCGCGCATCCGCTCCACCGCCACCGCCGTCGTGAGCAGGTCGCCCCGGAACGCCGGGAGGAACACCCCGCGCGAGGTGCCGCCCACCTGGTGCCCGGCCCGCCCCACCCGCTGGAGCCCGGACGCCACCGACGGGGGCGCGGCCACCTGCACCACCAGGTCCACCGCGCCCATGTCCACACCCAGCTCCAGGCTGGAGGTGGCCACCACGCAGCGCAGCCGCCCCGCCTTGAGGTCGTCCTCGACCACCGCCCGTTCGGCCTTGGACATCGACCCGTGGTGGGTGCGGGCGATGACCGGCGCGGCGCCCCGGCTGCTCCCGGACTGGGCGATGACGAGCGCGGGCACCTCCGCGGGCGGCAGGTCGGCGCCGTGGCGCTCGGCGTACAGGTCGTTGAGGCGGGCGCACAGCCGCTCCGCGGTCCGCCGGCCGTTGGTGAACACGATGGTGGACCGGTGCTCCTCCACCAGGTCCAGCACCCGGCGCTCCAGGTGCGGCCACAGCGAGCCGGCGCCGGCCGGGGGGCCCGCGGCCGGAGGGGCGCCCGCGGGGGAGGCGTCCGCCGGGACCGGGGGGCCGGGGGCCTCCAGCGGCTCCACCTCCGCGCCGGTCTCCTCCGGGTCCCCGGGGCCCAGGGCCCGGGGCGGCGGGGGCAGGTGGGGCTCCTCCATGTCGAACACCGGCACCGCCACGCTCAGGTCCAGGTGCGGTGCGTCCGGCGGCGCCACGATCGCGGCGCCGCCCAGGAACTCCGCGACCGTCTCCGCCGGGCGCACCGTCGCCGACAGGCCGATCCGCAGGGTGCGCCGGTCCACCAGCTCCTCCAGCCGCTCCAGGCTCAGGGCCAGGTGGGCGCCGCGCTTGGTGCCCGCCAGGGCGTGCACCTCGTCCACGATCACCGTCTCCACCCCGGCCAGCCCCTCGCGGGCCCGCGAGGTCAGCACCAGGAACAGCGACTCGGGGGTGGTGATGAGGATGTCCGGCGGCCGGGTGGCCATTCGCCGCCGCTCGTCCGCCGGGGTGTCGCCGGTGCGCACGCCCACCGACACGGGGGACACCGGGGCGCCCGACTCCGCGGCGGCCGCGGAGATACCCGCCAGCGGGACGCGCAGGTTGCGCTCCACGTCCACGGCCAGCGCCTTGAGGGGCGAGACGTACAGCACCCGGCACCGGCGGGCCGGGTCCTCGGGGACGGGGGAGGAGAGCAGGCGGTCCAGCGACCACAGGAACGCCGCCAGCGTCTTGCCCGACCCGGTCGGGGCCACCACGAGGGTGTCCTTCCCGCCCGCGACCGACGCCCAGGCGCCCTCCTGGGCCGGGGTCGGTCCGCCGGGGAAGGCGCGTTCGAACCAGGCCCGGGTGGCGGGCCCGAAGAAGGACGGTGTCATCCGTTAAGTCTGCACCCCGGGGGCGACGATTCCGGGGAGGCGGCCTGTGGACGACGGCCGACACCGGAGCGGGGGATCGACGATACTGGGGCCGATGAGACTGACTGTTTTCTGGCACAACATGTACGAGCAGTTCGGCGAGGCGTACGCGCAGAGCCTGGCCAAGGACTACGTGATCGAGGGGCTGGGCTCGCGCACCGTCGAGGGGGCGCTCGCCGACGGGGTCGCGGCCAAGGAGGTCTGGCGGGCCGTCTGCGACGCGTTCGACCTCCCGGCCGCGGCGCGCTGACCACAGGGGAGAAGAGGGGGGACGCGTTCGCGCGTTCGAACGGAAATCGAACAGGGGTTCGGGTAGGCTGGGTTTTCCACAGGCCGACGCCGGACATCGCGATTGTCGGACCGACCGCGTAGCGTCGTGCGCATCATGAAGAAGAAGGCATCGACCCAACAGGGGTATCCCGTGGCATCTGGAGACCGAGAGAAGGCTCTCGAAACCGCCCTCGCGCAGATCGAGCGGCAGTTCGGCAAGGGCTCCGTCATGCGCCTGGGCGACGACGACCGTCCGCCCATCGAGGCCATCCCCACCGGGGCGATCGCCCTCGACGTGGCGCTGGGCATCGGCGGCATCCCGCGCGGCCGGATCATCGAGGTGTACGGCCCCGAGTCCAGCGGTAAGACCACCGTCGCGCTGCACGCGGTGGCCAACGCGCAGCGGATGGGCGGCATCGCCGCGTTCGTCGACGCCGAGCACGCGCTGGACCCCGAGTACGCCAAGAAGATCGGCGTCGACACCGACAACCTGCTGCTGTCCCAGCCGGACACCGGCGAGCAGGCGCTGGAGATCGTCGACATGCTGATCCGCTCCGGCGCCGTCTCCATCATCGTCATCGACTCCGTGGCGGCCCTGGTGCCCCGCGCCGAGATCGAGGGCGAGATGGGCGACAGCCACGTCGGCCTGCAGGCCCGGCTCATGTCGCAGGCGCTGCGCAAGATCGCCGGCGCGCTCAACCAGACCGGCACCACCGCGATCTTCATCAACCAGCTCCGCGAGAAGGTCGGCGTGATGTTCGGCTCCCCGGAGACCACCAGCGGTGGCCGGGCGCTGAAGTTCTACTCGTCGGTGCGCCTGGACGTGCGCCGCATCGAGACCCTCAAGGACGGCACCGACGCGGTCGGCAACCGCACCCGCGTCAAGGTCGTCAAGAACAAGGTCGCGCCGCCCTTCAAGCAGGCCGAGTTCGACATCCTGTACGGGGTGGGCGTCTCCCGCGAGGGCAGCCTCATCGACCTGGGCGTGGAGCACGGCATCGTGCGCAAGTCGGGCGCCTGGTACACCTACGACGGCACCCAGCTCGGCCAGGGCAAGGAGAACGCGCGCAACTTCCTGCGCGACAACTCCGACATCGCCAACGAGGTCGAGAAGAAGATCAAGGAGAAGCTGGGCGTCTCCACCGGCGACGACAGCGCCTCGGGTCCGGAGGACCCCAAGGCCGCGGCCGCCGACAAGGCCCCTGCGGACAAGGCGGCCCCCGCCGCGGCTCCGGCGGCGGCCGACAAGGCCCCCGCCAAGAAGGCCCCGGCCAAGACCACCACCGTCAAGGCGCCCGCGACGGATGCGTGAGGCCGACACCCCGCCGGACGGCGACGGCCCCGACGCCGCGCCGTCGTCCGGCGGGGAGAAGGCACTGAACAGGGCCCGCACCCTGGCCCTGCGGATGCTCGCGCACAAGCCGCGCACCGCCGCGCAGCTGGAGGCCGGCCTGCTCCGCCGCGGCCACGAGGAAGAGGTCGTGGCCGCGGTCATGGAGGAGTGCACGCGGGCCGGACTGGTCGATGACGCCGTCTTCTCCCGCGCCTGGGTGAGCTCGCGCCACCACGGCCGGGGGCTGTCCCGTGCCGCGCTCACCCGTGAGCTGCGCACCCGCGGCGTGGCCGAGGAGACCGTGCGCGACGCGGTCGCCGAACTCGGCGACGAGGAGGAGGCGGCCGCCGCCCGGGCCCTGGCCCGGCGCAGCCTCTCCGGCAGCCGCGGCCGCGAGCGTGAGACCCGCGTCCGCCGCGCCCTGGGCGTCCTGGCCCGCAAGGGCTACGGCGGCGGCCTGTCCTACCGGATCGTCCGCGAGGAACTGGAGGCCGAGGGCCTCGACCTCGACCCGGACTTCCCGGAGTGAGCCTCACCCCGGTGGACGTGCCGCGGCGGTGGCGGCCGGAGTGGGAGTACACCGTGACGGAGGATGCGACATGACCGAGGAGGCCGTCCCGATCCTGCGGGTGGCCGACGCGGAGGCGGCGGTGCGGTGGTACGCGCGGCTGGGGTTCGCGTTCGGCTGGGAGCACCGGTTCGAGCCGGGGTTCCCGGCGTTCGTCGAGGTGCACCGGGGGCGGGTCCGGCTGTTCCTGTCGGAGCACGAGGGGGACGCGCGGCCGGACACCCTGGTCTACCTGCGGCTGAACGACATCGACGCCGTGGCCGCCGAGTTCGGCGTCCCGGTGGAGGAGGCGCCGTGGGGCCGCGAGCTGGAACTGCGCGACCCCGACGGCAACCGGCTGCGCATCGGCGTCCCGACCGACTGAGCGGTCAGGCCTCGGGGGTCCGGGCGGCCGGCTCGGCGACCGGTGCCGCGGCGTCCGGCTCCGGGGCGGGCTCCCCGCCGGGGGCCTCCGCGGCGGCCGCGCCGTCCGGCGGGGCCTGGACCGGTTCGGGTTCGGGCTCCGGTTCGGGGCGCGGGGCGGGCGGCTCGGTGGCGAGCTCCAGCGGCGGCGCGTCCGACGCGAACCCGAACACCCGCGCGTACAGCGCCAGCTCGGCCTCCAGCGACTCCCTGCGCGCCTTCTCCCCGGTGAACCCGTGCGCCTCGCCCTCGAACTCCACCAGCGCGTACGGCACCTTCCGCCCGCCCAGCGCCGTCGCCATGGCGAACGCCTGGTCCGGGGTCACCACCGGGTCGTCCAGGCCCTGGAGCAGCAGCACCGGCACGTCGATCTCCGAGGCCAGGTTGATCGGCGACCGCTCCCGGTAGCGCTCCACGAACCCCGGCAGCAGGCCCACCAGCGTGTCCAGGAACCGCGACTCGAAGTCGTGGGTGGTGCGCACCAGCCCCAGCAGGTCGGTCACCCCGAAGTAGGACACCCCGCAGGCGAACACGTCCCCGGTGACCGCCACCAGCGCCGTGTACCCGCCCGCGCTCGGCCCGCGCACCGCCAGCCGCTCGGGGTCGGCCTCGCCCCGCTCCACCAGGGCCCGGGCCACGGCGGTGACGTCCTCGACGTCCACCACGCCCCACTCCTTGTGCAGGCGCTTGCGGTAGGAGCGCCCGTACCCGGTGGACCCGCCGTAGTTGACGTCCACCACGCCGATGCCCCGGCTGGTGAAGTACGCCTTGAAGGGGTCGAACGCGGTCGTGGCGTGCGACACCGGGCCGCCGTGCACCCACACCGCGTACGGCGCGGGCCCCGCCGCCGTGTGCTCCGGGTGGGTGGGCGGGTAGACGTTGGCGTGCACCGGGGCCCCGTAGCGGCCCGGGAACGTGGCCTTGCGGGGCACCGGCAGGTAGGCGGTGTCGGGGACCGACTCCATCGACCCGCGCAGCACCTCCACCCGCCCGGTGGCCGGGTCCAGCCGGACCAGCGACTGCGGGACGGTCGGCGAGGCCGCCACGCCCACGACGGTGCGCCCGTCGGTGTCGAGCATCGACCACGACGTCAGGTCGGTGTCCACCGGGGCCAGGTCCAGGGTGTCGGGGTCGTACACGCCCGGCACCATGTCGGCGTCGCCGTGCAGCGCCACCACCTTCCCCGAGTCCAGCACGCAGAACGACCGGTCGCCCAGTCGCCCCGGCGGGGAGTGGAACTCCTCCTCGGCCGGGTACAGCGCGATCGCCGGGCCGGTGAGCCCCACCTGGTACAGGTTCCAGAAGCCCGGCCAGTCCGAGGCCGCGTACAGGGAGGTGTCGTCGATCCACACCGGGGAGACCACCGACTCCTCCGAGGAGCCCTTGAGCGTGTACTCGCCGGTCAGCCCGTCCCCGTCGAACAGGCCCATCCGCAGCTCGGTGCCGTCCCAGGGCATCTTGGGGTGGTTCCACCGCACGTACGCCAGCCTGGTCCCGTCGGGGGAGGGGGTGGGGGAGGCGTAGAAGTCGGCGCCCGAGACGATCTCGCGCACGGCGGACGGGTCGGAGGCGCCCCGGCCCGACAGCGGCACCGACACGATCGACCGCCGCACCGTGCCCTGGGAGTGCTGCTCGCGCACGCACAGGACGCTGCGGCCGTCGGGCCCCAGCGTCGGCTCCGCGTAGCGCAGCGCCGCGGGCCCGTCCGGTTCGGGGGTGAGCGGGACCGGCGCGGCGGCGCCGTGCTCCAGCAGGTACAGGCGCTGGTCGGGGGAGTTGACGAAGACGACGCCCATGCGCACCAGCGCCTTGTCGTCGCGCCGGGGCACGGGGCGGAAGGCCCGGCCCCCGTACTCGTGCACGCGGCTGCCCACGCTCCACGGGGCGGCCAGCAGCTCGGTCAGGGTGCCGTCGGCGCCGCGCCGCATGATGGTCCGGCGGCCCTCCTCGGGCCGGCTCTCCTCCCACCACACCTCGTCGCCCACCACGGAGGGGAAGGCGAGGGCGCGCACCCCACGGGCGACGTCGGCGGCGCTGATGGGCGATGGCCAGGAGCCGTGGCTCGACAGTTCAGACATATCCCGCTCAGGATGGGTCGTGGGGTGTATCCGATGACATGTCGACCTTAGTCCTCGCGGGGCCGCGTGTGCAGTCCCGCCGGATCCCGTATCCGTCTTGTGAGGGTCCGCCCGCCCCGCCGGGGCGGGAACGCCGACGGCCCCGTCCACGGGGTGGACGGGGCCGTCGAACGGGTGCCGGGGACTAGGGCTTCTTGGGCCCCGCCGTGCCGTCGGGCCCCTCGGAGGGGCCCTCCGAGGCGGCCGCACCGGCGGCCGTCCCGGTGGCGTCGACCGCGGCCGGGGCGCCGCCGGCCGCGGTGGGCCGGGCCGAGACGCGGCCGCGCCGTGCGTTGCGGCGCTCCAGCCAGATCGCCAGCCGGCTCAGGGCGATGTTGATGATGATGTAGATGATCGCGCAGATGATCGCCGCCGGGATCACGTTGCTCTCCCGGGTCGCCAGCAGCGTGAAGCTGCGCAGCAGCTCCGGGAAGGCGACGATGTAGCCGAGCGCGGAGTCCTTGAGCAGGACCACCAGCTGGGCGACGATCGCCGGCATCATCGACGTGATCGCCTGCGGGATCAGGATCTGCCACATCGTCTGCGTCCGGGTCATGCCGATGGCCTGGGCGGCCTCGGACTGGCCCTTGGGCACCGCCAGGATGCCCGCCCGGAACACCTCCGCCAGCACCGACCCGTTGTACAGGGTCAGGCCGGTGACGACCGCGGCCAGCGCGGTCACCTGGAAGGTGCCGGTCGGGATGTCGAACACCTGCCAGGCGACGATCGGCAGCGCCATGGTGAAGAAGATCAGCATCAGCAGCGGGATGCCGCGGAAGAACTCCACGACGGCCCCGGCGGGGATGCGGATCCAGGCGTGCTCGGACAGCCGGCCGATACCGAAGACCAGGCCGAACACGACGGCCAGCACCGACGCGGTCAGCGCCGCGGTCAGGGTGTTCTGCAGACCGGGGATGACGTAGCCGGTCCACGTGTCGGGCCGCAGGAACGGCTCCCACATGTCGGCCGCCCACTGGCCGTCCGGGTTGACCGCCCAGGTGGCCGCCGAGAACAGCGGGCCCTCCCGGTCGGTCAGGGTCCGGTTGAACCCCAGGTACAGGACGGCCAGGCCGACCAGGGCCAGGAGCACGGTCAGGACCGTGTAGATGACGTTGCGCCGCCGTGCGCGGGGGCCGGGGGCGTCGAAGAGGACCGAGGTCTGGGCGCTCATCGGACCACCGCCACGCGCTTGGACAGCCAGCCGAAGAAGTAACCCGTCGGCAGGGTCAGGATCAGGAAGCCGATCGCGAACCCGACGAAGGTCGGCAGGACCGGCGCGATGCCCTGGTCGAACATGAGCTTCATCTGCCGGGACGCCTCCTGGACGCCCAGCCCCGCAACGGAGGCGACGGTCGTGTTCTTGGTGAGCGCGATGAGCACACTGCCCAGCGGGCCCACGACGGTGCGCAGTGCCTGGGGGATGACGATCAGGCGGAGGTTCTGGGTGAAGGTCAGACCCAGGGAACGGGCTGCTTCGACCTGTCCGAGCGGGATGGTGTTGATACCCGACCGCAGCGATTCGGAGACGAAGCAGGAGGTGTAGGCGGACAGTCCGATGACCGCCCACCAGAACACGTCAAGGGCGACGGTGTCGCTGAAGCTCAGCCCCAGGGCGCTGTTGAGGCCCAGGCCGCAGAAGAGCAGCACCAGGGTCAACGGGGTGTTCCGGACACCTTCCACGTAGGCGGTGGACAGGCCGCGCAGCAGCGGGACGGGGGAGACCCGCATCGCGGTGAGCAGGATGCCCAGGATGAACGAGAACAGGGCGCTGAGGAGGGTGAGCCGGACGGTCCATGAGAAACCGTCGACAACCCTGTCGATATTGCTGAGAAAGGCTTCCATGGGTCCCAGCCGGTCAAGGGCCGGGAGGTGGCGCCGGGACGTCCCGGCCCCACCTCCCGGACGGGGTCAGATGGCGGACTTACTCGCAGGTGTCGAGCGCGGGCTGGGTCTCCTCGAAGGCGAAGTCGGTCTCACCGAAGGCCGACTCCAGGTACTCGGTGGCCGCGCCCTCCTCCCACATCTTGGTGATGGCCGCGTTGACCTGCTCGCAGAGCTCGGTGGAGCCCTCGGGCATGCCGACGCCGTACTTCTCCTCGCCGAACGGGTTGTTGACCATCCGGTACTCGCCCGGGTTCTGGGCGGCGAAGCCCGCGAGGATGGTGTTGTCGGTGGTCACCGCGTCGACGGTGCCGTTGCCGAGCAGCTCCAGGCACTCGGAGTAGTTGCCGGCCTCGCGCAGCTGGGCGTCGACGCCCAGGCCGCCGTCCTCCTCGGAGTCGACGATGTTGTTGGCCGAGCGGGAGCCGGAGGCCGAGCACAGGGTCTTGCCCTCGAGGTCCTCGGGGCCGTTGATGTCGGTGTTGTCGGCCTGGGTCAGGATGTCCTGCTGGGCGATGTAGTACGGGCCGCCGAAGTCCACGACCTGGCGGCGCTCGTCGGTGATCGAGTAGGTGGCGAAGATCAGGTCGACGGTGCCCTGCTGGAGGAAGGACTCGCGGTTGGCGGAGGCGGCCTCGGTCCACTCGATCTGGTCCGGGGTGTAGCCGAGCTCGCCGGCGACGTAGGTGGCGACGTCCACGTCGAAGCCGACGGGGGTGCCGCCCTCGTCCAGGCCCAGGCCCGGCTGGTCGTACTTGACACCGATGGTGATGGTGTCGCCACCGCCGTTGCCCTCGCCGCCGCCTTCGCCGCCCTCGCCGCCGACCTCGGCGGTGCCACAGGCGGTGAGGGCGAGCGCCAGGGCCGCGGCGCTGCCCAGAGCGGTGCTGATGCGACGGACTCGCATTGGGGATACCTCTTCCTTGAGATGCGTGCGAAGCTCATGGCCCGGTGGGCCGGGGGACTGCTAGTGGGTCAGGATCTTCGAGAGGAAGTCCTGGGCCCGCTCCGACTGCGGGTTGGTGAAGAACTCGTCGGGCGTGTTCTCCTCGACGATCTCGCCGTCGGCCATGAACACGACCCGGTTGGCGGCGCGGCGGGCGAATCCCATCTCGTGGGTGACCACGACCATGGTCATGCCCTCGCTCGCGAGGTCGGTCATGACGTCGAGGACCTCCTGGACCATCTCCGGGTCCAGGGCGGAGGTCGGCTCGTCGAAGAGGATGACCTTCGGATTCATCGCCAGGGCACGGGCGATGGCCACGCGCTGCTGCTGTCCGCCGGACAGCTGCGCCGGGTACTTGTGGGCCTGGTTGCCGATACGGACCCGCTCCAGCAGTTCCATGCCGCGGGCCTCGGCCTCGCCCTTGGGCTTGCGCAGCACCTTCATGGGTCCCAGCGTCACGTTCTGCAACACGGTCTTGTGCGCGAACAGGTTGAAGGACTGGAACACCATGCCCACGTCGCTGCGCAGGCGCGCGAGCGCGCGGCCCTCGGCCGGGAGCGGCTGTTCGTCGAGGGTGATCACGCCGGAGTCGATCGTCTCCAGGCGGTTGATCGTGCGGCACAGTGTCGACTTGCCGGAACCGGACGGCCCGATGACGACTACCACCTCGCCGGAGTTAACCGTCAGATTGATGTCGCGGAGCACGTGCAGGTCGCCGAAGTGCTTGTTGACGTTCTCCAGCACGACGAGAGGAGTTGAGGTCATGGTCGGAACCTAGTGGGTCGATGTTGCGGTGTCATCACTAAAAACGTGGGCCGCAAACGGAGTGGCTGACTTGTTACGGCGTGATCGATGAAACCGTTATGCGGACGGAGCGTAGGTACGCGTTTCGTCACTCACTGTACTGGAATCGTTTCCAGCCGTTCTGGAGGCCGCATTGTTCGGTCATCAGAAGACAGCACCTTTCTCGCAGTTCATGTGTCCGATATCCGTTCGGCCGGTCACTAAACCGGTTCCGGGGGGCGGGGTGCGGAGAGTGACCCCCGTCCGCGGCGGCCTTGGGCGGTCCGCGACACCGGATAGCCTGAGGACGTGAGCCAGAGTCGTACCTACCAAGTGCGGACCTACGGCTGCCAGATGAACGTCCACGACTCCGAGCGCCTCTCCGGTCTGCTGGAGGACGCTGGGTACGCGCGCGCAGCCGAGGACACCACCGCGGACATCGTCGTCTTCAACACCTGTGCGGTCCGGGAGAACGCGGACAACCGCCTGTACGGCAACCTCGGGCACCTGCGCCCGGTCAAGGACGCCAACCCCGGCATGCAGATCGCCGTGGGCGGCTGCCTGGCGCAGAAGGACCGCGGTGAGATCGTCCGGCGCGCCCCCTGGGTCGACGTCGTGTTCGGCACCCACAACATCGGTTCCCTGCCGGCCCTGCTGGAGCGCGCCCGCGTCCAGAAGGAGGCGCAGGTCGAGATCGCGGAGTCGCTGGAGCACTTCCCCTCCACGCTGCCCAGCCGCCGCGAGTCGGCGTACGCGGCGTGGGTGTCGATCTCGGTCGGGTGCAACAACACCTGCACCTTCTGCATCGTCCCGGCGCTGCGCGGCAAGGAGCAGGACCGCCGCCCCGGCGACATCCTCGCCGAGGTGCGGGCCCTGGTCGCCGAGGGCGTCAGCGAGATCACCCTGCTCGGCCAGAACGTCAACGCCTACGGCAGCGGCTTCGGCGACCGGCAGGCGTTCTCCAAGCTGCTGCGCGCCTGCGGTGAGATCGAGGGGCTGGAGCGGGTCCGCTTCACCTCCCCGCACCCGCGCGACTTCACCGACGACGTCATCGAGGCGATGGCGCAGACCCCCAACGTGATGCCGCAGCTGCACATGCCGCTGCAGTCGGGGTCCAGCCGCGTCCTCAAGGCGATGCGCCGCTCCTACCGCCAGGAGCGCTTCCTGGGCATCGTGGAGAAGGTGCGCGAGGCCATGCCGCAGGCCGCCATCACCACCGACATCATCGTGGGCTTCCCCGGCGAGACCGAGGAGGACTTCGAGGAGACGCTGCACGTGGTCCGCGAGGCCCGCTTCGCGGCCGCGTTCACGTTCCAGTACTCCAAGCGCCCCGGCACCCCCGCCGCCACGATGGACGGCCAGGTGCCGCCGGAGGTCGTCAAGGAGCGCTACCAGCGGCTGGTCGACCTCCAGGAGCAGATCTCCTGGGAGGAGAACAAGAAGCTGGTCGGCACCGAGGTCGAGCTGCTGGTGGCCGAGGGCGAGGGCCGCAAGGACGGCGAGCGCCGCCGCCTGTCCGGCCGCGCCCCCGACAACCGTCTCGTGCACTTCGCCGTGGGCGACGCCGAGGAGCCCCGGCCCGGCGACGTGGTGACCGTCGAGGTCACCTACGCCGCGCCGCACCACCTGGTGTCCGACTCCGGGGTGCGCGACCTGCGCCGCACCCGCGCCGGGGACGCCTGGGCCGCCCGCAACGGCGAGCCCGCCGCGGACCGCAGGCCCGAGGTCCTGCTGGGCATGCCGCGCGTCGGCAGGCCCGCCGAGCAGCCCGCCCCCGTCGGCGGCTGCGACCTCGTCTGACCCGAGGCGTGGAACGGCCCCGGTGCGCGAGCACCGGGGCCGTCGCCGTCCCCGGACCGGTCGGCCCCGGGGCCCGGCCTCCGGCTCACCGAAGCGGACCGGCAGGCCGGGCGCCCCGTAGGCCGTTGGGCCGGGGGTGCGGGCCGGGGCGTGGCGCCGCCCCGGCCCACACGTCCTAGAGCAGCACGTACAGGTCCTCGAACCGTACGAACGCCAGGTTGGGCTGGCGCACCGGCGGGCGCGCGGGGTCCAGCGCCAGCCCGGGGAAGGCGGCCAGCAGCGCGGCGAGCGCCTCCTGCCCCTCCGCCCGGGCCAGCGCCGCGCCCAGGCAGTAGTGGAGCCCGTGCCCGAAGGCCAGGTGCGCCTCGCCGGGCTCGCCCCGGTGCCGGGTGATGTCGAACCGCTCCGGCTCGGGGTGCACCCGGGGGTCGCGGTTGGCCCCCGCGGCCATGGCGATCACGGCGGTGCCCGCCGGGATGGTCGTGGTGGACAGCTCGACGTCCTCGGTCGCGAACCGCGGCCGGGTCTGGAACACCGGGCCGCACCAGCGCAGCATCTCGTGGACCGCCGACGGCATCAGGCCGGGGTCCTCCCGCAGCGCGGCCAGCTGGTCGGGGTGGGTGAGCAGGGCGTGGGTCCCGTTGGCGATGAGGTTGGCGGTGGTCTCGTGACCGGCGACGACCAGGGTGATGATCATCGTGATCAGCTCCTCCTCCGAGAGCCGGTCGCCGTCCTCGTCGCGGACCCGGACCAGGTCGCCGAGCAGGTCGTCGTACTCGTGCTCGCGGTGCAGCGCGATGAGGCGCCGGGAGGCGTCCACCAGGGAGCCGACCGTCCGGTTCATCGCCTCCAGGTCGGAGAACTTGAACGAGGTGAGGGTGTGCCCCCACTCCCGCCAGGGCGTCCGCTCCTCCTCGGGCACCCCGAGCAGGTCGCAGATGACGGCGATCGGCAGCGGGTAGGTGAAGTGGTCGACCAGGTCCACGGACGCGCCCTCGACGCGGTCGGGCAGGCCGGCGATGAGCTTCTCGGCGATGGAGCGGATGCGCGGGCGCATCGCCTCGATCCGGCGCACGGTGAAGGTGCGCGAGACCAGCTTGCGCAGCCGGACGTGGTCGACCCCGTCCTTGTCCAGCAGGCCCTCGCTGATGTGGGTGATCAGTTCGGGCCGCATGCCCATGGCCAGCAGCAGTTCCGGCCGGGACGGCACCGTCCGCTCGCCGGGCAGGTTCTCGGCGTTGATGACGAACCGGCGGTCGCTCAGGATGGTGCGGGCGTCGGCGTCGTCCACGACCAGCCGCATCTCCATGCCGCCCATGGTGGCGCGGGCCCGCGCTCCGGCGGCGCGGACGCGCTCCAGCAGTTCGACGTGGTCGAGGTCGGCCGGCGGGGCCGTCAGTTCGAACAGGGTCTGAGTGCTCATGTGCCCTCCCGGGCGTTCACTCGGTGGATGGGAGGTACTCCTCCAGCGCCTTGCGCGCCCACCCCATGAGCCCCTCGAACAGGGCGAGGACCTCGGGTCGGGCGGCGAGCAGCGCGTCGGGGTCGGCGTCCTCCTCCAGGCTCCGCCGCACGGACTCGCCGAGGATGTCGGCGCGCACCCGCGCTTCGGGGACCGGGTAGGACTGCCGGGACAGCAGGGGCGGTGCGACCAGTCCGCCCAGGACGGACGAGACGAACAGGTAGTTCTGCTCCTCGACCGGCCGGTCGGTGCGCAGCAGGCCGTGCCCGCGCAGGACCGTGAAGTACTCCTGCATCACGCGGGCCCGCAGGCCGATCAGCCCGCTCTGGGTGGTGCCGACCGTTTCGACGATGCCGCCCAGGGTCTGCGGGTCGCGGGCGAGGATGGCCTTGACCAGCGGTGTCTCGTGCTGTGTCAGGTAGATCCAGCGGGCGGTGGCCCCCGGCATGATCGCCGCGGGGTCGGTTCTCATGGCCTCGATGAGCCGGGTGCCGACCTCCAGCTGGACCCGGACCACGACCAGCCCGAACAGCACCTCCTTGGTGGGGAAGTGCAGGTAGACCGTGCCCTTGCCGACACCCGCCCGGCGGGCCACGTCCTCCATGGTGATCTTGCCGTAGCCCAGCGAGAGGAGTAGTTCGCCCGCGGCGTCGAGGATGCGCACCGCTCGGCGGGCGCGTTCGGCGTCGCGGGGGGTTCCTGCGGTCGTGACCACTGTCGCTCCTGTGGCTCGGGGAATGTCGGGAGACCTGTCGGCCCATGCCCTCATGTTCCCGCACCCCCGATCCGTGGTCGCGCGATCCGTGACCGCGTGACCAGATTTCAAATCCGGTCACGCAGTCAAAACTAGGCCGTCGCGGTGCCCCTGGCAAGCCCCCGGCCCGGCGGGAGGGACACGGGAGGCGAAGGGGGAGGAAGGGGCGGAAAAGAAAGCGGGGGGCGTGCCTTCGGGCACGCCCCCCGGGTGTTCCGGTCGCGGTTACAGGTTCCGCGGGACCATCGTCGCGATGTCCACCAGCGCCTCGCCGGGCTCGTCGCCGGTCGCCGACAGCGCCGTGTCCACCTGGTGCAGCGCCCGCTCCACCAGGTCGGGCGCGTCGTAGGGCAGCCAGCGCACCCGCGGGTCGCGGCGGAACCACGACTCCTGCCGCCGGGCGAACCGGCGGGTGGCCTGGGCGGTCGCCGCCCGCGCCTCCTCCTCCGACAGCTCCCCGTCCAGCTGCGCCAGCGCCTGGGCGTACCCCAGCGCCTTGGACGCGGTGCGGCCCTCGCGCAGCCCCAGACGGTCCAGCTCGCGGACCTCGTCGACCAGGCCCTGCTCCCACATGCGGTCCACCCGCAGGTCGATGCGGGGGTCCAGGTCCGGGCGCGGGGCGGTCAGACCGATCTGCGTGCACGGGTAGAACGACGCGTGGTCGGGCATGGTCGCGGTGAACGGCCGCCCGGTCAGCTCGATGACCTCCAGCGCCCGCACGATCCGGCGCCCGTTGCCGGGCAGGATCGCCCGCGCCGCCGCCGGGTCGGCCTCGGCCAGCCGGGCGTGCAGCACCCCCGGGCCCACCTCGGCCAGCTCCGCCTCCAGCCGGGCGCGCACCTGCGGGTCGGTGCCGGGGAACTCCAGGTGGTCCAGGACCGCCCGCACGTACAGCCCGGAGCCGCCCACCAGGATCGGCAGGACGTCCCGGTCGGCGCAGTCCTCCACCAGCTCGCGCGCCAGCGTCTGGTAGCTGGCGACGTCCGCGGGCTCGGTGACGTCCCAGATGTCGAGCAGGTGGTGGGGCACGCCCCGCCGCTCCTCCCGGCGGAGCTTGGCGGTGCCGATGTCCATCCCCCGGTACAGCTGCATGGAGTCGGCGTTGATCACCTCGCCGCGGCGCCCCGTGCGCTCTTCCAGGCGCAGGGCCAGCTCCACTGCCAGGTCGGACTTGCCCACGGCGGTCGGACCCACGACCGCGATCACCTTGATCATCCCCCCAGCCTAAGCGGCCCGCGGGCGTCGCCGGGCACGTGCGGGCACTACGCTGGGCGCATGCGATTCGCCAAGGGCCACGGAACCGAGAACGACTTCGTGATCCTCCCCGACCCCGACGGGGAGCTCCGCCTCACGGAGGCGGACGTCCGCCTGCTGTGCGACCGGCGCGCCGGGATCGGCGGCGACGGCATCCTGCGCGTGGTGCGCACCCGGCTCCTGGGCGAGGCGCTCGCCCCGTCCGCCCGGACCGCCGAGCGCACCGAGTGGTTCATGGACTACCGCAACGCCGACGGCAGCATCGCCGAGATGTGCGGCAACGGGGTGCGGGTGTTCGCCCGCTACCTGCGCCACGCCGGGCTCGTGGACGCGGACCGGTTCGAGGTCGGCACCCGCGACGGGGCCAAGGAGGTCACCGTCGAGGCCGACGGCGACATCACCATAGACATGGGCCGCGTGGAGCGGCTGGGCACCTCCGCGGCCCGGCTGGCCGACCGCACGGTGGAGGGCGTCCGCATCTCCGTGGGCAACCCCCACCTGGCCTGCGAGGTCTCCGCGCCGGTCGCCGAGGTGGACCTGCGCGCCCTGCCGGCGCTGGACCCCGAGGCGTTCCCCGCCGGGGCCAACGTCGAGGTGTACAACGAGGAGGCCCCGGGCGTGCTGCGGATGCGCGTGTACGAGCGCGGCGCCGGGGAGACCCGCTCCTGCGGCACCGGCATCGTCGCCGCCGCCGCGGCCGCCACCCCGCCCGGGGAGGGCGCCACCTGGCGGGTGCGCGTCCCGGGCGGCGAGTGCACCGTGTTCCTCGACGCCGACGGGGCCCGCCTGCGCGGGCCGGCCGTCATCGTGGCCGAGGGCGAGACCTCCCTGCTCTGACCCGCCTCAGCCGCCGCCCAGCAGGCTCCGCACGGACAGGCCGCGCAGGGAGGCGTCCAGGACCCGGGCGGTGTGCGCCACCGCCATCGGGGTGCCCGCCCTCTCCAGGGCCGAGGCGATCTGCAGGGAGCAGCCGGGGTTGCCCGACACCAGCAGCCGGGCGCCGGTCGAGGCGGCGTCGGCGGCCTTGCGGTCGCCCAGCTCCCGGGCCGGTTCGGGGTTGAAGAGGTTGTAGACGCCCGCCGAGCCGCAGCAGATCTCCCTGTTCGGCAGGTCGGACAGCGTGAGCCCGGGGACGCCCGCCAGCAGCGCGCGCGGCTGGCGGGTCACGCCCTGGCCGTGGGACAGGTGGCAGGCGTCGTGGTAGGCCGCGTGCAGCGGCAGCGGGTGGCGTTCGGCCACCGGCCCCAGGTCCACCAGGAACTCGGTGAGGTCCACGACCTTGGCGGCGAACGCCCGGCCCCGCCGCACCAGGGAGTCGTCGGCCCCGGCCTGGGAGAGCACCCGCTCGGCATGGCGCATCCCCGAGCCGCAGCCCGCCGAGTTCACCACGATCCGCTCCACGCCGGCGCGCTCGAACGCCCCGATCAGCGCTTCCAGGAACCCCGCCGCCTCGGCGCCCCGCCCGGCGTGGCCCGAGAGCGCGCCGCAGCAGCCCTGGTCGCGGGGGACGACCACGTCGCAGCCCTCCAGCGCCAGGATCCGCGCCGTCGCCGTGTTCACGTCGGGGAAGAACGCGTCCTGCACGCAGCCCAGCAGCATCCCCACCCGGGCCCGCGCCCGGCCGACCGCCGGGACCAGCTCGGGGAGGGCGGGCGGCGGGGCCGACAGCGGCGGGGCGACGCGCTCCATGGTGGCCAGCGCGGGGGAGATCCGGTCCAGCAGCCCGGACCGGCGCACCAGCGCGGACGCCCCCGACGCCTGGTAGGCGCGCAGGGGGCCGCGCAGCATGCGCAGCCGCCGCCGGTGGGGGAAGAGCGCGAACACCGCGCCGCGCAGCGCCCGCTCGGGCAGCGGCCTCCGGTGCTCCTCCTCCACCCGGACCCGGGTGCGGTCGATGAGGGCGTCGTAGGCCACCCCCGAGGGGCAGGCGGTCACACAGGCCAGGCAGCCCAGGCAGTTGTCGAAGTGGCCGACGGCGGCCTCGGTGAGCACGTCGTCGTGGGTCTGCGCCATGAGGTGGATGCGCCCGCGCGGGGAGTCCATCTCCTGTCCCCACAGCACGTGGGTGGGGCAGGTGGGCAGGCAGAAGCCGCAGTGCACACAGTCGCCCAGCAGCTCCTCGAAGGGGCGGTCGGCGGCGGGGTCGGGCAGGTCGGTCACGGTCGTTCCTCCCGGGGGGTGTGCGGGGCGCCGGTCACGAAGCGCCCGGGTGCCATGCGGTGGTCGGGGTCCATGGCGTCCTTGACCGCGCGCATCACCGCGAGTCCGGGCACCTCGCCCCACAGGTCGATGCCCGCCGCGTGCAGGTGCTCCTCCGCCCGGACGACGGTCGCGGTCCAGCCGGAGTGGGAGCGGAGCCCCTCCAGGAGCACGGTGACGGCGGCCGCGGAGGCGCCCGGCGGGACGGCGGTGACCAGTGCCCCGGCCCGCGCCGACCCGGTGGTGCGCACGTCGGTGTCCACGGCCCCGCCCAGCTCGGCGGCGCGGGCCGCGGCCGCGGCGGCCTCCGCCGGGGGCACGGACAGGCGGATCAGGGTGCCCTCGGCGGGCAGCAGGCCCCAGTCGTCGGGGAGCCGGTCGGCCACCCGCACCTCCCCGGCGGGCAGCCCGGAGGCCAGGGACTCCAGCAGCCCGGCGGCCCGGGAGTCGACGCCCTCGGGGGTGCCCTCCAGCACGACGCGCAGGCGCGACCGCCCCTCCACGGGCCAGTCGAGTTCCACCGCGGCGGGCACGGCGTGGCTCGCCCGCAGCACGGTGAGGCGGCGTTCGGCGTGGGCGAGGGAGGGCAGCGGCAGCTCCAGCAGCCGCAGCGCCGGGGGCAGGGGGTGCAGGCGGAAGGCGGCGGAGGCGATGACGCCCAGGGTGCCGTACCCGCCGACGTGCAGCTTGGCGAGGTCGTAGCCGGCGACGTTCTTGACCACCCGGCCGCCGCTGCGGGCCACCACCCCGTCCGGGCGCACCACCGTCATGCCGATGACCAGGTCCCGCAGCGCCCCGGTGAGCAGCCGCCGCGGCCCCGCCAGGCCGGTGGCCAGCAGCCCGCCCACGGTCCCCCCGGCGCGGACCGGGTCGACCGACAGGCGCTGGCCCGCCTTCGCGAGCACCGCCGAGAGCTCGGCCACCGGCGTGCCCGCGCCGACCTCCACCACCAGGTCGCCCGCGTCGTGGTCGATCCGGACCAGCCCGCCGGTGTCCACCAGCAGGTCGGCGGAGGCCGGCCGGCCTCCCCAGTCCAGGGCGGTGCCGCCGCCGCGGACGGCCACCGACCACCCGTTCCGGGCCGCCTCCGCCAGCAGCCCCGCCAGTCCGTCCACGTCCCGCGGGCGCGCCGCGCGCGCCGGGACGACGCCGCACACGGCGTCCTCCGGCCCGCCCGCGCGGACGCCCTCGATCCCCTGCCGCGTCACACCGGTCCCTTCGCTCAGAACTGCTCGGCCCGACCCGACTCCACCAGCGGGTGCACACCCGTGCGCACGCCCGGCCTCTCCCCGCACAGGCGCGGGGTGGGCAGCAGCTTGTACGGGTTGGCGATGCCCTCCGGGTCCAGGGCCCTCCGGAACAGGTCGAAGGTCGCCAGGTCGTCGGGGGAGTACATGCGCGGCATCTTGCACGCCTTGTCCACGCCCACCCCGTGTTCGCCGGTGATGGACCCGCCGTGCTCCACGCACAGGTCGAGGATGGCCCCCGAGACCTCCTCGGCGCGTTCGCCCGCCCCGGGTTCGGCGTCGTCGAACAGCACCAGCGGATGCAGGTTGCCGTCCCCGGCGTGGAACACGTTCGCGACCCGGATGCCGCTCTCCTCCGACAGCTCGGTGATGCGGCGCAGCACCTCGGACAGGGCGGTGCGGGGCACCACCCCGTCCTGGACGATGTAGGCGGGGCTGATCCGGCCCACGGCGGCGAACGCCGACTTGCGGCCCTTCCAGATCCGGGCCCGCTCGTCGGCGTCGGCGGCGGTGCGGGTCTCGAACGACCCCGCGGCCGCGCACAGCCGGGTCACCTCGGCGAGCTCGGCCTCCACCTCGGCGGCCGGGCCGTCCAGCTCCACGATGAGCACCGCCGCGGCGCCCGCCGGGTAGTCGCAGGCCACGGCGGCCTCGGCGGCCTCGATCGCCAGGGCGTCCATCATCTCGATCGCCGAGGGCAGCACCCCGGCGGCGATGATGTCGCCGACCGCGCGCCCGCCCGCGTCCATGGAGGTGAAAGCGGCCAGCAGGGTGACAGTCCGCTCCGGCAGCCGGGTCAGGCCCACGGTGATCCGGGTGGCGACGCCCAGGGTGCCCTCGGAGCCGATGAACGCGCCGATGAGGTCGTGGCCGGGCGCGTCGGGGGCCTTGCCGCCCAGGCGGACCAGGGCGCCGTCGGGGGTGACCACGTCCAGTCCGCGCACGTGGTTGACGGTGAACCCGTACTTGAGGCAGTGCGCGCCCCCGGAGTTCTCGGCGACGTTGCCGCCCACCGAGCACACCTGCTGGCTGGAGGGGTCGGGCGCGTAGTAGTAGCCGTACGGCGCGGCGGCCCGGCTGACGTCGAGGTTGGTCACCCCGGGCTCGACCACGGCGCACTCGTTGTCGGGGTCGACCTCGACGATGCGGCGCATGCGGGAGGTGGTCAGCAGCACGCCCTCGGGGTGGGGGAGCGCGCCCCCGGACAGTCCGGTGCCCGCCCCGCGGGGGACGAACGGCACCCCGGCCCCGGCGCACAGCCCCACCACGGCGGCGACCTGCTCGGCGGTGGCGGGCAGCACCACCACGCCGGGGACCTCGCGGTGGTGGGTGATGCCGTCGCTGTCGTAGACGCGGCGCTGCGAGGTGTCGGTCAGCACGCCGTCCTCGCCGCAGATCTCCCGCAGGCGGGGGACGAGCGCGGCCACGGCGGCCGGGATCGGGTCGGCGGTATCGGGCATGGCGCCTCCCGGGCTGTCGGCGCGGGTGCGGTCAGACCTCTGTGTGGACGGCCCCGCGAGGGAAAACTACGGCCGTGTGGCCCGAGACACAAGAGGGGCGTACGGAATTTCTCTTTCGTTGGGCGGAATGTGCCGTTGGTGAGGTACACGAAGGGGCGGCGGTCCGGAGGGACCGCCGCCCCGTGGGCCGGGGGCCCGGGCCGCCGCGGGGCGGCCTCCCGGTGGGAGGCGGCCGGACGCGGGGCGCGGGGCCCGGTGCGCCCTACGGCATGCGCTCGTAGGCGGGCAGGGTGAGGAAGTCGATGTACTCGTCGGCCAGCGCGACCTCGGAGAACAGCTCCTTGGCCTGCTTGTACAGGCCCTCGTCGAAGGCGGCGCCCTGGGACTCGCGGATGGCCGCCAGCTCCTCGTCGATGATCCGGGTGACCAGCTCGGCGGTGACCTCGGGGCCGTCGTCGAGGGTGACGCCGTTGTGCAGCCACTGCCAGATCTGGGAGCGGGAGATCTCGGCGGTGGCGGCGTCCTCCATGAGGTTGTGGATCGCCACCGCGCCGTTGCCGCCCATCCAGGCCGCCAGGTACTGCAGCGCGACGTTGATGTTGCCCCGCAGGCCCGCCTGCGTGACGCCGCCCGGGGTGCGGTCCACGGCCAGCAGGTCGGCCGCGGTCACCTCGACCTCGGGGCGCTGCTTGTCGATCTGGTTGGGCTTCTCGCCCAGGACGCCGTCGAAGACCTCCATGGCGATCGGCACCAGGTCGGGGTGGGCGACCCAGGAGCCGTCGAAGCCGTCGCCGGACTCGCGGGACTTGTCGTCGCGGACCTTGGCGAAGGCGACCTTGTTGACCTCCTCGTCCCTGCGGGAGGGGATGAACGCGGCCATGCCGCCGATGGCGTGGGCGCCGCGCTTGTGGCAGGTCTTGACCAGCAGCTCGGTGTAGGCGCGCATCATCGGCGCGGTCATGGTGACGGCGTTGCGCTCGGGCAGCACGAAGTCGCGGCCGCGGGTGCGGTGCGTCTTGATGATGCTGAACAGGTAGTCCCAGCGGCCGGCGTTCAGGCCCGCGGAGTGCTCGCGCAGCTCGTAGAGGATCTCCTCCATCTCGAACGCGGCCGGGATGGTCTCGATGAGGCAGGTGGCGCGGATGGTGCCGCGGGGGATGCCGAGGCGCTCCTGGGCCAGGACGAAGATGTCGTTCCAGAGCCGGGCCTCCAGGTGGCTCTGCATCTTGGGCAGGTAGAAGTACGGGCCCTTGCCCTTGTCCAGCTGGCGCTGCGCGCAGTGGAAGAAGTAGAGGGCGAAGTCGACGATGCCGCCGGCGGCGCGCTGGCCGTCGACGAGGATGTGCTTCTCGTCCAGGTGCCAGCCGCGCGGGCGGACCACGATGGTGGCCAGCTCCTCGTCGGCCTTCAGGGCGTAGGTCTTGCCCTGCGGGGAGGTGAAGTCGATGGTGCGGTCCAGGGCGTCGCGCAGGTTGAGCTGCCCCTGGACCATGTTCTCCCACAGCGGGGTGTTGGCGTCCTCGAAGTCGGCGAGCCACACCTTGGCGCCGGAGTTGAGCGCGTTGATGGTCATCTTGCGCTCGGTGGGGCCGGTGATCTCGACGCGGCGGTCGGTGATGCCGGGGGCGGGCGGGGCGACCTGCCAGGAGTCGTCCTCGCGGATGTGCTTCGTCTCGGGGAGGAAGTCGAGGTCGGTACCGGAGGCGACCTGCTCCTCACGGACCTTGCGCGCGGCCAGGAGCTCCTGGCGGCGCTCCTCGAAGGCGCGGTGCAGCTCGGCGACGAGGGCGAGCGCCTCGTCGGTGAGGATCTCGTCGAACCGGTCGTTGAGGGGGCCGGTGATCTCGACCCCGTGGGTGGCGCCCATGGCAAACCTTCCGCAATACGAAACAAGCTTCTGGGATGTGGAAAACGCTACCGTTGTCGATGAGGCGGGGTCAACGCAGCCCCCACCCTGCATGACTACGAAGTTTCGCACAGCGTGAAGCTTGTTGAAAATTCTCTGATAACTTCCGCGGTTCTTGTGTCCAGGCCGATAGAAGGCATTTGAGGACCCCGCGACGGCAGAGTGTCTTCCGCCACGTGGCCTGCGATAATTCAGGTGCCCCGCCGGGAAGCGCGTGTCACCATCGACGGGGTGGTCCGCGCGGCGCGGACCGGGAAGAATCACCCCGGTGATCGCGTTGACCCACCTGGAGGGATATGAGTACTGCTGAAACCCGTGGAAGCACCCGCGCGGCCTTCGAGGCCGCCGACGAGGAGAGGCTCCACGACACGTTCGCCGACGGGAACGGGACCGACACCGGTGAGGGGTCCCGTCGCGACACCGGCGGCGACCGTCACCCGTACGGGGACGTCCCCGACCAGGGCGAGATGGAACTCGCCGACCGGCACGCGCTGCGCCGCGTCCAGGGGCTGTCCACCGAACTCACCGACATCACCGAGGTCGAGTACCGGTCGCTGCGGCTGGAGCGCGTCGTCCTGATCGGCGTGTGGACCAGCGGCACCCAGGCCGACGCCGACAACTCGCTGGTCGAGCTGGCCGCGCTGTCCGAGACCGCCGGGGCCATGGTCCTGGAGGGCCTCACCCAGCGCCGCTCCAAGCCCGACCCCGCCACCTACGTCGGCAAGGGCAAGGCCGCCGAGCTGCGCGACATCGTCGAGTCCACCGGGGCCGACACCGTCATCTGCGACGGTGAGCTCACCCCCGGCCAGCTGCGCCAGCTGGAGGACGTCGTCAAGGTCAAGGTCGTCGACCGCACCGCGCTCATCCTGGACATCTTCGCCCAGCACGCGCGCAGCAGCGAGGGCAAGGCCCAGGTCGAACTGGCCCAGCTCAACTACCTGCTCCCGCGCCTGCGCGGCTGGGGCGACAGCCTGTCCCGCCAGGCCGGCGGGTCCGGTGGCGGCGGCGCCGGCGGCGGCGTGGGCCTGCGCGGTCCCGGTGAGACCAAGATCGAGACCGACCGGCGGCGCATCAACGACAAGATGGCCAAGCTGCGCAGGCAGCTCGCCCACATGCGCATCGCCCGCGACGTCAAGCGCGACGTCCGCCGCACCCGCCAGGTGCCCTCGGTGGCCATCGCCGGGTACACCAACGCCGGCAAGTCCAGCCTGCTCAACCGGCTGACCGGCGCCGGAGTCCTGGTGGAGAACGCCCTGTTCGCCACCCTGGACCCCACGGTCCGCCAGGCGCGCACGCCCGACGGCCGGGCGTTCACGCTCAGCGACACCGTCGGGTTCGTCCGGCACCTGCCGCACCAGCTGGTGGAGGCGTTCCGGTCCACCCTGGAGGAGGTCGCCGACGCCGACCTCATCCTGCACGTGGTCGACGGGTCGCACCCCGACCCCGAGAGCCAGATCGCCGCGGTGCGCGAGGTGTTCGCCGACATCGACGCCACCGACGTGCCCGAGCTGATCGTGGTCAACAAGGTCGACGCGGCCGACCCGGACGTGCTCAAGGCGCTGCGCACCCGCTACCCCGACATGGTCGAGGTCTCCGCCCGGACCGGGGAGGGCGTGGCCGCGCTGGTCACCGCCCTGGCCGAGTCGCTGCCCGAGCTCGCGCACGAGGTGCGCGTCCGGGTGCCCTACTCGCGCGGCGACCTGGTCGCCAAGGTGCACGAGGAGGGGCGCGTCCTCGCGGAGGAGCACACCGAGGAGGGCACCGAGCTGCACGCCTTCGTCTCGCAGGTCCTGGCGGGCAGGCTGGAGGAGTTCGCCCTCAGCACCGCCTGACCGGCCCTCGAACGGGCCCGGCCGCACGGCCGGGCCCGTTCCGTGCGTCCGGAGCCGGATGCGCCGCGGCCGGAGGGGTCTCACGTTCGCGAACGGGGGCCCGCGTGCCCGCCGGACATCGGATGTCCGCAGGTCGCCGCGGGCGGACATGGGGTTCGTCACGTCGGCCTCTCGCGAGGTATACGGCTGAACGCTCGCATTCGTCCCTGTGGAGAGGTGTACACGGAGTCCGGGAATGGACTACGGTTTTGGAGCACCTGCCGCAGCCCCAGAGCCCGGCGGACACGGCGCGCCCGGCGCGCCGCGATCCCCGACCCGCGCGGCGGTGCCCCCGGCCGCCCCCGTCGGCCCTGTCGGATCGTTCCAGATACGAGGTCGCCATGTCCGCCCGTTCCCTGCACGACCCCTCCCTTTTCTCCACGCGGCGGAACTGACCGGCGGCTGACCATGGCGGTCGTACTCCTCAGCAACATCGGTCGGTTGTGGACCGGCGACGAGATGCTGACCAAGGCGGCGCTCCTGATCGACGACGAGCGGGTGGCCTGGGTCGGCCCCGCCGCCGAACTGCCCCAGCACCTGCCCGGGGTCTACGACGACCTCACCGACGTCGACGACATCATCAACATCGGCGGCGGGCTCATCACGCCCGGACTCATCGACGCCCATTGCCACCCCGTCTACGCGGGCGACCGCTACGCCGAGGTCAGCATGTGGGCCAAGGGCGCCTCCCAGGGGGACATCTTCGCGGCCGGGGGCGGGGTGTCCACCACCGTCACCATCACGCGCGGCACCGACCCCTGGACGCTGTGCAATGCCGTGCGGGAGCGGCTGCGGCACTGGGTCATCACCGGGACCACCACCGTCGAGGCCAAGACCGGCTACCACCTGACCCGCGACGGCGAACTGGCCGACGTGCGCCTGCTGCGCTCCCTGGAGGAGGAGCCCGGCATGCCGCGCCTGCACATCACGTTCTTCCCCGCCCACGGGGTGCCGCCGGAGTTCTTCGGCCGCCCCGCCGAGTACGTCGCCACCGCCGCCTCCTGGCTGGCCGACGCCGCCCAGGTGGGCGCCGACGGGGTGGACGTCTACTGCGACAACCGGCAGTTCACCACCGACGACGCGCGGATGCTGCTGTCCGTGGGCCAGTCCGTCGGGCTGCGCACCACGCTGCACGCCTGCTCGCGCCCCCGCCACGGGGCGGTGCGCATGGCCGCCGAGCTCGGCTGCACCTCGGTGGACCTGCTGCACGAGACCGACGACGAGGACATCCTGGCGCTGGCCGCCACCCGCACCCCCGTGGTGGCCTGCCCCACCACCTCGCTGCACGAGCGCCGCCGCCCGCCGGTGCGGTCCCTGCTCGACCACGGGGTGCCCGTCGGCCTGGGCACCGACCACAACCCCGGACAGAGCGGCGCCACGTCCATGCCGCTCATCATCTCCCTGGCCGTGGCCATGTTCCAGATGACCGTCCAGGAGGCGCTGCACGCCGCCACCGTCGGCGGCGCCCGCGCCCTGGGGATCGCCGACCGCGGCATGCTCACCCCCGGCAGCCTCGCCGACCTGGTCCAGTGGGACGCCGACCACGAGGGCGCGTTCGCGTGGTCGATGGGCCTCAAGGCCCTGCACGTGTGGCAGGGCGGCCGCACCATCCACTAGCCGCGGTACGGCAGCGGGCGGCCCCGGCCGGGCGGTCTACCGCGAGCGCGGCGCCGTGGATCGGGCGACCGGCCTGTCCGGGCGGAACCCGGGGCCGAGGCCGACAGGGACGAGGGCACGGCCGGGTTGCCTGCCGTGAGCGCGGCGCCGTGGAGCGGGTGACCGGCCTGTCCGGGCGGAACCCGGGGCCGCGACCGGTCGGGACGAGCGGCCGCGGCCCCCGACGCGACCGCGCCGGGCCTCGGACCGGCTCCGCGCCCCGACCCGCTCGGAGAGCAGGGCCTAGCGGCGGCCGCGGGCCCGGGCGATCTCGATGACGGCGCGCTCCAGGGCGTACTCCGGGTCGCGGCCCGCGCCCTTGATCAGCGCGTCGGTCTCGGCCACCACCGCCATCGCCCGGCCGATGCCCGCCGGGGACCAGCCGCGCGCCTGCTGGCGCAGGGTGCGCAGCTTCCACGGCGGCACCTTGGCGCTCTTGGCCAGGTCCGCGTCCGAGCCCCCGCGCGAGGGGCCCGCCACCACGGCGATGCCGCGCACCGCGCCCGCCAGCGCGCTGTTGATCAGCACCGGGGCGGTGCCCACCGCCAGCGACCAGCGCAGCTGCTCCAGCGCCTCGGGCAGGCGGCCCTCGACCGCGCGGTCCGCGACGGTGAACCCCGACGCCTCCGCCCGGCCCGAGTGGTAGCGGGCCACCGCGGCGGCGTCCACCCGCCCCTCGGTGTCGGCGATCAGCTGGGTGCAGGCCGCCGCGATCTCGCGCAGTTCGCTGCCGACCGCGTCCAGCAGCGCCTGGGCGGCGTCCGGGGTGATCTGCCGGCCCGCCGCCGAGAACTCGGCCTTGACGAACGCCACGCGCTCGGGCCCCTTGGTCGGGCCCTTGCAGTCGATCCGGGCCGCACCCGCCTTCTGCGCCGCCTGCAGCAGGGCCTTGCCCTTGTTGCCGCCCGCGTGCGTCAGGACCAGGGTGACGTCGTCGGCCGGGTCCTTGAGATAGGCCGTCACCGTCTCGGCCAGGTCCTTGACCAGGTCCTGGGAGGAGCGCAGCACGACCACCCGGCGGTCGCCGAACAGCGACGGCGAGGTGACCTCCACCAGGGTGTGCGGGCCCACCTGGGCGGGGACCAGGTCGTGGACGTCCACCTCCGGGTCCTCGGCGCGGACGGCGGCCACGATGGCGGCGACGGCCCGGTCGACGAGGAGTTCCTCGTCGCCGACGATGAGCGTGATCGGGGCGGGTGCAGGCATACCACGAGCATGCCACGCCCCACCGACCTCCCGCGCGCCGAAGCGACCGGTCGGGACCCCGGACCAGCGCCAGGGGTCCCTCGCCGGTGCCGACCACCGCGATGTCCCCCGACAGGTCGGTGCGCAGGTCCAGCGCGCCCATCCGGCGCAGCACGCTCTGCGTGAAGGGCGCCGGGTGGCCGTAGGGGTTGTCGGCGCCCACCGAGGTCAGCGCGATCCGCGCCCCCGTGGCCTCCAGGAACTCCGGGACCTGCGCGGCCGACCCGTGGTGGGGGACCGCCAGCACCGCCACGGCCAGCGGCTCCCCGAGCAGCCGGCGCTGTGCCTCCTCCTCGACGTCGCCGGGCAGCAGCACCGACAGGTGCGGGGCGTCGGCGCGCACCACCACCGAGCCGTCGTTGACGGAACCGCGGAAGCCGGGCGGCGGCCACAGGACGCGCAGCGTCCAGGCGCCCACGCGCAGCCGGTCCCCGCGTTCGGCGGCCGCCTGCTCCACCCCGGCCCCGGCGAGCAGCCCGCCCACCGGGGTGGCGCCGAACCCCGGCGGGACCAGGGCCCGGTCCACCCGGCGGTGCCGCAGCACCCCGGAGGTGCCGTCCACGTGGTCGGCGTGGTCGTGGCTCAGTACCAGCAGGGGGACCTCGCGCACGCCCAGGCGCTCCAGGCAGGCGTCGACCGCCTCGGGGTCGCGGCCCGTGTCCGCCACCACCGCGGCACCGGGGGCCACCGACAGCACGAAGGCGCTGCCCTGGCCCACGTCGCAGGCCGCCACCGCCCAGTCCCGCGGCGGCCACCCGCCGGGCAGGCAGCGCGCCGCCGCGGCCAGCAGCAGCACCGCCGCCGTCCCGGCGGCGAGCACCCGCCGCACCCGGCCCCGGTACGCCACCAGCGCCACCACCAGGACGGCCAGCAGCAGCGCCCCCGCGAGGTCGGTCCGCCAGGGCAGCGCCCCGTACGGGACGCGGGCGCCCGCCTGCGCCACCGCCGCGATCCAGGCCACGCCCCAGCCGGGCACCACCGCCACCGCGGCCGCCACCGTCGGCGCGACCACAGCCAGGGCGGCGACCAGGGAGCCCAGCACCGTCACCACCGCCACCACCGGGGCGGCCAGCACGTTGGCGGGGACCGCCACCCACGACACCTCGCCGGACAGGGTCACCACCACCGGGGCGACCGCCAGGTGCGCGGCCATTGCCACGGCCAGGGCCTCGGCCACCACCCGGGGGATCGACGCCGACCACTCCCGGGTCCAGCGCGGCACCAGCAGCACGATGCCCGCGGTGGCCAGCACCGACAGCGCGAAGCCGTAGGAGGACGCCAGGGCGGGGGCGGCGAACAGCACCCCCACCACGGTCACTCCCAGCGCGCCCAGCGCCATGTGGGTGCGGCCGGTCGCCAGCGCCAGCAGGGCGAGGGAGCCCATGAAGGCGGCCCGCACCACGCTGGGTTCGGGGCGGCAGACCAGGACGAACAGCCAGATCATCACGGCCCCGCCCGCCACCGTCCACCACGGCGGCGCGCGCACCAGGCGGCCCAGCGCCACGACCACCCCGGTCAGGATGGCGAGGTTGGCGCCGCTGACGGTGAGGAGGTGCGTCATCCCGGTCGCCCGGAAGTCCTCCGCCACCTGTTCGTCCACCCCGGAGGTGTCGCCGACGATCAGGGCGGGCAACAGCCCGCGCTCGGGCTCGGACAGGCCGGCGGCGGCGCCGCGCAGCCCGGCCCGCACGTCGCCGGCGAACCGCTGCCACCGGTCGGGCGGGGCCACCTCGAGGGGCGGGCCGCGCACCAGGACCAGGGCACCGAGGAAGGGGTCGTCCTCGGCGGGGACGAACACGCCGCGGGCGGTGAGGGACTGGCCGGGCAGCAGCCGCGGCCACTCCCGGCCGGAGGCGAGCAGGACCACGGGTTCGGCGTTCCCCGGACGCCCGTCCGCGGCGCTCACCCGCGCGTGGACGACCCACTCCGGCCGGCCCGGCCGCGGTGTCCCGGCGCGCGCCCGTGGGTCGCCGGTGACCCGGGCGGTGAACTCCACCTCGCCGCCCGCCTCCACGGCGGCCCGGGCCGCGCCGACCGCCACCCGGTGCACCTGGACCCCGGCGACCACCGCGACGGTCCCGGCGCAGGCCAGCGCGGCGGCGGTGGTCAGCGCCAGCGCCTCGGCCGGCGCCCGCGCCAGCAGGAACACCAGCACCGCCGCGCACCAGGCGGTACCGCCCAGCGCCCACGCCGCCCAGGGCGGCGCCGCGGGGGCGGCCAGCGCGGCCGCCCACGCGGCCGCGGCGGGCACCACCGACCGCAGGTCCACCGGCCGCCCAACCCCGTACCCGTCCGTCCCCAGCCACACCACCACCTCCACCACCTCCTTCCGGGGCGCTCCGGGCCCCGGTCCTCAGCCGACGGTCACGTGCGGGCGGATCTCCTCCAGGGTCTTGGCGCCGATGCGGTCGACGTTGAGGAGGTCGTCCACGCTGGTGAACGGCCCGTTGGCCTCGCGGTAGGAGACGATGTTGACCGCGGTGACCTCGCCCACGCGGGGCAGCGTCTCCAGCTCCGCCTCGTCGGCTTGGTTGATGTTCACCAGCGGGCCCCCGGCGGTGTCCGCGGACGGGGCCGCCGCCTCCGGCTGTGGCAGGCCCACCAGGATCTGCTCGCCGTCCACCAGGGAGCGGGCCAGGTTGAGCAGGTCCATGTCGGCGTCGGGGAGGGCGCCCCCGGCGGCCTCCACCGCGTCCGCCACCCGCGAACCGGGTGGCAGCGTGTACAGTCCGGGGTCCTCGACCTCGCCGCCCACGTGCACGACCACGTCCGCCTCGGGGGAGGCCGCCGCGGCGCTGGGCGTGGCCGCCTCGGCGGGGAGCGTGTGCGCGACGGTCTCGGGCGCGACGACCTCGGCGGGGCGCTCGCGCAGGAGCAGCACGGCGGCGACCGCGGCCAGCGCCACCACGAGCAGGGCCGCCACGGCCCGCCGGGACATGGTCGCCTCGGGCGGCCACCGCCGCGCCAACCGCTCCACGAGCCCGCCCCGCTGGGGGAGGAACTCGGTGTACCCGCTCGGCACCCGCGGGACCCGCTCCTCCCCGTCCCGCCGGGCGGGGGCAGCGCCGTCCGCGCCCCCGCGCACCCCGGAGCCGGGGCCCCCGTCGGCCCGCCGCCGCGCCCCGGCGCCCGCGCGCCGCCACGCCGACGCCGTGCCGAGCCCCTCGGGCCCCGGTCCGCCCCCGTCACCCGCCGGCATCCCGCTCGTGTGCGTGGAGCCGCCATCCGGGGTGGGTCCGTCCCCGTCACGCGCCAGCGCCCGGCCCGGGTGCGCAGGTCCGTTGTGCGGGTCGGGGCCGTGCCCGCCCCGGGTGCGCCCCGCCGTGGAGCGTGCGTCGTGGTCCGGGGCGGCGGTGTAGGAGGGCCTGTAGGCCGCAGCGGATTCGTTCTCGCTCCGGGTGTGCTCTGGGGTGGGTCGTGTGTCCCAGGGCGGGGCGGTGGCCGGAGGTGCCCAGGTCGTGTGCGGAGATCCGCCGTCCGGGCCGGGGTGGTGCCCGTTCCGGGGGTGCCCTGCCGTGGACCGTGCGTCGTGGTCCGGAAGCGTCCCACCCGCACGCGGGGGGCCGTCGGCCGGGGTGGGGGCGCTTCCGTGCCGGGTGTGCTCCGGGGTGGGGCGGGTGTCCCAGGACGGGGCGGCCGGGGGCGCTCCGTCCGGGCGGGGGCGGGCCGGGTGGAGGCGCTCGGTGGTGCCGTCGGTGAGCGGCGGGTGGGGGAGCCGGGCGCCGGTCCACGGGGGCGGGTCGCGCGGGGGCGGGGTGCGCACGGTGCGGGCGGCGTCCGGCTCCGGGTCCGGGGGCGCCGGGGCACGGTCGTGCGGGTCGCGCTCGGGCCAGGCGTCCACCGAGTACGGGGCGCTCGGGATGCCCTCGGCGGGTTCGGGGGCGGGGCGCGGGATGCGGGCGCGCAGCCGGCGCGCGGCCGGTGAGGCGTCCAGGCCCAGGGCCCGGAGTCGTTCCTGCTGGTCGTTTCGAGGGGTCATGAGCCCAAGGTAGGGAGCCCGGTCACCGTGTGCCAGCGGGTGTGCGCGGCCTGTGGATAACCCGAAGGCCCGGTCCCCCTGCGGGGACCGGGCCTTCGGAGAAGGGCTCTAGGCGCTCTGCAGGTCGTGCAGGCGCTTGGCGATCGCGCTCTTGCGGTTCGCGGCCTGGTTCTTGTGGATGACGCCCTTGCTCACGGCCTTGTCCAGGGCGCGGGCGGCGGAGCGCTGGGCCACGGTGGCCTGCTCGACGTTCCCGGTCTCGGCAGCCTCACGGAACCGGCGGACGGCCGTCTTCAGCGAAGAGCGCACCGCCTGGTTGCGGACACGGGCCTTCTCGTTCTGCCGAATGCGCTTCTTCTGCGACTTGATGTTCGCCATGCGAAAACGTGCTCCAGTTGATCTGTGCTTGTGCGCCGGTCGATCCGCGGGCTCTGCTCACGGGCAGCCGTTCCGTGAGCGGCCGACACGGGCGCCGACGCCGGGTGTGTGGTTCCACAGGGCTTGAAAGAACGTGGAAGTCCGAGACACGGACTTCCAGTATGCCGCATGGCGCCCACTGCTCAGCCCAGCCACCCTGCCGTGTAGAGCCGCAGGTCCGCCGGATCGGACAGGCTCACCCCCAGGCGCACCTGCTCGGGCGCCTGCGCCCGCGTCGTGCCGATGCGGATCGCCGCCAGCGCCGTCTCCGCCTGCTCGCCGGAGGGCACCCCGAAGCGGATCGTCACCTCCTCGCGGGTGCTCAGCGCCGACACCGCCTCGGTCACCTGCCGCACCGTGAACCCGCCGTCCAGGGCGTCCGCGGGCATCCCCGGGTCCGTCCCCGGCAGCACCACCTCGTCGGCGTGCTCGGTCACCCGCGCCAGGTACCCCTTGGACCAGTACTTCTCCTCGCCGTTCATGAGGAAGGACGGGATGCGCCCGCCCGGGGCCAGCTCCACGTGGTGCGCCAGCACCGACAGCACCGCGTCCCCGCCCAGCTCCCCGCGCACCATCTCCATGAGCGCCGGCATCGACGGGTCGTTGACGGTCACCGGCCGGATCTCCAGGTGCACCCCCGCGTACCCCTCGGCGGCCTGCGCCGCGGCCGGGGCGAGCCTCTCCCGGGCCTGCCGGTCGAACCGGTCGCTCAGCAGCGACGACCCCTCGGTGGCGTGCCGCAGCCAGGCCAGCGCCCGCACGTCCGGGTACCCCTCCACCAGGGGGCGCAGGTCGTCGGTGGCGGTCACGTCCCCGTCGGCGCCGATCTCCCCGGCGAGCAGGTACACGGTGTCCACCGCGCCGGTGTCCAGCAGCGCCCGCAGGTCCCCGGCGTCGTCGGCGGAGTCCACCCACACGGCGTCGGTCCCCTGGGAGACCGCCCACGCCGCCGGGGTCCCCGAATACTGGGCGGCCAGCAGCACCCCCACCCCGGCCAGGACGACGGCGACCGCCGCCGCACCCGCCAGCAGCCGGGTCAGAAACCACTTCACCGCCGCCACCCCCACGGTTCGCGCGCCCCGAGTGGCTCGGAGGTCGCATAATCTGGACACCGGACAGTCCCGCGTGCGCGACCATACTGTCGCACCGTCCGCCGCCCGCCCAAGGGGAGGGCGCGCACTCCTCCGTGGGAGGATGGACGACGGCCCCGCGGGCCGCACACCCCGAACCCTTAGTCGAACGGAGCACGGTGGCACAGCCGAACCGGACCGATCCCGCGCTGATCCGCAACTTCTGCATCATCGCGCACATCGACCATGGCAAGTCGACGCTGGCCGACCGGATGCTCCAGATCACCGGCGTCGTCGAGGACCGTCAGATGCGGGCCCAGTACCTGGACCGCATGGACATCGAGCGCGAGCGCGGCATCACCATCAAGTCGCAGGCCGTGCGCATCCCGTTCACGGCGCTGGACGACAAGACCTACACCCTGGACCTCATCGACACGCCCGGGCACGTCGACTTCACCTACGAGGTCTCCCGCTCGCTGGCCGCCTGCGAGGGCGCGGTCCTGCTGGTGGACGCCGCCCAGGGCATCGAGGCCCAGACCCTGGCCAACCTGTACATGGCGCTGGAGAACGATCTGACGATCATCCCGGTGCTCAACAAGATCGACCTGCCGGCCGCCCAGCCGGAGAAGTACGCCGAGGAGCTGGCCGGCATCATCGGCTGCGAGCCCTCCGACGTGCTCAAGGTCAGCGCCAAGACCGGCGAGGGCGTCGAGGAGCTGCTCAACGAGATCGTCCGGCAGATCCCGCCGCCGATCGGCGACGCCGACGCCCCGGCCCGCGCGATGATCTTCGACTCGGTCTACGACACCTACCGCGGCGTGGTCACCTACGTCCGCGTGGTGGACGGCCGCCTCAGCCCGCGCGAGCGCATCCAGATGATGTCGACCCGGGCCTCCCACGAGATCCTGGAGATCGGCGTCAGCTCGCCCGAGCCCACCAAGTGCGACGGCCTGGGCGTGGGCGAGGTCGGCTACATCATCACCGGTGTGAAGGACGTGCGCCAGTCCAAGGTCGGTGACACCATCACCGCCCTGAACCGGCCCGCCACCGAGATGCTGTCGGGCTACCAGGACCCCAAGCCCATGGTGTTCTCGGGCCTGTACCCGATCGAGGGCACCGACTACCCGGTGCTGCGCGACGCCCTGGAGAAGCTCCAGCTCAACGACGCCGCCCTGGTGTTCGAGCCGGAGACCTCGGCGGCGCTGGGCTTCGGCTTCCGCTGCGGCTTCCTGGGCCTGCTGCACCTGGAGATCACCCGCGCCCGGCTGGAGCGCGAGTTCAACCTCGACCTCATCTCCACCGCGCCCAACGTGGTCTACCGGGTGGAGATGGAGGACGGCACCGAGCACGTGGTGACCAACCCGAGCGAGTTCCCGGCGGGCAAGATCGCCGCGATCTACGAGCCGATGGTCAAGGCCACGGTGCTCAGCCCCTCGGACTACATCGGCCAGATCATGGAGCTGTGCCAGGAGCGGCGCGGCGACATGCAGGGCATGGACTACCTGTCCGAGGACCGCGTCGAGATGCGCTACACCCTGCCGATGGCGGAGATCGTCTTCGACTTCTTCGACCACCTCAAGTCCCGCACCAAGGGCTACGCCTCCCTGGACTACGAGCCCACCGGCGAGCAGCGCGCCGACCTGGTCAAGGTCGACATCCTGCTCCAGGGCGAGGCCGTGGACGCCTTCTCGGCGATCGTCCACAAGGACAAGGCGTACACCTACGGCGTCGAGATGACCAAGAAGCTGCGCGAGCTCATCCCCCGGCAGCAGTTCGAGGTGCCGATCCAGGCCGCCGTCGGCGCCCGGGTGATCGCCCGCGAGAACATCCGCGCCATCCGCAAGGACGTGCTCGCCAAGTGCTACGGCGGCGACATCAGCCGTAAGCGCAAGCTGCTGGAGAAGCAGAAGGAGGGCAAGAAGCGCATGAAGATGGTGGGCCGGGTCGAGGTCCCCCAGGAGGCCTTCATCTCCGCGCTGTCCACGGACACCAGCGGCGAGGACAAGAAGAAGAAGTAGTCCTCCCGCCGAGAACGCCGCGCAGGGGCGCCCCGCCACGGGGCGCCCCTGCGTCGTCGTGCCGGTCAGGCAGTGGCGGGCACGGAAAGAGGGGCGCCCCCGTCGGGAGGCGCCCCTCGTGGCGCGTACGGCGGGCCGAGGCCCCCGGGTCAGCCCTTGACCGCTCCGGCGGTCAGCCCCTCGGTGATGTACCTCTGGAGGAACCAGAACACGACCAGCGTCGGCAGGGACAGCATGACCGCCCCCACCGAGAACATCCCGAAGTTCGCGTTGCGCTGCGACTCCACCAGCTGGTACAGGCCCAGCCCCAGGGTCTTGGCGTCGGTGTCGCGCAGGAACACGCTCGCCATCAGGAACTCGTTGATGGTGGAGATGAACACCAGCAGGCCCACGATCGCCAGCACCGGCGTGACCAGCGGCAGCATGATCCGGAAGAACACCTGCGCGTGGGTGGCCCCGTCGATCTGGGCGGACTCGTCCAGCTCCGTGGGCACCGTGTCGAAGAAGCCCTTCATCAGCCACGTGTTGATGCTCAGCGCCCCGCCCAGGTACACCAGCAGCAGCCCCCACCGGGTGTCGAACCCGATCTCGGGCCGGTACTCGCCGACGGTGCTGAACATCAGGTAGATCGCGACGATCGCCAGGAACTGCGGGAACATCTGGATGATCAGCAGGCCGATCATCCCCACCCGGCGGCCCCGGAACCGCATCCGGCTGAACGCGTACGCGGCCAGCGCCGACAGGAACACCGTCGCCGCGGCGTTGGCCACCGCGAAGAACAGCGAGTTGGCGTACCAGGTCGTGAACGGCGTGTTCCGGAACAGGTCCACGGCGTTGTCGAGCCCGGCCCCGGTCGGCCAGAGCCGGGCGCTGCTGAGCGTGCCGACGGGGTTGACCGCCGCCGACACCACGAACAGCACGGGGAACAGCGCGAACGCCGCGACGGCGATCATCACGACGTGCCGCCAGCCGAACCGCGCCGCCCACAGCGCGAACGCGGAGCCGGTGCTGCGCCGGTACCCCGGGGTCGTCGCGGTCATCGGTCCACCTCCTGCAGGGCCTTGCTGCGGCTGAGGCTGATCACCGACATCACCGAGACGATCACGAAGATCATCACCGACAGCGCCGCCGCGTACCCGTACTCGGCGGTGGCCTGGCTGAACGCCATCCGGTACGTGTAGGTGATGAGCAGGTCGGTGGCCCCCGCGGACGGGTCGTCCGGCGGGAACGGCCCGCCCTTGGTGATCAGCCACACCGCGTTGAAGTTGTTGAAGTTGAACGCGAACGTCGCGATGAGGATCGGCGTCATCGCGACCATGAGCATCGGCAGGGTCACGTGCCGGAACGCCTGCCAGGCCCCGGCCCCGTCGATCCGCGCCGCCTGGGTCAGCTCCCGCGGGATGGCCTGGAGGGCGCCGGTGGCGACCAGGAACATGTACGGGTAGCCGAGCCACACGTTGGCGAGGATCACCGCGAACCGGGCCGTCCAGGCGTCGCCCAGCCAGTCGACGTTCGTGCCGAGCAGCTGGTTGAACAGGCCGAAGTCGGTGTTGAACATGTCCCGCCACAGCAGGTACATGGCCAGCGAGCTCATCGCGTACGGCAGGACCACCAGGATCCGGTACGCCTGCTTCCCCCGCAGTTTCGGTACGTGCAGGGTGAGGGCGACGGCCAGGCCCACCACGAACACCAGGCCGGTGACGGCCACGGCGAAGCCGATGTTCCACACCAGGATGGAGAAGAACGAGGAGGCGAAGGTGGGGTTGAACAGGAACCGGGCGAAGTTGTCGAAGCCGACGTTCACGCGCCAGCCCTGGGCGAGCCGCTCGCCGTCCTCGCTGTAGAACGCGCCGCGCTCGTCGTCCGCGGTGTAGACGACCCCGGTCGAGGCGTCGGTGATGCAGTCGCACCCGGCGTCGTAGACCCGGGTGGCCCGCCCCTCGTAGGCGGTGGAGAGGCCGCTGGCCCGGATGCCGGTGCCGTCGCCGACGGGGACGGCGAACTCCTCCAGCTCCTGGCTGCGCGCGTTGACCTGCGCGGGGGACAGGACGGTGTAGCCGAACGCCTCGGTGACCCGGCCGGAGGCGGGGTCGACGGTGGCGTCGTCCAGGGGCCGCAGCCCCTCGATGTCGCCGGCGTAGGCGGCGCCCTCGGGGTCGGTGAGGAGGAAGACCAGCTCGCCGCTCTCGGGGTCGCCGGTGGTCGCGACGGTGAGGCCGAACTCGCGGCCCTGCTCGGCGCGGGTCACCGAGTACGCCTCGATGGCGGCGATCGCCTGTTCCTTGTCGCCGCGGTGGCCGTCGCTGAAGTTCGTGACCGAGGTGCTCATGGTGTAGAGCACCGGCAGGATCTGGAACGTGATCAGGAGGAGGACGCCGGGGAGCAGGTACTTGAGCGGCACCGTCCTCTTGGACAGGTACACCCAGTAGACGAGGACGAGCACGGCCGCGACGACGGCGATGCCCGCCCAGTTGCCGCCGACGTACAGCGGCAGGGCGGCCCAGACCCCCAGGGCCGTGAACAGGCCGAGCAGGGCGATCTTGACGACCTGGCCCCAGAGGGAGCCGGAGCCGGCGAAGGCGCCGCCGGGCAGTGACGTGCGGGCGGGCGCCCCCGGAGC
Source organism: Nocardiopsis sp. NPDC006139 (assembly GCF_040614155.1). Taxonomy (NCBI): domain Bacteria; kingdom Bacillati; phylum Actinomycetota; class Actinomycetes; order Streptosporangiales; family Nocardiopsidaceae; genus Nocardiopsis; species Nocardiopsis sp. NPDC006139. Next base: position 83,367 of record NZ_JBEXTT010000006.1, read on the forward strand.
GGGGGCGCCCGCGCTGCTGCGGGAGGACACTCCTAGCCGCCGATCTTCTCGGCGATCGTTTCGTGGGTGCTCTCCATGGTCTCGCGCACGTCCGCACCGCCGATGATCGCGGCCTCGGCCTTGCCCAGGGGCTCCCAGGTCTCGCCCATCTCGGGGATGGACGGCATGGGCATGCCCTCGGCGCCGGCCTCGGCGATGGCGGCGATGTTGGCGTCGTCGGCGGAGACCTCCTCCAGCGCTTCGAGCTGGACCGGCGTGCGCGGGTCGGACTCGTAGAGGCTGAGGATGAACGCCGGGTCGGTCACGTGGTTGGCCAGGAACTCCTGGGCCAGGGCGCTGTTGGCGCTGCCCTCGGTGACGAAGAAGGCCTGGTAGCCGATGTAGGGGCGGGCCGGGCCCTCACCCTCGAAGCCCGGGATGGGGCTGATGGCGTACTCCAGGTCGGCGGCGTCGGCGTCGCCGATGTTCCACGGGCCCGCGATGAAGAACGGGGCCTCGCCGTCGAAGAAGAGGGCGGCGTCGTTCTGGGTGTCGATGGAGCGGCGCAGCACACCCTGGCCGGCCTCGCCGTACTCGGCGATCTTCTCCATGGCGGCGATGGACTCGTCGCTGTTCAGGCCCAGGTCGGTCGGGTCCCAGTTGCCCTCGTCGTCCTGGCCGAAGAGGTAGCCGCCGGCGGAGGTGAACAGGGCGTTCATCCGGTAGGGGTCGCCCTCCTGGCCCACGGCCATGGACAGGACCTCGCTGGTCTCACCGCTCTCCTTGAGGGAGGTGCCGACCTCGACGAGCTCCTCGAAGGTCTCCGGGGCGTCCGGGGCCAGCGCGGTGTTGCGCATGAGGAAGATGTTCTCCTGCGAGTACGGCACGCCGAAGAGCTGGCCGTCGTAGGTGAGCGCCTGCACCGAGGTCTCGTCCAGCGTCTCGGCGCGGTGCTCGGGCAGCTCGACGGGCTGCACGGCGCCGTTGCGGACCAGGTTGCCGGTCCAGTCGTGGGCGCCGATGAAGATGTCGGGGGCGTTGCCCGCCTGGTGGGCGTTGAGCAGGTCGCCCTGGATGTCGCCGAAGGCCAGCTGCTGCACGTCGACCTTGATGCCGTTGGTGTCGGCGAAGCTCTGCGCGGCGGCCTCGATGGCGGCGGCCCGCTCGGGGTCGGACCAGATGACGAGGGTGGTGTCGGTGCCCTCCTGGGCGTCCTCGCCGCCGCCTCCGCAGGCGGTCGCCATCAGGGCGGTCGCGGCGAGGGCCGCGAACGCCGGTGCGCTGCGCAATCTCATGGTGTCTTCCTTCCGGGAGGACGGACTGAGGAGGTCGTGCGTGCGGTCCGCCGGGGGTTCCGGTGCCTGCCTCCGCCGTGCGTGGTGATGTGACGTTAGCAATAACTTGCAATCATTGAAAGACTTTGCAGGCGCCAGGGATAAAGATGTGGAAACACCATGGAAACGACGGTGTGATCCGATCCGGTGCGTCGTTGCGGAGTTACTCTGGGCTGATCATATCTGTGACTTCGCACCATTTGGTCACACCATTCCCGCGGCGCCTGTAAGAACCCGACGCAACCCGGCCGTTCTTTCGGCAACCGGTCCGTACCGGCCGCCCGCCGTCGGTCCCGCCTGTCCCGTCGATCCCGCCCGCCCCGGCGACGGGGCCGGACGCGGCGGCCGGGCGCCGCGAGGACGCCCGGCCGCCGGCCCGCTGCTCGAACGGGTCAGACGCGCAGCCAGACGGCGGTCTCGCCCGGCAGGGACAGCACGCCCCCGGCCGGCGCGGGGACCGGGCCGCTGGCCAGCAGCACCTCGCCGTCCGCGGCCACCTCCGCCGGCTCGGCGCCGAGGTTGACCGCCACCCGCACACCCGGCTCGCGCTCGAAGAAGAGCACGCCCTCGGGGGCGTCCAGCCAGCTCATCGCCCCGTCGCCGAGCGCTTCCAGCTCCCGGCGCAGCCCCAGCGCCCGGGTGTACAGCTCCAGGGTGGAGCCCTCCACCCCGCGCTGGGCGTCGCGCGCCAGTCCGCCCCAGCCCTCCGGCATCGGCAGCCACGGCGTAGAGCCTGCGGGGCCGAACCCGAACGGCGCCTCGCCGGACTCCCACGGCAGCGGCACCCGGCAGCCGTCGCGGCCGCGCTCGGTACGGCCCGAGCGCTCCCAGGTCGGGTCCTGGAGCGCGTCCTCCGGCAGGTCGGTGACCTCCGGCAGGCCCAGCTCCTCGCCCTGGTACAGGTACACCGAGCCGGGCAGCGCCAGCATCAGCAGCGTGGCCGCGCGCGCCCGGCGCAGCCCCTGCTCCCCGCCGCCGAACCGGGTGACGTGGCGGGTCACGTCGTGGTTGGACAGCACCCACGTGGTGGTCGCGCCCACGGCGCCGTTGGCCGCCAGGGATCCGTCGATCACCTCGCGCAGCCGCGCCGCGTCCCACGGGGCGGTCAGGTACTCGAAGTTGAACGCCTGGTGCAGCTCGTCGGGGCGCAGGTAGCGGGCCACCCGTGCGGCGTCCTCCACCCACGCCTCGGCGACCATCGTGCGCTCGCCCGGGTAGGAGGCGGCGATCGCCGCCCAGCGCCGGTAGATGTCGTGCACGCCGTCCTGGTCGAAGTACGGCAGCGAGGTGCTGCCGTCGAGCAGGTCCGCCTTGGCGTCCTCGGCGATGTCGGGCAGCGCCGGGTCCTTGACCATGCCGTGCGCGACGTCGATGCGGAAGCCGTCCACGCCCCGGTCCAGCCAGAAGCGCAGCACGTCGTCGAACTCGTCGTGCACCTCCTGGCAGGTCCAGTCCAGGTCGGGCTGCTCGGCGTCGAACAGGTGCAGGTACCACTGCTCGGGGGTGCCGTCCGGGCGCTTGAGCCGGGTCCAGGCCGCCCCGCCGAAGATCGACTTCCAGTTGTTGGGCGGCTGCTCGCCGTCGGGGCCCTTGCCGTCCCGGAAGATGTACCGGGAGCGGGCGGGGTCGCCGGGCTCGGCCGCCACGGCCTCGCGGAACCACCGGTGCGCGGAGGAGGTGTGGTTGGGGACCACGTCGATGATCACGCGGATTCCCAGGCCGTGCGCGGCCTCCAGCAGCGCGTCGAAGTCCCCGAGGGTGCCGAAGCGGGGGTCGACGTCGCGGTAGTCCGCCACGTCGTAGCCGCCGTCGGCCAGCGGGGACACGTAGAAGGGGGTCAACCAGATCGCGTCCACGCCGAGCTCGGCGAGGTGCGGCAGGCGCTCGCGGATGCCCGCGAGGTCGCCCTCGCCGTCCCCGTTCGCGTCGGCGAAGCTGCGCACGTAGATCTGGTAGATGGCCGCGTCGCGCCACCAGTGCGACTCGTGGGTCATCGTGGGGGTCCTTCCCGATCGGTGGCTGCAAGTTCTTGCGCAAGGTTACCGCCAACTTTCAACCATGTGACGACCATCTCGACTACAGTTGCGCCCATGGGTCCACGACTTGCCGACATCGCGCGGCACGCAGGTGTCAGCGAGGCGACGGTCTCGCGGGTGCTCAACGACAAACCGGGCGTTGGCAGCGAAACCCGCAAGGCCGTCCTGACCGCGCTGGACGTCCTCGGATACGAACGCCCCGCCCGGCTGCGCCAGCGTTCCGCGGGCCTCGTGGGTATGGTCATCCCCGAACTGGACAACCCCGTCTTCCCCATGTTCGCCCAGGCGGCCGAGGGGGCGCTGGCCCAGCGCGGCTACACCCCCGTCCTGTGCACGCAGACCCCCGGCGGGATAACGGAGGACGAGTACGTCGAGCTGCTCCTGGAGCGCAACGTCTCGGGCATCCTCTTCGTCTCCGGCAAGCACGCCGACACCACCGCCTCCCACGAGCGCTACCGCTCCCTGGTCTCCCGGCGGCTGCCCATCGTCCTGGTCAACGGGTTCGCCCAGGAGATCCCCGCGGCGTTCATCTCCTGCGACGACCGCGAGGCCGGGCGGCTGGCCGTCGACCACCTGGTCGCCCTGGGGCACACCCGCATCGGGTTCACCAGCGGCCCCGAGCGCTACGTCCCGGTGCGCCGCAAGCTGGAGGGCTACCACGCGGCGCTGCGCGACCACGGCCTGGACGGGGCCGACCTGGTGGAGCTGTCGCTGTTCGGCGTGGAGGGCGGCCACGCCGCCGCCACCCGGCTCATCGACCGCGGCGTCACCGCGATGGTGTGCGGCTCCGACATGATGGCGCTGGGCGCCATCCGCGCGGCCCGCCAGCGCGGCCTGCGCGTCCCCCGCGACTTCTCCGTGGTGGGCTACGACGACTCCCAGCTCATCGCGTTCACCGACCCGCCGCTGACCACCGTGCGCCAGCCGGTCCACGCCATGGCGCTGGCCGCCGCCCGGGCGCTGTGCGACGAGATCGCCGGGCACCCCGTCTCCCACACCGAGTTCGTGTTCGGCCCCGAGCTGGTCGTGCGCGGCTCCACCGGCATCGCCCCCGGCGCCGGGCCGGGCGCCCCCCGCACCCCCGACGGCGCCGCCGTCCAGGGCTCCGCGCTCTGACCCCCGGCCGGGCCGGGGCGCGACCCGCCGGGACCGGGCACACACGCGGGTCGGTGACACTGGGTACATGCCTTCCGTTGCCCTCGACGGCGAACCCGTACCGCGCACCGGCGACCTGCCGGAGGCCTCCCTCGCCGAACTCGGCGACCGGCCGCTCGGGTTCTACGTCCACGTGCCCTTCTGCGTCACCCGCTGCGGCTACTGCGACTTCAACACCTACACCGCCGAGGAGCTGGTCTCCCGCGACGGAACGGCGGTCGCCTCCCGCGACACCTACGCCGACCAGGCCATCGCCGAGATCGCCCTGGCCGACCGGGTCCTGGCGGGCCCCCGGCCCCGGGTGAGCACCGTGTTCGTGGGCGGGGGGACCCCCACCCTGCTGGCCGCCGAAGACCTGGGCCGCATCCTCGCCGCCATCGCCGACCGGTTCGGCCTGGAACCGGGCGCGGAGGTCACCACCGAGGCCAACCCCGAGACCGTCACCCCCGAGTACCTGTCCCGTCTGCGCGAGGCCGGGTTCACCCGGGTGTCGTTCGGCATGCAGAGCGCCCGGGCGCACGTCCTGCGCGTCCTGGAGCGCGGCCACACCCCCGGCCGCCCCGAGCAGTGCGTCGCCTGGGCCCGCGAGGCCGGGTTCGAGCACGTCAACCTCGACCTCATCTACGGCACCCCCGGGGAGGAGGACGACGACTGGCGGGCCTCCCTGGACGCCGCCGTGGCCGCCGGCCCCGACCACGTCTCCGCCTACTCCCTCATCGTGGAGGAGGGCACCCGCCTGGCCGCCCGGGTGCGCCGCGGCGAGCTCGCCGAACCCGACGACGACACCATGGCCGACCGCTACCTCATGGCCGACACGGTGCTCGCCGAGGCCGGGTTCACCCCCTACGAGGTGTCCAACTGGGCGCGCACGCCCGAGGGCCGCAGCAGGCACAACATGCTCTACTGGACCGGAGCCCACTGGTGGGGCGTGGGCCCCGGAGCGCACGGCCACGTGGGCGGCACGCGCTGGTGGAACGTCAAGCACCCGGCCGCCTACGCCGCCCGCCTGGCCCAGGGCTCCAGCCCGGCCCAGGCCCGCGAGGTGCTCACCGCGCAGGAGCGCCGCTTCGAGCGGGTGCTGCTGGAGCTGCGGATCGAGCAGGGGTGCCCGCTGGACCTGCTCGAACCCCCGGGCCGGGAGGCCGCCGCCCGCGCCGTCGCCGAGGGGCTGCTGGACGCCGACGCGCACCGCGCCGGCCGCGCCGTGCTCACCCGCCGGGGGCGGCTGCTCGCCGACGCCGTGGTCCGCGACCTCACCTGAGCGGCGCCCGCCGCGAGCGCGGCGGGGGGACGCACGACGAGGGGCCCGGTCCGAGGACCGGGCCCCTCGCGGCGTCCGCGGAGCGGTCGGCCTACTTGATCCAGGAGACGTTGAACGGGTAGCGGTACCACTCGCCCTTGTTGGCGGCGACGCCGCCCAGGATGCCGAAGACGACGGCGGCGACCCAGCACAGGAACCAGGTGATCATCCCGATGAAGACGAACATCAGGATGCTGGACACCACGTAGCCGATGAGGACCAGCAGCTGGAAGTTGAGGGCCTGGGCCGCCTGGTCGCGGACGAACGGCGACTCCTCGCGCTTGATCAGGTAGATGATCAGCGGGACGATGAAGCCGAGCAGGCCGCCGCCCAGGTGGGCGAACAGGCCGAACTGCCGCTCGTCCTGGCTGGGCGGGGCGCCCGTGGCCGAGCCCGGCTGGGCGCCGTAGCCGCCGTACGGGTAGCCGGCCGCCTGGTAGCCGCCGGTCTGGTCCTGGTACCCGCCCGGGGGCGGGTAGCCCCCGGGGGCTCCGGGCGGCGGCGGGTAGCCGCCGGGCTGCTGGGCGCCGGGGGGCGGGTAGCCGCCGGACGGGTCGTGGTGGCCGGGTGCCGCGTGGCCGCCGGAGGGGTTCTGCTGACCGGGCGCGGGGTAGCCGCCGGACTGGTCCTGGTAGCCGGGCGCCGGGTAGCCGCCGGAGGGGTTCTGCTGACCGGGCGCGGGGTAGCCGCCGGACTGGTCCTGGCCGCCCTGCTGCGGGTGCTGGCCGTAGGGGTCTTCCGGCGGTGGCGTGTTGGGGTAGGACATCTCGGGTTCCTTAGGGACGGGTGCGTTCGCGGGTGCGGTCGGTCACTTGAGCAGACGGATGCTGAACGGGTAGCGGTACCACGCCCCCTTGTTGGCTCCGTTGGCTCCTAGGACGCCGAACACGATCGAAACGATCCAGATCAGGGCGATCAGCAGGGAACCGATCCACGACAGGTTCGGGAAGAAGATACCCAGACCGATGAAGACCACCCCGGCGAAGATGTACGGGATGAGCAGCGTGATCTGGAAGTTCGCCGCCTCGGAGGCGTGGTGGCGCACGTACGGCGAGGTGTTCCGCCTGGCGAAGTAGATCGCCAGCGGGGGGATCCAGCCCAGGCAGGCGATGATGAAGCCGGACAGGTGGGCGAGCATCGCCATCAGGACGTCGTTGTCGCCGCTCTGGGCCGGGGCGCCGGAGGCACCGGCCCCGGGTTGCGGCTGCCCGTACTGCGGCTGCCCCTGCGGTACACCGTACTGCGGCTGTCCCTGGGGCTGCGGCTGCTGCGGGGCCCCGCCGTACGGGCCCTGGTCCCCGTAGGGCGGCTGGGCCTGGGGCTGCGGCGGGCCGTAGTGCGGGGCGCCGGGCGCCGGGGCGAAGCCGGGCTGGCCCTGTCCGTACTGCGGCTGCTGTGCCTGCGGGGGCTGCGCCTGGGGCTGTTCGTACTGCGGCTGCGGCTGTCCGCCGTACTGCCCGTGGCCGGGCTGTCCGCCCGAGGGCTGCCCGTACTGCCCGTACCCCGGCTGCGCGCCCGAGGGGCCGTGGGCGGGGTACCCGCCGGACGGCTGCTGTGCGCCGTACTGCTCGTGCCCCCGCTGCTCACCGTACTCCGGGGAGTAGGGGGACGGCGCCTGCGGCTGCTCGCCGGAGGGCGGGCCCTGGTTCGGGTCCTCCGGGGACGGGGGATTCGTCGGGGTCTCGCTCATGCTCTTCCTCGGCTCCGCTGGTGAGGGGCGCTATCTCGTGTCTACCGGGCCGTACCGACGACCGGAGGCAGAAACCGGCCTCGTGTCCGGTCTGAATCCTAGGCGCAAGGGGGGTCACGGTCCGTGCGGGCCGGTGACGAAATCGATGAGTTCCTCCACCCGACCCGACAGGGCCGGTTCCAGGTCAGCATAGGTTCGCACCGAACCCAGGATCCGGCGCCACGCCTCACCCGTGCTCATCCGCCAGCCCAGCGCCTCCAGGACCCCCTCCTTCCAGGGGACCCCCCTGGGCACCTCGGGCCAGGCGCGGATGCCCAGCGCGGCCGGCCGCACGGCCTGCCACACGTCGACGTAGGGGTGGCCCGCCACCAGGACGTCCCCGCCCCGCACCCGCTCGGCGATCCGCGACTCCTTCGACCCCGGCACCAGGTGGTCCACCAGGACCCCCAGGCGCCGCCCCGGGCCGGGGGTGAACTCCGCCACGATCGCGGGCAGGTCGTCGACCCCCTCCAGGAACTCGACGGCCACCCCCTCCACGCGCAGGTCGTGCCCCCACACCTTCTCGACCAGCTCCGCGTCGTGGGCGCCCTCGACGTAGATCCGGCCCTCCCGGGCCGTGCGCGCCCTCAGGCCCTGGACGGCGACCGAACCGGAGGCGCTGCGCAGCGGCCCCCGCGGAGCAGCGGACGGCCGCACCAGGGTCACCGGCTCGCCGTCCACCAGGAAGGCGGCCGGTTCCAGTGCGAACACCCGGCGCCGCCCGTGCCGGTCCTCCAGGGTCACGGTCGCCTTGTCCCAGCCGACCACCGCGCCGCAGAACGCCTCCCCGGCGTCCTCCACCACGAGGTCGCGGTCGAGCGGGACCTCGCGGACCCTCCGCTCAGGGCGGTTGCGCGCCGAGGCCAGCACATCGCGGCCGTACCGGCCGGTTCCCTTGGTAGCCACGGTGGTGCAGTCTACAGACGGCGCCCCCCGCCGGCGGGGAAGGCGCCGCGCCGGCGCCGCCCCCGCCCGCGGAGCGGCCGGGGTTTGCGTCCGGGCATAGAATTAGCACTGAGGACCATCGAGTGCCAGGAGGTGGCGAGTTGCTGGATGAGCGCAAGCTCGCGGTCCTGCGTGCCGTCGTCGAGGACTTCGTCAGCACCAACGAACCGGTGGGGTCCAAGGCCCTCGCCGACCGCCATCGGCTCGGGGTCTCCCCGGCCACCATCCGCAACGACATGGTCGCGCTGGAGGAGGACGGGTACATCACCCAGCCCCACACCAGTGCCGGGCGCGTGCCCACGGACAAGGGGTACCGGCTCTTCGTCGACCGCCTGTCCTCGGTCAAGCCCCTCTCGGCCGCGGAGCGCCGCGCCATCGAGTCGTTCCTCAACGGCGCCGTCGACCTCGACGAGATCGTCGCCCGCACGGTCCGGCTGCTCGCGCAGCTCACCCGCCAGGTGGCGATCGTCCAGTACCCGTCGCTGACCCGCTCCTCCGTCCAGCACGTCGAGCTGGTGCCCCTCGCGGGCCAGCGGCTCATGCTGGTGGTCATCACCGACACCGGCCGGGTCGAGCAGCGCGTCATCGACGGCCTGGGGGAGGTCGACGCCGACGCGGTCGCCGACCTGCGCGGCATGCTCATCCGGGCCACCGCCGGCCTGCACCTCGCGGAGGTCCCCGGCGCGGTCGAGGACCTGCCACAGCAGGTACCCGAGGAGAACCGCGCCATGGCGGCGTCCGTCCTGTCCGTACTGCTGGAGAGCCTGGTCGAACGCCACGAGGAGAAGCTGGTCCTCGCGGGCACGGCCAACCTCGCGGCCGTCGATTTCGCCGCCAGCCTGAGGGACGTCCTGGAGGCGTTGGAAGAGAACATGGTCCTCATCCGTTTGCTGGGTGAGGCGAAGGACCCGTCGATGCTCACGGTGCGCATCGGCGCGGAGAACTTCCACGAGGGGCTGCGGTCCACCTCGGTCGTGTCGGCCGACTACGGTGTGGGAAACCAGTCGCTCGCCAAGATCGGTGTCGTGGGACCCACCCGGATGGACTACCCCGGGACGATGGGGGCGGTACGCGCCGTTGCTCGGTATGTCGGACAGATTTTGGCAGGACAGTAACTCAGTGGCCAGAGACTATTACCAGGTCCTCGGTGTGCGTCGCGACGCTTCCAAGGACGAGATCAAGAAGGCGTACCGCAGGCTCGCGCGCGAGCTGCACCCGGACATCAACCCGGACCCCGCCACCCAGGAGCGCTTCAAGGAGGTGACCCAGGCCTACGAGGTCCTCTCCGACGAGAACAAGCGCCGGATGTTCGACATGGGCCAGGACCCCTTCGCCCCGGGCGGGGGCGGCGCGGGCGGCTTCGGCGGCGCCGCCGGGTTCCCGTTCGACGACATCATGAACGCCTTCTTCGGCGGCGGCCAGGCGGGCGGACGCGGCCCCCGCGAGCGCGTCCGGCGCGGGCGCAGCATCAAGATCCGCGTCGAGCTGGACCTGGCCGAGACCGCGTTCGGCGTCACCAAGGAGATCACCTTCCCCACCGCCATCCTGTGCGCCACCTGCCAGGGCGAGGGGACGGCCGCCGGCACCCACCGCACCACCTGTGACATGTGCCACGGCCAGGGCGAGGTCTCCCAGGTCACCCGCTCCTTCCTCGGGCAGGTCATGACCTCCCGCCCCTGCCCCCAGTGCGGCGGCCAGGGCTCGGTCATCCCCGACCCCTGCCCCGACTGCGCGGGCGAGGGCCGGGTGCGCGAGAAGGTCACCCGCACCGTCAAGATCCCCGCGGGCGTCGACGACGGCACCCGCATCCAGCTCGCCGGCGAGGGAGAGGTCGGCCCCAACGGCGGCCCGCGCGGCGACATCATCCTGGAGATCGTCCAGCGGCCGCACCCCACCTTCGAGCGGCGCGGCGACGACCTGCACTGCACGGTCACCGTCCCCATGACGGCGGCCGCGCTGGGCGCCTCCTTCGCCTTCGAGACCCTCGACGGCACCGAGAACATCGACCTGCGCCCGGGCACCAACTCCGGCCACGTCATCACCCTGCCCAACAAGGGCGTCACCCACCTCGACGGCGGCGGCCGGGGCGACCTGCGCATCCGCGTCGACGTGGAGACCCCGGGCAAGCTCGACGAGGAGCAGGAGGGGCTGCTGCGCAAGCTCGCCGAGCTGCGCGGCGAGGACCGCGCCCCGGGCCGGTTCAGCCCCGGCCACGGCGGCCTGTTCGCCAAGCTCCGCGACGCCTTCGGCGCCAAGTGACGCCGCCGGTCTTCCTCGCCGACACGGCCGAGCTGGCGGCCGACACCGTCACCCTCACCGGCCCGGAAGGGCACCACGCCGCCGCGGTGCGGCGCCTGCGGGCCGGTGAGGCCGTCGACCTGTCCGACGGGCTGGGACTGCGGCTGCGCTGCACGGTCGTCGACACCGGCAGGGACCACATCGTCTGCCGGGTCCTGGAGCGGATCCGGGAACCCGCTCCGCGCCCGCGGCTGACCGTGGTGCAGGCCCTGGCCAAGGGCGACCGCGGCGAGACCGCCGTGGAGACGATGACCGAGGCCGGGGTCGACGCGATCGTCCCCTGGTCGGCCGAGCGCAGCATCACCCGCTGGAAGGGCGACCGGGCCGCCAAGTCACTGGCCAAGTGGCGGGCCACCGCCCGCGAGGCCGCCAAACAGGCCCGCCGGGCCCGGCTGCCCGAGGTGGCCGAGCCCGCCGACCGGACCGCCGTCGCCGAGCTGCTGGCCGCCGCCGACCTGGGCGTGGTCCTGCACGAGGACGCCGGCCTGCGGCTGTCGCAGGTGCCGGTCCCCGCCGACGGCGACGGGGCGGGCGTGGTCCTGGTGGTGGGCCCCGAGGGCGGCTTCTCCGACGCCGAACTGGACGCCTTCGACGCCGCGGGCGCCGTGCGCGCCCTGCTGGGCCCCACCGTCCTGCGCACCTCCACGGCGGGGGTGGCCGCGCTCTCCGTGCTCCAGGCCCGCACCGGGCGCTGGTAGCCCGCGGGACCCGGCCGCCGCCGAGCCGGCCGCACACAGAAGAACAGAAGAAGGGGGCCTCCCGGGATCAGACCCGGGAGGCCCCCTTCTCCACGTCCACGCGCTACTCCGTGGCGGAGGCACCCGACGAGGACTGCTGCTCGGTCCCCTCGGTGCCGGTGGAGCCGCCGCCGGTACCGCCGGTGCCGCCACCGGTGTCGCCGCCGGAACCACCGCCGGTGCCGCCGGGCTCCTCACCGCCGGTGCCGCCACCCGGCTCACCGGTGCCGCTGCCGGGGGAGGGCTCCTCGGAGGGGGCGCACTCCTCGTCCTTCTGCCCGTCCGCGTCCTCCTCCTTGTCGTCGGCCGACGCGGTCGGGGGGACCGACGGGCAGGTCGAGGTCGCGGTGGGGCCGTCGCCGTCCTCCCCGCCCTCGGCGGGCGCGCTCGGCTCGGTCGAGGGCTCGGGGGAGGGCTCCGGCGCGGAGGTCTGCGGCTCCGGCGCGGGGGCCTCCTCCTCCAGGGTGGGCGCGGCCACCCCGCCGCCGTCCTGCTCCGGCGGGGTGCCGAACCTGTCGGCGCCCGCGGGCACCATCTCCAGCACCTGCTCGCGCACCTGGGGCGTGGACATGGCCACCGAGGCTGCGATGAGCACGGCACCGGCCACGGCCAGCGCCGGGCGCAGCCACGGGAGCCCGAACCAGGCGCCGCCGCGGCGGGCGGCGGTCCGCTCGCGGATGAGGTTCAGGGCCTCGGGCGAGTGCGCGACGGTGTCGGCCTCCGCCTTCAGCGCCTGCCGCAGTAGGGCCTCGAAGTCGTCGTTCGCGGGATCTGTAGGGCTGCTCATGTCGTCTGCTCCAGAACAGAGCGGAGCGCGGAGATGCCACGGGATGTGTGGCTCTTCACCGCACCCCGGCTGATCCCCATGGCGTCCGCGATCTGAGCCTCGGACAGGTCGCCGTAGTACCGGAGCACGATGGCCTCTCGCTGACGGGTGGGAAGTTTGCGCAGGGCACGGATCACGGCCTCGCGCTCCAGCAGGTTCAGTGCGCCGTGTTCGGCGCTGGGGGCGTCGGGCAGGGCCTTGGGAGCGTGCTTCTCCACGACCGCACGGTGACGCAGCACGGACCGGGCCTTGTTCACCACCGCCTGGCGGAGATAGGACAGGGCCTTGTTGGGGTCGCGCAGGCGCCGCCACGCGCCGTGCATGGCCACGAACGAGTCCTGCACGACCTCTTCGGCCGTCGCGTGGTCCCGGACCAGCAGGGCGGCGAGACGGACGAGCGGACGGTAGTGCTCCCGGTAGAGCTCCGTCACGGCATGGTCCGCGTCCCACTCCACGGCCAGGGGCGCCGTGGTGGCTCCGGCCACCATGGTTTCTGTCGTCACATCAGTTCGACGCACACCCTTGTCGCGGGGTTTACGAAAGGGCATACCTCTTCTTTTCCAGGTAGGAGCGCGATTCAACCCGAACACGCCCGAGCGTGGCCGAGATGGACGGTGCTCGAGCCGCCGACGCGCACGGGAGGGAAGCCTATCGCGCTTCCGGCGGACCGCGGTGGGAACCGTCCCTTTCCGGGTGGAACGGACGCGTGCGGCCCCCGGGCCCGGCCTGCGGCATCATGGTGCCGACCCGATGCGACGGAGGTTGCCGATGACCACACAGGCCGACTGCCTGTTCTGCAAGATCGTGCGGGGGGAGGTGCCCGCCGAGATCGTCCGGGAGGGGGAGCGGACCATCGCGTTCCGCGACATCAACCCCCAGGCGCCCACCCACGTCCTGGTCATTCCGCGCGAGCACTACGCCGACGCCGGGGCCGCGGCCGAGGCCGACACCGGGCTGCTGGACGCGATCGTGAGGGAGGCCCGCGCGGTCGCCGAGGACGAGGGCGTCGCCGAGAGCGGCTACCGGCTGGTGTTCAACACCGGCAGCGGCGCGGGGCAGACCGTCTTCCACCTCCACGGGCACCTCCTGGGCGGGCGCGGCCTCAACTGGCCCCCGGGGTGACCCGCGAATAACCGATCGAGCGGGTGCGGGGTGCCTTGCTAGACTCGTGGCCGTGGGCCTGAGGAGGCTGAGGGGGTTCGCCGACCCCCGGCCCGGGGCCCCGCCGGCGCCGCAGCGCAAGCGGCCCGGACCGTCACATGAGGCGCCCCACCCGCCGTCGGGACGCCCGACCCCGAAGGGCAGGGACAGCGGCCGCAAGGCCACACCATGGCCGAGACAACGCACACGCATCCGCGACGGGACGCCCAGGTCAAGGTCGTGGTGCCCGACGAGCACACGATGATCAACCTGCTCGGCTCGGGGGACGAGCTCCTCAGAGCCTTGGAGCGGGCCTTCGAGAGCGACATCCACGTCCGCGGCAACGAGTTCACCATCAGCGGCTCCCCGGAGGAGACCGCCGTCGTCGTCCGCCTGATCGAAGAGCTCATCGAGCTGGCCAAGAGCGGCACCCACGTCACCCCGGACACCATCGAGCGCATGGTCCACATGCTGCGCTCGCCGGGGACCGAGCGCCCGGCGGACGTCCTCACCACCAACATCCTGTCCAACCGCGGCAAGACCATCCGCCCCAAGACGGTCAACCAGAAGCGCTACGTCGACACCATCGACCGGCACACGGTCGTCTTCGGGATCGGCCCGGCGGGTACCGGCAAGACGTACCTGGCCATGGCCAAGGCGGTCAAGGCGCTACAGGACAAAGAGGTCAACCGGATCATCCTCACCCGCCCCGCGGTCGAGGCCGGCGAGCGCCTGGGCTTCCTGCCCGGCACCCTCTACGACAAGATCGACCCCTACCTGCGGCCGCTCTACGACGCCCTGCACGACATGCTCGACCCGGACTCCATCCCCAAGCTGATGGCCGCCGGCACCATCGAGGTCGCCCCCCTGGCGTATATGAGGGGTAGAACCCTTAATGACTCCTTCATCATCCTGGACGAGGCGCAGAACACCTCGCCCGAGCAGATGAAGATGTTCCTGACGCGGCTGGGGTTCGGGTCCAAGATCGTGGTGACCGGCGACGTCACCCAGGTGGACCTGCCCAGCGGGCAGGCCAGCGGGCTGCGCACCATCGAGACGATCCTGCGTGATATCGACGACATCGCGTTCTGCAAGCTGAGCAGCGAGGACGTGGTCCGGCACAAGCTGGTGGGACAGATCGTCGACGCCTACGGGCGCTACGACGCCGACCGGCAGAACGGCGCCGGGGGCGGTCAGGGCGACCGCCGCGGCGGCCGGGGGCGGGGCCTGTCGCCCCGCCGTGAGGCCCCCGACACCCCGGGCGAGGCCGGGACCGGGAGCGCCCACCCACGACAGCGGGCAGACTAAGGGGTGGCAAGGGAGCCGGTGGGCGCGCCGCGTGCGCGCTCACCGCTTCCGCTGCCCTAGGGGTGCCCGCCCTGCGGCGCCCGACCGCAACGATCAAGTGAGGCATCCGCAACCGATGAGTATCGACGTCGCCAACGAGTCCGGCGTCACCACCGTGGACGAGGAGCGGCTCTCCCGGCTCGCCCGGTACGTGCTGGACGCCATGCGGGTGCACCCGCTGGCCGAGCTGTCCGTGGTCCTGGTCGACGAGGGCCCGATGGCCGACCTGCACGTGCGCTGGATGGACGAGCCCGGACCGACGGACGTGCTGTCGTTCCCCATGGACGAACTGCGCCCCGGCGGCCCCGGCCGCACCAGCGAGCCCGGCGTCCTCGGTGACGTGATCATCTGCCCGCAGGTGGCCGAGCGCCAGGCCGAGAAGGCCGGGCACAGCACCGAGGCGGAGATCGACCTGCTGTGCACGCACGGCATCCTGCACCTGCTGGGCTACGACCACGCCGAGCCGGACGAGCACAAGGAGATGTTCGGCCTCCAGGGTGAGATCCTCGCCTCCTGGCGGGAGAGCGAGGCCCAGCGGGCCGCGGAGGGGGACGAGACCGCCTGATGAGACCGTCGGTGTGGCCCGATGTCGCCGCCCTGACCACCGGCGACCCCGTCGAATGGATCACGTCGTTCGCCGTCGCCCTGGCGCTCACCGCCGTGGCCGGGTTCCTGGTGGCCGCCGAGGTCGCCGTCACCCGGGTGGCGTCCGTGGGCCTGCCCGAGGGCACCGGCCGGGGCTGGGAGAAGGTGGCCGCCGACCCCACCCGCCACCTGAACGTGCTGCTGTTCCTGCGCGTGGTCTGCGAGGTGTGCGCGGTCATCGCCGCCGCGGTCGGCATGGTCTTCCTGCTGGGACTGGGCTGGCCCGCGCTGGTCCTGACGGCGGTGGCGATGGTCGTGGTGGAGTCGGTGCTGATCGCCGTCACCCCGCGCATCCTGGGCCGCCAGTTCTCCGGGCAGCTGGCCCGCGCCTCCGTGGCGATCGTGTACCCGGTCCAGGTCGTGGTGGGCCCGCTGGCGCAGCTGCTGGTGGGCGCCGGGCGGGCGCTCACCCCGCGCGGCAAGGGCGACCGGGAGGGGCCGTTCAGCACCGAGGTGGAGCTGCGCCAGCTGGTGGACCTGGCCGAGCAGGGGGAGGTCATCGACCCCGAGGAGCGCCAGATGATCCATTCGGTGTTCAAGCTCGACGACACGTCGGTGCGCGAGGTCATGGTGCCCCGCCCCGACATCGTGTTCACCTCGCGGGAGGCCGACGCCGACGCCGTGCTCACCCTGGCGCTGGCCAGCGGGTACTCGCGCATCCCCGTCACCGGGGAGGACGAGGACGACGTGGTCGGCATCGTCTACCTCAAGGACCTGGTGGACCGGCTGCGCGACCGCTGGGCCGCGGCGGCGGGCAACCCCGGCGGGGAGGTGCCGCTGACCGCGGGCGACGTCATGCGCCCGGCCACCTACGTGCCCGACACCAAGCCCATCGACGAGCTGCTGCGCGAGATGCAGAAGCAGCGCAACCACGTCGCGGTGGCCATCGACGAGTACGGCGGCACCGCCGGGCTGGTCACGCTGGAGGACATCGTGGAGGAGATCGTCGGCGAGATCACCGACGAGTACGACCACGAGATCCCCCCGGTGCAGTGGCTGGACGAGGACCGGGTCCGGGTGACGGCGCGGCTGCCGCTGGGCGAGCTGGCCGAGCTGTTCCCCGACGAGGACCTGGACGTCGACGACGTCGAGACGGTCGGCGGCCTGGTGGCGTTCGTGCTGGGGCGGGTCCCGTCGGGCGGGGCCCAGGCGCAATACGCTGGGCTCAGGCTCACCCTGGAGGGGAAGAGCAGCCGCCGCAACCGGATGACGACCGTCCTCGTGGAACGCCTTCCCGGAGAACAGGGTGAGGACGAGCGGGACGGGAACAAGAACACAAGGAGCACGGAACAGTGAGCGACACGACCCTGGGCGCCGAGGACACCAAGCTCGTCACCCTCGCGCGCGCCTCGCGGGCCCGCAACGCCGCGCCCGAGGGCGCCGCGGTGCGCGACGAGACCGGCCGTACCTACGTGGCGACCACGGTGTCGCTGCCCTCGCTGAAGCTCAGCGCGCTCCAGGCGGCCGTGGCCGCGGCGGTCTCCGGTGAGGCGACCGCGCTGGAGGCCGCGGTGGTGGTCACCGCGGAGCCGGAGCTCGACGGGGCCGATCGCGCCGTGCTGGACGACCTCAAGACCGCGACGGTGGTGATCGCCGCCCCCGACGGGGTGCCGGCGGGCATCATCCGCCGCTGAAGAAGGACATATGAACGACCTCGACCTGGAGAAGCTGCGGGTGCCGCTGACGATGCCCTCCTACCCGGAGGGCTTCCGCAGCGGTTTCGCGTGCTTCGTCGGCCGCCCGAACGTGGGCAAGTCCACCCTGATGAACGCCCTGGTCGGCCAGAAGGTGGCGATCACGAGCAACCGGCCGCAGACCACGCGGCGCACGGTGCGCGGGATCGTGCACCGGCCCGACGCGCAGCTGATCATCGTGGACACGCCCGGACTGCACAAGCCGCGCACCCTGTTGGGGGAGCGGTTGGACTCGCTGGTGCGGTCCACGCTGGTCGAGGTGGACGTCATCGCGTTCTGCCTGCCCGCGAACGAGCCGATCGGGCGCGGTGACACCTACATCGCCAGGGAGCTGGCCGAGCAGACGAACACCCCGGTGGTCGCGCTGGTGACCAAGACCGACCTGGCCGACAGGGCGCAGGTGGGCGAGCAGCTGATGGCGGTGGACCGGCTGGGGGAGTGGGCGGACATCGTCCCGGTGTCGGCGCAGGCCTCCTACCAGCTGGAGACCGTCACCGACGTGCTGTGCTCGCACCTGCCGGAGGGGCCGCCGCTGTACCCGGACGGCGACCTCACCGACGAGCCGGACGAGATGCTGGTCGCGGAGCTGATCCGCGAGGCCGCCCTGGAGGGCGTGCGCGACGAGCTGCCGCACTCGATCGCGGTGGTCGTCGACGAGATGGGGGAGCGGGAGAACACCAGGCCCGGCAAGGAGCTGGTGGACATCTACGCCTCGCTGTACGTGGAGCGCCCCAGCCAGAAGGCGATCGTGATCGGCACCAAGGGCTCCCGCCTGCGCGACGTGGGTTCGCGGGCCCGCAAGCAGATCGAGGGCCTGCTCGGGCAGCGGGTGTTCCTGGACCTGCGGGTGCGGGTGGCCAAGGACTGGCAGCGCGACCCCAAGCAGCTGCGCAAGCTGGGCTTCGACCAGCCGACGTAGCAGGGCGTGCGCGAACGGGCCCCGGAGCGACGGCTCCGGGGCCCGTTCGCGTCCCGGCCCCGCGCCCGGGCGCGGGGCCGGGAGGGCTCAGTCCCGGGGGTTCTGGTTGTTGAGGTCCCCGGCCAGGGTGGCCGCGCACTGCTGGACGATGGGGGCGGCGCGGTTGACGAAGTCCCAGCTCACCCGGGCCTCGGGGCCGGAGATGGACACGGCCATCCCGGAGGGGGCCCCGGTGACGGGGACGGCGACGCAGCGTACGCCGATCTCCTGCTCCCCGTCGTCGATGGCGTAGCCGTTGTGGCGGATGGTGTGGAGTTCGGCGATGAACCGTTCGGGGTCGGTGATGGTGCGGTTGGTGGCGGCGGGCATCCCGGTGCGGCGGACGGTGGCCAGCGCCTCCTCGTCGCCGAGCTGGGAGAGCAGTGCCTTGCCGACCCCGGAGGAGTGGGGCAGGACGCGGCGGCCGACCTCGGTGAACATGCGCATGGCGTGCGGCGAGGGCACCTGGGCGACGTAGATGGCCTTGTCGCCGTCGAGCATGGCGAGGTTGGCGGTCTCGCCGAGCTCCTCCACGAGCTGGGCCAGGTGGGGGCGGGCCCAGGTGCCGAGCATCTTGGCGGCCTTGTCGCCCAGGCCGATGAGGCGGGGGCCCAGGGCGTAGCGGCGGGAGGGGAGCTGGCGCACGTACCCGTTGCCGACCAGGGTGCGGATGATCCGGTGGATGGTGGGCAGGGGGAGGCCGGAGGCGTCGGCGAGCTGGCTGAGGGAGGTCTCCCCGCCGGCGTCCGCCATGATCTCCAGCAGCGCGAACGCGCGGTCGAGGGACTGGACCCCGCCGGTGCGCCGGACCGGGTCGTCGGGGCGGGCCAGGTCCGCGCCGGATGTCTGTGAGGCTGCCAAGGCTGGTGCTCCCCTGCTGTGGGCCGCTGCGGTCACCCTCCTTATTTTGCAATACGAAAGAGGGTTTTCGCTCTTGCTTTCCGAGGGAACTCCCGGGACCCGTGGTCTGGGCCGCCCTGAACCCTTGTTCTTCCGGATAGTAGAAGTTAGTATCCGCATATAGGAATTTGCGCGTGCCTCGCAAAGACGCGCCGACCACGGAGGAGGACATCGGACGTGGCCAAGGACACCCCCCGGGACCTTGCTGATCTGGTCGCCGGACTCGACTCCCGGCTCGCCGACGCGGACGCCCGCCTGGGCCGGGAGTACCCGGGTGCGCGCGGCGCCCGGCAGCCGGTGCACAGCGTTTACGTGCCCGCCGACCGCGTCGGCCCGGGCCTGGCCGCCGACTGGGGTGCGCAGGCGCTGGCCTCGCTCGACGAGTACGCCCCCGAACCCGCCGACCTGGCCCGGATCACCGGCCTGGACGAGGCGGCCGTCGCCGACGCCCTGCCCCGCGTGCGCGCCAAGCTCGCCTCCGAGCCCGTCGAGGACCTGCGCGCCGACTTCGAGGACGGCTACGGCGCCCCCGGCGACGAGGCGGAGGACGCCCACACCCGCGCCGTGGCCGAGGCGTTCGCCGCGGACCTGGCCAAGGGGGAGGCCACCCCCTACTTCGGCATCCGGATGAAGGGCATGGAGGCCGCCGGCCGCCACCGCGGTGTGCGCACCCTCGACCTCTTCCTGCGCACCCTCCTGGAGGCGCACGGCTCCCTGCCCGAGGGCCTGGTCCTCACCCTGCCCAAGATCACCTCCGTCGAGCAGGTGGAGGCGATGGCCTGGCTGGCCGGTCGGCTGGAGCGGCGCTACGGCCTGGAGGAGGGGCGGCTGGGCTTCGAGCTGCAGATCGAGACCCCCCAGTCGATCCTGCTCGCCGACGGCACCGTCGCCGTTCCCCGGATGATCGCCGCCGGGGCGGGCCGGGTCACCGCCCTGCACTACGGCACCTACGACTACAGCGCCGCCTGCGGGATCACCGCCGCCCACCAGAGCCTGGCCCACCCGGTGGCCGACCACGCCAAGTCCGTCATGCAGGTGGCCGCCGCCGGGACCGGCGTGTGGCTCTCCGACGGCGGCAGCAACATCCTGCCGGTCGGCACCGCCGAGGAGGTGCACGCCGCCTGGCGGCTGCACGCCGGCCTGGTGTCCCGCTCCCTGGAGCGCGGCTTCTACCAGGGCTGGGACCTGCACCCCCGCCAGCTGCCGATCCGCCACCTGGCCGGATTCGTGTTCTACCGTGAGGCGTTCGCGCCGGCCGCGGCGCGGCTGCGCGCCTACCTGGGGTCGGTGGAGGGCGGCAACGTTGCCGACGAGCCCGCCACCGCCCAGGCGCTGGCCTCGGTGCTGGCCCAGGGGCTGCGCTGCGGAGCCCTGGACGGCGGGGAGGTCGCCGAGGCGACCGGCACCGACGCCGACACCCTCCTGGCCCTGGCCACCCGCCGGGTGGGCTGACCGGGTCCGGCGCCCCGGCACGGAACGGGCGCCGGACCGGGCCGCCCCGTGCGGCCGTTGTCGGGACGCCCGGACCCCCTCGGGGGTCCGGGCGTCCCCGTGAAGGAAAGGTAGGAGATGGACCGTCTCGATCTGGTCGTCCGCGCCGAGCGGGCCCTCACCCCGCGGGGGGAGCGCCCGGTGACCCTCGGGGTGCGCGACGGAACGGTGGTCGAGGTGCTGGACGGCGCGGACGCGCCGCTGACCGGGGCGCGCGAGCTGCGCGCCGCCGCCGACGAGGTGCTGCTGCCCGGGCTGGTGGACAGCCACGTGCACGTCAACGAACCCGGCCGCACCGAGTGGGAGGGCTTCGCCTCCGCCACCCGGGCCGCCGCCCTGGGCGGGGTGACCACCCTGGTGGACATGCCCCTCAACAGCGTCCCGCCCACGACCACCGTCGCCGGGCTGGACGCCAAGCGGGCGGCCGCCGACGGCGTCCTGGCGGTGGACGTCGGCTTCTGGGGCGGCGCGGTGCCGGAGAACAGCCGTCCCGGCGGGACAGGGGAGCTGACCGCGCTGTGGGAGCGCGGGGTCTTCGGGTTCAAGTCGTTCCTGTCGCCCTCGGGGGTCGACGAGTTCGGGCACCTGTCCGCCGCCGAGCTGGCCACCGCCGCCGAGGCGATCGCCGCGTTCGACGGGCTGCTCATCGTGCACGCCGAGGACCCCGACGTGCTGGCCGCGGCCCCGGTGGCCGCCGGGCGCGACTACGCCGCCTTCCTGGCCTCGCGGCCCGACGACGCCGAGACCCGGGCGATCTCCCTGGTGATCGAGACGGCCCGGCGCACCGGCGTGCGGGCGCACATCCTGCACCTGTCCAGCGCCGCGGCGCTGCCGCTCATCGCGCGGGCCCGGGAGGAGGGCGTCCGCCTCACGGTGGAGACCTGCCCGCACTACCTGACCCTGGCCGCGGAGGCCGTCCCGGCCGGTGCCACCGGGTACAAGTGCTGCCCCCCGATCCGCGGGGAGGGCAACCGCGACCTGCTGTGGCGGGCGCTGCGCGAGGGCCTGATCGACTGCGTGGTCAGCGACCACTCGCCGAGCACCCCCGACCTCAAGGACCTGGACACCGGTGACTTCGGCACCGCCTGGGGCGGGATCTCCGGTCTCCAGGTGGGGCTGCCCGCGATGTGGACCGAGGCGAGGCGGCGCGGTGTTCCGCTGGCCGAGGTGGTGGCCTGGATGTCGGCCGCCCCCGCCCGGGTGGCCGGGGTGTCCGGCAAGGGCGCGATCGCCGCCGGGACCGACGCCGACCTGGTGTTCTTCGCCCCGGAGGAGGAGGTGCGGGTGGACGCCCGGGAGCTGGCCCACCGCAACCCGGTCAGCGCCTACGACGGCGCGGTGCTCACCGGCCGGGTCCGGCGCACCCTGCTGCGCGGGGCCGAGGTCACCGGGGACTCCACGGCGGGGCGGATGATCGAGCGCTCCTGAGACGACGGGGGAGGGCGGCGCACCCGTGCGGGTGCGCCGCCCTCCGTCCTCTCCCCGTGCCGGCGGAGGGGAGGGGGCCGGCGGCCGACCGCCGAACACCGGCCCCCGGCTCTCGGTCAGGCGCGGGTCCGTGCCCACCGGCGCTCCAGGCCGGCGGTCCCGGCCTCGGTCAGGGATCCGTACACGTGCAGGCGGGCGAGGCCGCCGTCGGGGAAGACGTCGGTCCGCACGTGCGTGGCGGTCACCGGCGCCGGGAGCACGAACCGGTGGATGCCGTCCGGCTCCAGCCGGGTGCGGCCCAGGATCTCGAACCACGCCTCGGGGTCGTCCCCCTCCGCGTCGCGGCCCAGCACCGTCACCCACCCGGCGGAGTTGCCCTTGAGGTAGGAGGTGTCCAGGACCAGGGCGCGGATCTCGCCCTGGGCGGCGAGCCGGAAGCGCACCCAGTCGTGGCCGTCGTCGCGGCGCCGCCGGTTCTCCCAGCCGTCGTCCATCTTCTGGGAGCGGCCCGGCGCGATGATGTTCTCGGGGGAGGAGTAGAACCGGTCCGAGGCGTCCTCCACCGCGCCGCCGTTGAGCAGCGCGACCAGGTCGAAGGAGCCCAGGGCGGCCAGCCAGACAGGATCGGCGACCGGCTCGCCGTACACGCGCAGGCGGGCGATGCCGCCGTCGGGGAACTGCTTGACCCGCAGGTGGGTCCAGCGGTGCCCGTCGGCCACCTCGAACCCGTTGGCGGCGTGTCCGTACACGGGGGTGCGCGCCACCAGCTCGGTCCACTCGGCCTTGAGCAGCTCGTCGGTGGTGGGGGTGCCCTCCACGTGGGCGGCCTCCACGCTCACCTCGGTGGGGTGGTTGCCGCGGAAGTGCGCGGTGTCCACGACCACGCCGCGGACCACGCCGGGCAGGGCCAGGCGGACCAGCGCCCAGTCGTGGTCGTCGGCCGAGGGGTGGGGGCTGTCGGCGGCCGGGCCGCGGCGGCGCCGGGTCTCCCAGCCGTCCATGACCTTGCCCTTGTGCCCGAAGGCGTGGGGGTCGAACTCGGCGGGTTCGGGCCGCAGCATGTTCTCGCGGTGGGCGAAGAACTCGTCGTTGGCGGCGACCACGGCGCCCCCGAGCCTGCGGTCCGCGAGGTCCACCAGGCCGCCGAGGTCGAGGTCGGTGGGCCGGTAGTCGGCGTAGGGGTCGCCGCCGGAGTAGGGGCGGGCGTTGTAGGCGCGCGGATCGAAGCCGGGGGTGGTGCTCATGGTCCTCCTGCCGAGCGAGGGATCTTTCGGACATCCTCAGATTGGCAGGAGGAAACGGTCATTTCCAGCGAAAGTTTCCGATCACCGTGTTCATTCGAACTGAACATTCGCGGTGGCGAGGGCGGCCGCGCGGTCCACCAGGGCCCGCAGCGCCACCGCGATCTGCGGCCGCTCCCGCGACCCGGCGCGCACCGCCCACACCACGTGCCGCCGCGGCCGGTCCTCGTGCAGCACCCGCAGGGCCACCCCGGGGCTGTCCCCGGCCGCTGCCAGCCGCGGCACCAGCGCCACCCCCAGCCCGGCGGCGACCATGTCGAGGATGGCCCGCCAGTCCGAGGCCACGTGCGCCTGTTCCGGGGCGAACCCGGCCTGGGCGCAGGCCGCCACCGTGATGTCCCGCCACGGGCCGTCGGCGCCGTAGATCCAGGGCTCCCCGGCCAGTTCGCGCAGGCGCAGCGCGGGGGCCCCGGCCAGCCGGTGCCGGGCGGGCAGGGCCGCGTCCATGGGGTCGGTGAGCAGGCCGGCGCGCTCGAAGCGGTCGTCGCGCCCGGTCGGGGCCTGCGCGGCCAGCGACAGGCCGATGTCGATCTCCCCCGCGGCCAGCAGGTCGTACACCTCCGACGCCTCGGCCTGGTGCACCCGCACCGCCAGGCCCGGGTGGGCGTCGCGCACCGCGCTCAGCGCGGGCACCACCAGCCCGGGCACGGCCGTGGCGAACGCGCCCACCCGCACCGTCCCGGCCCCGCCGCGGGCGAACCCGTCCAGCTCCGCCTCGGCCCGCTCCAGCTGGGCCAGCACGATGTCGGTGTGCCGCAGCAGCACCCGGGCGGCGTCGGTGAGCCGCACCCGGCGCCCGTGCGGCTCCAGCAGCTCCACCCCCACCTGGCGGGACAGGGCGGACAGCTGCTGGGAGACGGCGGAGGGGGTGGTGGACAGGGCCTCGGCGGTGGCGCGCACCGTCCCGACCCGGTCGAGGGTGCGCAGCACGCGCAGCTTGCGCAGGTCCCAGTCGGTCATGGTCACAGGCATACCATTCGGCTCCGGTGAACGGGAAAGGGAACGGGGGCGGGTGCGCCCCGATGGCACGCACCCGCCCCCGCCGCGGGGGACCGGCTCAGATCCGGTCGGGGTCCTCCTCGCGGTAGGCGGCCCCCGCCTGGTCGGTGTACTTGGCCTCGCCCGGGCCGGCCGAGCCGATCTCCCGGGTGTCGATCGCGGCCGGCTCCGCCCGGTCGCCGCCGCCGATCACGTTGAAGCAGATGTTCAGCAGGATCGCCGACACCGCGGCGCCGATGATCCCGGAGTGGGCGATCATCTCCACGGACGAGGGCAGGAAGGAGTAGAACGTCGGGTAGGCGAGCGGGATGACCGCCACCCCGACCGACGCGGCCACCAGCACCAGGTTGAGGTTGCGGGTGAAGTCCACCTTGGCCAGCGTCTTGACGCCGCTGGCGGCCACGCTGCCGAACAGCACCAGGCCGGCCCCGCCCAGGACCGGGGCGGGCAGGGCGGCCATCACGCCGCCCAGGATCGGGAACATGCCCAGCAGGATGAGGATGCCCGCGCCCACCGCCACCACGTAGCGGCTGCGGATCCCGGTGAGCGCCAGCAGCCCGATGTTCTGGGCGAACGAGCTGGTCGGGGTGGAGTTGAAGATCGGGCCGATGATCGACCCGCTCACGTCGGCGCGCAGGCCCGCCGAGATGCGCCGGGCGTCCACCTTCGTCCCGGTGATCTCGCCGACGGCGATGATGTGCGAGGCGCCCTCGGTGAGGACCACCAGCATGATCACGCACATCGTGGCGATCGCGGCGGGCTGGAACTGCGGGGCGCCGAAGTAGAACACCGAGGTCGGGTTGAACACGATGTCGGCCTCGCCGACCCGGCTGAAGTCGGCCATGCCCAGGGGCAGCGCCACCAGGGTGCCCACCACCATGCCGAGCAGGATGGACAGCCGCCCCCAGATCCCGGGCAGCACCCGGGAGCCCAGGAGGATGACGGCGAGCGTGACCCCGGCCAGGGCCAGGTTGGCCAGGGGCGCGGCCGGGACCGACGCGCCGTCCGCGCCGGTGTGGACGCCGCCGTCCATGATCCACCGGGCGGCCACCGGCATCAGGCTGACCCCGATGACGGTGATGATCGTGCCGGTGACGATCGGCGGGAAGAAGCGGATGAGCTGCCCGAAGAACGGGGTCAGGCACAGGGCGAAGACGCCGGCGGCCAGGGAGGCGCCGAACGCCACCGGCAGGTTCTCGCCGTTCTCGCCCGCGGCCAGGGTGGTGACGGCGCTGACGGGGACGAAGGAGGCGGCGACCACGATCGGCATCTGGGCGCCGATCCGGCGGTGGCCGACGGTCTGGATGAGGGTGGCGATCCCGGCCACCAGCAGCGCGCCGCTGACGAGTATCCCCATGGAGGCGGGGTCGTTCGCGAGTCCGGCGGCGGCGCCGATGACCAGGGCCGGCGCGACCGCGCCGGCGTACATGGTGAGGATGTGCTGGATCCCGTAGACGAGCAGCAGCCGGGGCGGCAGCTTCTCGTCCTCGGGGCGCGGGGCGGGGGCGTTCGTTGTGGCCGAGTCCTTCGCGGACGGACTGTTCGACATGGCCAGTTTCCAGCCTTTGTTCAGGTGACCACGGGGGGTGGTCGGTCTCTCGGGCGCGTGCGCCCGACGAATCGCACCGCCTGCGGCCCGTGCCGGGGCACGGCGGAGGCGGGCAGCCCGCTGCGCTGCGGGCAGGCGAGGGGTCACCTCGGATCGGGGGGCGGGTCCGGGGCCCGGCCGCACGTCGGGCCCCGGGGGAGGGCGGGGATCAGACGAAGCCCGGCACGGACTTCCACGCGTCGCCCGGCTCGGGGGCGTCGTCGCGCTCGACGACGGCCTCGATCTTTCCGTAGGGGCGGTCGGCGGCGAAGAACACCTCGTTGGGGTTGTCCAGGCCGAACGGCGACAGGTCCACCAGGAAGTGGTGCTTGTTGGGCATCGAGAAGCGGATCTCGGCGACCTCGGGGTGCGCCTCCAGGACGGCGGTGCCCATCTGGAAGAGGGTCTGCTGGAGGGCGAGGCTGTGCGTGTTCGCGAAGGCCTCCAGGCACAGCGCGCGGATGGACGCGTAGGCCTTGTCGAAGTCGTGGTCGGTGCCGATGTAGCGCCAGCGGGCGGTGACGTCCGTGGCCAGGATGCGGTCCGTGGTCTCCTGGAGCGTGGTGTAGCGGGTCTTGGGGTACCCGTGGAACTCCGAGCCGGTGGACTTCAGGACGGTCAGGCCGGTGAAGCCGGAGACGACCCACTCGCGGCCGCCGTCCTTGGTGACGACGGTGGTGCGGGTCTCGGCGCCGTTGCGCACGAAGGAATGGTCGTGGGGGCCGTCGGAGGTGACGATGCGCTCCCAGGAGTACTCCTCGATCTCCTGCCGGGCGCCGTGCACGTACTCGTGCTCGTCGACGAAGTGGCGGGCCAGGCGCAGCGCGAAGTCCTCGACGGCGCCGACGCCGCCCCACTCGCGGGCCTTGGCGTAGACCGTGTTCTTCTGGGTGTCGGTCGGCAGGCACGTGGCGTTGTCGCCGACGGTGTGGACGTCCTCCAGGTCGCCGCGCAGCTGGGAGGTGACGTTGACGTCCTTGATCCGGTGGACGTCGGTCTGGCGGTCGACGTGGACGAGGCGCACCTCGGCCTTGCCGTACTGGTTGTCTCCGAGTCTGATGCCCATCAGGGTGAACTCCATCCGTGTGGATAAGTCTTCGTCGTTCGCGTGTGAACGCTGTGCGTACGAGGGAGGACCGCTGGTCATGCGGAAGGACCTATCACGCACCCTGAGTCTGTGATCCTGCGTGTCGCCGTGTCCTGAGGCGTGTCCTTTCGGTTGCGTTCGGGTGTCCGTCGCCGTGTTCCCCTGAACCTCCGCTGCGCTGCGGGTCCGTGCCCGGCGGTACAGGAGGGCGTTCGGGAACAGGGCCTAGGAGCCCCGGTAGGTGGAGTAGGCGAACGGGCTGAGCAGGAGCGGCACGTGGTAGTGCGCGTCCTCGTCGGCGAGGTCGAACACGATGGAGACCTCGGGGTAGAACCCCCGCTGCCCCGTCGCCCCGAAGTAGGCGGCGGTGTCGAAGGTGATCCGGTGGTATCCGGCGGCGAGCCGCTCGGGGCCCAGGTCGCCGACCCGGCCGTCGCCGTCGGTCACGCCCTCGGCGACGGTCTTCCAGGAGGAGCGGCCGGGGTCGGCCGCGGCCTCCAGCCGGACGGGGACGCCGGCCGCGGGGCGGCCGAGCGCGGCGTCCAGGACATGCGTGGTGACGTGGCTCATCCTTCGGCCTCCAGGAGTTTGACCAGGCGCAGGGCGGCGATCCGGCGCAGTTCGCCGCCGACGACGGCCAGTTCGGTGTCGCGGTCGTTGCCGAGCCGTCCGACCAGGTCGGACAGCAGGTCGCGGGGGCCGCGGCCGCTGGCGCAGACCAGGTAGATCTGCCCGAACCTCTCCTCGTACTCCTGCTGGGCGTACTGGAAGATGCGCTGGACGCGGACGGCGGCGTCGTCGGTCTCGGAGGCGAACGCGGACTGCTCTCCGCGCGACCAGGCGGCCTCGGTGCCCCGGCCCCGGGCCTTCTCCCCGATGCGGGGGTGGCGGGCCAGTGCGGAGGCGACCTCGTCGGCCGTGATCTCGCGGGCGTGGGCGTCGGCCGTGTCGAGGAGGGCGGCGCGGTCGGCGTAGGGGGCGGCGGCCGCGACGGCCCGCACCCAGCGTTCCACGTCCAGGCACTGCGCGAGCTCGGCGCGCAGTCCCTCCTCGGAGAGGGCGTTGAGCCGGTCCAGACCCTGGTCGGGCCGGGTGTCCGGCTCCGCCGAGGTGCTTTCGGGCATGGGGTTCTCCCGTGACCCGGCCGAAGCCGGGCTTTCATAGTGCAGACATGCGATTCCGTATTACGGATTGCAGGGACTCTAGTTGATGGCAGTGTGACCTTGTCAACACTCGCAAGGGGCTTTCGGTGAAAAACAAGCGGATTCATGACATGGGCAAAAGATCCGCCGAACGTGCGGAGGCGGTCGTGGTCCGGAGGGTGCCGGGGGTGGTCGGCGCGGCCGGCGGCGGCCGGTCGGCCCTGGGGGTGTTGACAACCGGGGCGACCCGACGCACACTCAAATCATTCCTTAAAGCGAAAAGCAAGTTCCACATTGCGGAAGTAACCACGGAGGCCGTGCATGAGCCACACCCTCGGGTACACGGTGAACTGCTCCATGCTCTTCACCGAGCTGCCCCTCAACGAGCGCCCCCGGGCCGTCCGCGAGGCCGGGTTCGACGCCGTCGAGTTCTGGTGGCCCTTCGAGAGCGCCACCCCGCCCCGGGAGGACGTCGACGCGTTCATCGCCGCCATCGAGGCCGCGGGCGTACGGCTGACCGGCCTCAACTTCTTCGCCGGCGCCCTGCCCGGGCCCGACCGGGGCGTGCTCTCCCAGCCCGCGCGCTCCGCCGAGTTCCGCGCCAACCTCGACGTCGTCACCGCGATCGCCGAGCGCACCGGCACCACCGGCTTCAACGCCCTGTACGGCCTGCGCCAGGCCGGGGTGGACCCCGCCGAGCAGGACCGCCTGGCACTGGAGAACACCGTCGCCGCCGCCGAGGCGGTCGCCCGGGTCGGCGGCACCGTCCTCATCGAGCCCCTCAGCGGCGCCGAGGACTACCCGCTCAAGACCGCCCGCGACGGCCTCGACTTCGTCGCCGGGGCCCGGGCCGCCGGGGCCGGCAACGTCGCCCTGCTGGCCGACCTGTACCACCTGGCCGCCAACGGCGACGACGTCGCCGCCGTCGTCCGCGACCACGCCGCCGAGTTCGGACACGTCCAGATCGCCGACGTCCCCGGCCGCGGCGAGCCCGGCACCGGAGAGCTGCCCATCGACGACCTCCTCACCGCCGCCCAGAAGGGCGGATACCAGGGCCTGGTGGGCCTGGAGTACAAGCCCACCGTCCCCACCGCGCAGAGCTTCGGCCGCCTGCGCTGAACCGCGCGCCCGCACCCACAGCCACGAACAGGAAGGGGCACACCGTGTCCATCCGCAAGGTCGCCTTCATCGGACTCGGCATCATGGGCCTGCCCATGGCCGTCAACCTCGTCCGCGCCGGGTACACCGTCACCGGCCACAACCTCACCCCCGACCGCGTGGACGCCCTCGTCGCCGAGGGCGGGCTGCGCGGCGGCGGCGTCGCCGGGGCGGTCGCCGACGCCGACGCCGTCATCACGATGGTCCCCGACTCCCCGGACGTCGAGGCGCTGCTGCTCGGCGAGGGCGGCGTGTTCGAGAACGCCAAGCCCGGCACGCTCATCATCGACATGAGCACCATCCGCCCCGACGTGTCGCGCTCCGTGGCCGAGGCCGGCGCCGAGCGCGGGTTCCGGGTCCTGGACGCGCCGGTCAGCGGCGGCGAGGCCGGGGCCATCGAGGCCAAGCTGTCCATCATGGTCGGCGGCTCCCAGGAGGACTTCGAGGCGGCCCGCCCGCTCTTCGACGTCCTGGGCACCACCCCGGTCCTGGTCGGCCCCAACGGCGCCGGGCAGACCGTCAAGGCCGCCAACCAGCTCATCGTCGCGGGCAACATCCAGCTGCTGGCCGAGGCCCTGGTCTTCCTGGAGGCCCACGGCGTCGACACCGAGGCCGGCCTGGAGGTCCTGGGCGGCGGGCTCGCGGGCAGCACCGTGCTCCAGCGCAAGGGCAGGGCCATGCGCGAGCGCGACTTCGCCCCCGGCTTCCGGATCGCCCTGCACGACAAGGACATGCGCATCGTCACCGACTCCGCGCACGCCGCCGGGGTGGTGATCCCGCTGGGCTCCCAGGTCGCCCAGTACGTGGCGGCACTCAAGCAGCAGGGCCACGGCGGCCTCGACCACTCCGCGCTGCTGAAGATCGTCGAGCAGCTCTCGGGCCGCGAGCAGTAGGCGGCCGCGCGGCGGAGCAGAGCACTCCGCCGTCCCGGGCCGCCCGGCGGCCGCGTGTGTTGGCCGCACCGCGTGACCGTCCGGAGCCGGCCCGCCCCCGGAACTCCCCCCTAGCACTGAAGGAACAGCCATGACACGGATGCCCGTGATGAACGCGGTCGTCGAGGTTCTGAAGGACGAGGGCGTCGACACCGCCTTCGGTTGCCCCGGCGCCGCCATCCTGCCCCTCTACAAGGCGCTGGAGGACGTCGGCGGGATCGAGCACCTGACCGTCCGCCACGAGGAGGGCGCCACCCACATGGCCGACGGCTGGTCGCGCACCACCGGCAAGGTCGGCGTGGCGATCGGCACCTCCGGCCCCGCCGGGACCAACATGATCACCGGCCTGTACACCGCGATCGCCGACTCCATCCCGATCGTCTGCATCACCGGCCAGCAGCGCACCGACCTGCTGGACAAGGAGGGCTTCCAGGCCGTCGACATCGTCGAGATCGCCAAGCCCGTCACCAAGTGGGCGGTGCAGATCAAGGAGGCGGCGACCGCCCCGTGGATCTTCCGCGAGGCGTTCCGGATCGCCCGCGAGGGCCGCCCGGGGCCGGTCCTCGTCGACATCCCCGTCGACATCGCCCAGCAGGTCATCGACTACGACCCCGAGCTGGACGCCCCGCTCAAGGTCAACACCGTCGAGCCCCACCTGCCCCGGGTCGAGCGCGCCCTGGACCTGCTGCTGGAGGCGGAGCGCCCGCTCATCCTGGCGGGCGGCGGCGTCATCCTGGCCGAGGCCTCCGGGGAGCTGCGCGAACTCGCCGAGTACCTGCGCGTCCCGGTCCAGGTCACCCTCATGGGCAAGGGCTCCTTCGACGAGGACTCGCCGCTGTACGCGGGCATGACCGGCGTGCAGACCTCCCAGCGGTACGGCAACGCCTCGTTCCTGGAGTCCGACCTGGTCCTGGCGGTGGGCGCGCGCTTCGCCGACCGGCACACCGGCCAGATCGACGTCTACCGGGGCGAGCGCAAGTTCATCCACGTCGACATCGAGGCCACCCAGATCGGCCGGGTCTTCGAGCCCGACCTGGGCGTGGTCTCCGACGCCCGCCTCTTCCTGCGCGAGCTGCTGGCCGCGGCGAAGCGGCGGGAGGCCCGGGCCGAGGTCGGGGCCTGGGTCGACCGGGTCGGCGAGCTCAAGGCCACCCTGACCCGGCGCGAGGACTTCGACAGCGTGCCGGTCAAGGCGCCGCGCGTCTACAAGGAGATCAACGAGGTCTTCGACGAGGACACCTACTTCGTCACCGCGATCGGCCTGTACCAGATCTGGGGCGGCCAGCACCAGAAGGCGTACAAGCCGCGCCGCTACCAGATCTGCGGCCAGGCGGGCCCGCTGGGCTGGGAGATCCCCGCGGCCATCGGCGTCAAGAAGGCGCTGAAGGACACCGACCCGGACGCCGAGGTCGTCGGCATCGTCGGCGACTACGGGTTCCAGTACATGGTCGAGGAACTGGCCGTCGCCGCCCAGTACAACGTCCCCTACGTCATCATCATGCTCAACAACGAGTACCTGGGCCTGATCCGCCAGGCGTCCATCCCCTACGGGATGAACTACCAGGTGGACATCCACTACGACGAGTACGGCACCGACAACGTCAAGATCATGGAGGCGTACGGCTGCGCGGGCCGCCGCGTCTGGGAGCCGGGGGAGATCCGCGACGCCCTGGAGTGGGCCCGCAAGGAGGCCAGGTCGACCTCCCGCCCAGTGCTCGTCGAGATCATGATCGAGCGCGAGGCCAACACCCCGCACGGGCCCGCGATCGACGCGGTCAAGGAGTTCGAGCCGGTCCCCGGCGCGTAGTCGACCCTG
The DNA here is from genome assembly GCF_040614155.1 of Nocardiopsis sp. NPDC006139. NCBI lineage: Bacteria > Bacillati > Actinomycetota > Actinomycetes > Streptosporangiales > Nocardiopsidaceae > Nocardiopsis > Nocardiopsis sp. NPDC006139. The sequence goes on from NZ_JBEXTT010000006.1 coordinate 115,332, forward strand.
CTCGCTTCGGGCCTCCGCTCCGCTTCGCCCCGTGCGATGGCGCCCGGAGAACGGGAACCTTCGGCCGTGCGCTCACGCCCTCGCCCACCCGTCGCCCGCCACCACCCTCAACGGACGGCCTGGCGGCCGGCTGCCTTCGTCCTCGAAGACGTTCGCTCCGGGCCTCCGGAAACCCGTGGGCGCCATCGCTCTCACAGGCCGCCGCGGACGGGTTCCTCCTGCGCCTGCGTCCGCGGTGCACAGCGGCCCCTCCCCCTACTGGCTCGGGGGGAGGGGCCGTCCACGCGGGGGTCAGCCGCAGTAGGCCTCCTCCTCGCCGATGATGCGGTACGGGCAGTCGGCGTAGTCGAGCAGCCGCAGCACGGCCTCCCGGTTGCGCTCGGTCTCCCGGTCGATCACCGAGGACGGCGGGTAGAAGCCGCCCTCCCAGGCCGAGCGGGGGTACATCTCGTACGTGAAGTTGACGATGCGCTGGTCGCCCCAGAGCCAGTCGTTGATCGAGCCGTCGGTGACGTACAGGTCGCTGGACTGCTGGGGCGTGTACCCGTTGGCGTCGGCCATGTGGGCGCCCAGGGCCGCGTGCGTGTCGTACTCCTCGCGGGTCATCCCGTCGGTGACGTCGGAGTAGGTGTGGCCGAACGGCCACAGGATGAGCTCGCTGTAGGTGTGGAAGTCGATGGCGGCGGTGATCTGCTGCTCGCCGCCCACCACCCGGCTCCGCACGAAGTCGGCGACGACCCGCACCTCGGGGGCGGACTCGGGGGCCGGGCCGCGGTAGGTGATGCTGCTCGGGTTGCCGGAGGAGCCGCCGCAGCAGCCCCACTCGTAGTCCCAGTTGCGGTTGAGGTCGGTGCCGACCGCCGAGGTCCCGGCGTTGGGCTGGCGGTTCTTGCGCCAGTCCCGCCAGGCGCTGCCGGCCATGTCGTACTCGGAGCCGTCGGGGTTGACGTTGGGGACGATCCATATCTCGCGGCCGTCGACCAGCCCGGTGATGCGCTCGTCGGTGCCGTACCCGTCGGTGAGCAGGTCCATCAGGTAGACGGCCATCTCGACGGTCAGGTGCTCGCGGGCGTGCTGGGCGTGGGTGAACAGCACCTCGGGCTCGTCCTCGTCGGCCGCCGCGTTGTCGCTGATCTTGACCGCGACGATGTCGCGGCCCTCGTGCGAGGTGCCGATGACGCTCGGGACGGCGAGGTCGGGGTGGTCGGCGACCACCTTGTCGACGAGGTCGAGGAGTTCGGCGTGGTCGGTGTAACCGGGGTCGGGGGCGGCGAACGCCCCGGGGACCTCCAGCACCTCCACCCCGAAGCCGAGCGCGGCGATCTCCGCGGCGTCGTCGGGGGTGGCGGTGACCAGGACCTCCTCGGCGGCCACCTGGTCGATGGCGGCGCCGGTCGAGGCGATGGCGGTGCGGTCCCGCGGGGTGCTCGCGCCGTCCACGATGTACAGGTCGTACTCGGGCTCGGCGGTCGCGCTCCCGGCGGCCAGGGTGCCGAGCATCAGCGCGGCGGCGGTCAGGGGGACGAGGGTGCGGCGCACGCCCGAGGGGATGCGGGCGCGCCTGGGGGACGGGAAACGGGTGGTCTCCACGGGATGCCTCCGTGAGCGGGGGTGAGGCGATCGGACACGGTGGCGACATTGCAGAAGAGATCACCACGTTCTGTCAACATCCATGATCTCTGAGTCATATAGGAATGTTTGCCGCTGAAAGCGGCGAACCCCCACGTCACCCCCGCCGGGTCCGCCCCGCCCGCCGCGGGTACCCCGTCCCCTCCTGGCCGCATCCGGCCACCCGCCTACCGCGGCTGAGGCTCCCGGGCGGGGGAGAGGGCCTCGGCGGCCGCGGCCTCCGGGGGGAGGGCGCGGCCCGCGGCCCGGGCGGCCCCGACGGCCTCGGGACCGGCCAGGGCGCGGGCGGCGGCCAGGACGCGGTCCACGTCGAACCGCTCGGCGGCGGGCATCGGCGCCCCGGCGGCCTCGCGCAGCCGCTCGGCGGCGCCGACCAGCCGGGCCGCGGCGACGCCGTCGCCCTCCAGGGCGGCGACCCCCGCCAGCCCCTCCAGGGCCAGGGCCACCGCGCGCGGGTCCCCGGTGAGCCGGGCCTGCTCCAGGCCCTGGCGGTGCAGGTCGCGGGCGGCTCCGGCGTCCCCGCGCTGCTCGGCGGTGAAGCCCAGTTCGGCCAGCGCGAACGCCAGCCCCGGCCGGTACCCGTCCTGCCGGTGCACCGCCAGGACCTCCTCCAAGTGCTCCCGCGCGGTGTCGAGGTCGCCGCGGCGCCGGGCGGTCATCCCCAGCCCGGCGACGGTGAACCTCCGCCCCGCCCGGAACGCCTGCTCGCCGGCGATCCGCAGGGCCCTCAGGTTGTGCGCGTCGGCGGCCTCCAGGTCGCCGTTGAGCAGGTGGACCCGGGCCAGGCGGCCCAGTTCGTCGACCACCGTCGGCCACAGCCCCAGGCCCTCGGCGATCTCCAGGGCGCTGCGGTGCCGGCGGGCGGCCTCGGCGTAGGAGCCCTCGATGCCCGCGACCACGCCCAGCAGGCTGTGCGCCCGGGCCTCGCCCCACGGCTCCCCGGCGCGGGAGAACAGGGCCAGGCTCCGGTCGGCGTCGCGGCGGGCGGGACCCAGTTCGCTGCGGCGCAGCGCCCGCCACCCGCGCAGGTGCAGCGCGAACGCGGTCCACCACGGGTCGCCGGCCGCCTCGAACACCTCCAGTGCCTCCGACAGCCGTTCGTCGGGCCAGTCGTCGCCGGGGCCGACGGCGTCGGAGAAGGCCGTCACGAACACCAGCAGGGTCTGCGCGCGGGCGCGGGTCCGGGGGTCGGGCAGGCCCCGGGCGATCCGCTCGGCCTCGCGCGCCGGCGCGTGCTCCGCGTGGTCGGTGCACTCGGCCACCCCCAGGACGGTGTGCCAGAGCAGGGCCTCGGCCCGGTCCGCGGGGGAGCCCGTGCCCTGGGCGGCCAGCGCCCGGGACAGCAGGCGGCACCCCTCCCGGTACCGCCCGCGCAGGTACCAGAACCAGCCGTGGTAGGCGGCCACGCGCAGCGCGAGGTCGGCGTGCCCGTGGTCGGCCGACCACTCGATGACCGCGCGCACGTCGGCCGCCTGCCGGTCCGCGTCCGCCTGGTGCGGGTCCAGGGTGAAGTCCGCCGCCTCGCCCCGTCCGGAGCGGTCGGCGATGTGCCGTGCGTACCGGTGCCAGACGGCGTCCTCCTCGCCGGCGGCGGCCAGGCGCCGCGCGGCGTAGGCGCGGATCGTCTCCAGCAGCCGGTACCGGGTGCCCTCCTGGCCGACCGCCACCAGCGACCGGTCCACCAGGCCCGCCAGGATCCCCGCGACGTCGGCCGGCTCCACGCCGGGCGCCCCCTGCGGGTCGGCGGCGATCGCCTCCGCGGTCTCCAGCGTGAACACGCAGGTCGGCACGGACAGGCGGCGCAGCACCGCCTGTTCGGGCCCGGTCAGCAGCCGCCAGCTCCAGTCCACGGTCTCCCACAGGGTGCGTCTGCGGTCGTGCCCGCCCGCCCCCAGGACCCGGAAGCGGTCGTCCAGCCGTTCCGCGAGCCGGTGCACCCCCAGGGAGCGCACCCGGGCCGCGGCCAGTTCGAGGGCCAGCGGCAGTCCGTCGAGGTGGCGGCAGATCCCGGCCACCGCCTCGGCGTTCGCCGCGTCCACGGTGAAGCCGGGCACCGACGCGGCCGCCCGCCGGACGAACAGCGCCACGGCGTCGGAGGCGGCCACCTCCGCCGGCGAGGTGCCCTCCGGCAGCCCCAGCGGCCTCACCTGGTGCAGGTGCTCGCCGGGGATGCCCAGCGGCTCCCGGCTGGTGGCCAGGACCCGCAGACCCGGCACGGTCCCGAGCAGGCGGGCCGCCAGGTCCGCCGCCGGCGCGATCAGGTGCTCGCAGTTGTCCAGCACGAGCAGGGCCGGTCCGCCGCCCAGCGACTCGGCGATGCGCGCGGCCACCGGCCGCGCCCGGGCCGACCGCGACCCCTCGTCCTGGAGGCCCAGCACGGCCGCGACCTCCTCGGCGACCCCCTCGCCGTCCTCGCGCCCGGACAGCTCCACGAACCACACCGGGCCGAAGCGGCCGTCGCCGACGGCGACCGCGGCCAGGGCCATGGAGGTCTTGCCGACACCGCCGGGCCCCAGCAGGGTGGTCAGGCGCGACCGCGCCAGGGTGCGCCGCACCTCGGCGACGCAGTCGTCCCGCCCCACCAGGTCGGTCAGGGGGGCGGGCACCGAGCCCCGGGCAGGGGCGGCGGGGGCCGGATCGGCCGGGGGCGCCATGACGTGCGGGTGGTGGACGGCCGCAGCCGGAGCCGGGGCCGCCGGGACCTCCGCGACCGCGGGGGCCGGGTCCAGTACGGGGGACTGGGCGAGGATGTCCGAGTGCAGCCGGGTGATCTCCGGGCCCGGGTCCACGCCGAGTTCCTCGGCCAGCAGCTCCCGCAGCCCGCGGTGGCTCTCCAGGGCCTCGCCCTGGCGGCCCGCCCGGTACAGGGCGAGCATGTGCGCCGCTCGCAGCCGCTCCCGGGCCGGGTGCGCGCGCACCAGTCCGCCGAGCTCGGCGACGAGCTCGGGGCCCTCGCCCAGGTCGAGCCGGGCCCGGGCGCGGTCCTCCAGGGCCGCCAGGCGCATCTCCTCCCAGCGGGCCAGGGGCGCCGCGGCGAAGGCGGCGTCCGCGTGGTCGGCCAGCGCCGGGCCGCGCCACTGCTCCAGCGCCTCGTCCAGCAGCCGGACCCGCTCCCGGGGGCCGCCGCCGCGGGCCCGGGCCACCAGGGCCTCGAACCGGCCCGCGTCCACGGCGTCGGCGTCCACCCGCAGCCGGTAGCCCGAGGGGCCCGACTCCAGCCGGGACCGGAACCCGGCCTCGCCGCGCTCCAGGGCGCCGCGCAGCCGGGAGACCGCCGTCTGCACGGCGCCGGCCGGATCGGGCGGCGGGGCGTCCCAGAGCTCGTCGACCAGGCGGTCGGCCGAGACCGACTCGCCGCGGTGGACGAGCAGCAGCGCCAACAGGGCGCGCACCTTGGCCCCCGGAACGCGTACGGACGAACCCCCGTCGGTCCACACGGCCAGCGGCCCCAGCACCCCGAATCGCATACCGGAGAGCCTATACGCGCGGTTCCGCGGCGCTCCTCACGGTGAGACCGGGGTCACGACAGCGGACGGACAGCGCGCGGCAAGCGGCCGGACGGCGCCCCGGCCTAGCTTCGGAACGTTCCCGGGGGCGGTCGCCCCCGACACGTGAGACCCGGAGGAGAACCGTGGACGACTCCCTGTTCCAGCCGATCAAGGTCGGCCGCCACGAGGCCGCCAACCGCCTGTTCATGGCCCCGATGACCCGGTCGCGCTGCTACGACGCAGGCCGTCCCGACGCGCTCGTCGCCGAGTACTACGGCCAGCGCGCCTCCTCCGGCCTCATCATCACCGAGGGCATCCAGCCCAGCGTGCGCGGCCAGGGCTACATCAACACCCCGGGCCTGCACGACGCAGGCCAGGTGGAGGCGTGGAAGCCCGTCACCGACGCCGTCCACGCGCGCGGCTCGCTCGTCTTCGCGCAGCTCATGCACACCGGCCGGATCGGCCACCCGGTGCTGTACCCGGACGGCGGGCTGCCGGTGGCCCCGTCCCCGATCGCCTCGGGCCAGGAGCTGTTCGACGGCTCGGGCATGCTCCCGCACCCGGAGCCCCGGGAGCTGACCGTCGCGGAGATCCAGGAGGTCGTCGACGACTTCGCCAACGCCGCCCGCAACGCGGTCGAGGCCGGGTTCGACGGCGTCGAGGTCCACGGCGCCAACGGCTACCTGGTCCACCAGTTCCTCGCGGACGGCTCCAACCACCGCACCGACGAGTACGGCGGCGACGCCGAGCGCCGCTCCCGGTTCGCGATCGAGGTGGTGGACGCCATCGCCGACACCATCGGCGCGGACCGCACCGCCCTGCGCATCTCGCCGGAGAACAACTACAACGGCATGTCGGACGGCGACCCGGCCGCGCAGTACACGGCCCTCCTGGAGGGGCTGCGCCACCGCTCCGACCTGGCCTTCCTGCACACCACGCAGATCGGCGGCGCCGAGCTGACCCCGCTGGTCCGCCGCCTGTGGGAGGGCACCCTCGTGGTGAACCCGGCGACGGGGCTGGACCTGTCCGGCGTCGACGCGGCCCTGGCGAACGGGGCCGACGCCGTCGCCCTGGGCTCGGCCTGGCTCGCGAACCCGGACCTGGACGAGCGCCTGCGCTCGGGGGCGGACCTCAACGCGCCCGACGCCGCCACCTTCTACGGCGGCGACCGCACCGGCTACACCGACTACCCGCACCTCGCCGGCGCCTGACCCCGTCCGGGGCGGCACCGGGGTGCCGGAAAGGAGAAATCCCGCCGGGGGGCCGGCCCGGCCGTCGGTCGCGGCTTACGTGTGAACGGCGCGCAACGACGGCGGCCTCGGGTGTTGGCCGCACCCTGGGTCCCCCGGCGGGACTCGAACGACCCCCCTAGCACTGAAGGGTTCCCCCCAATGGTACAGACCTCTGCCCTGTATCTCGAGATCAAGGTATCGGTTGTCTCGAAATCGAGATGACCCGGACAGAGGGGGACCGATCGCCGACACGCGCCCGCCGGGAAAGGCGCAGGTCACGTGATGCTCGTCCCAAAGTGTGGACAGGAAGTACCAGGATTTCCGGACGCTCTGCTAGCGTGAGCCCATCATGCTGTGCGAGCTGCTCCTTCTTAGCGGCCGCGGCGGGGGTCGTTAGTACGGGTCGGCTCCCTCGCCGCGGGGCTTCGGCTTGTCCACGGTCGACCATTGACCACGCCGCGAATCCGAGGAGCCACCGAGATGGTGCCCCAGCAGCAGACCTCCCCCATGCCGTTCCAGCGCTACACCCCCTTCACCCCGGTCGACCTGCCCGACCGCACCTGGCCGTCCAAGACCATCACCGAGGCGCCGCGCTGGCTGTCCACCGACCTGCGTGACGGCAACCAGGCCCTGATCGAGCCGATGGACCCCGACCGCAAGCGCGAGATGTTCGAGCTGCTGGTCAGGATGGGCTACAAGGAGATCGAGGTGGGCTTCCCGGCCGCCTCCCAGACCGACTTCGACTTCGTGCGCTCCCTGATCGAGGGCGACCTGATCCCCGACGACGTCCAGATCTCGGTCCTGACCCAGGCCCGCGAGGACCTGATCGAGCGCACCGTGCAGAGCCTGGTCGGCGCCAAGCGGTCCACCGTCCACCTGTACAACGCCACCGCGCCGACCTTCCGCCGCGTCGTCTTCAAGGTGGACCGCGAGGCCTGCAAGGCCATCGCCGTCGAGGGCACCCGCCACGTCATGCGCTTCGCCGAGCAGTACCTGGGCGACACCGAGTACTTCGGCTACGAGTACTCGCCCGAGATCTTCATCGACACCGAGATCGACTTCGCCCTGGAGGTCTGCGAGGCGGTCATGGACGTCTGGCGGCCCGGCCCCGGCCGCGAGATCATCCTGAACCTGCCGGCCACCGTCGAGCGCGCCACCCCCAACGTCTACGCCGACCAGATCGAGTGGATGAGCCGCAACCTGTCGCGGCGCGAGCACGTGGTCCTGTCCGTGCACCCGCACAACGACCGCGGCACCGGGGTGGCCTCCGCCGAACTGGCCGTCATGGCCGGCGCCGACCGCGTCGAGGGCTGCCTGTTCGGCCACGGCGAGCGCACCGGCAACGTCTGCCTGGTCACCCTGGGCCTGAACCTGTTCAGCCAGGGCGTCGACCCCCGGATCGACTTCTCCGACATCGACGAGATCCGCCGCACCGTCGAGCACTGCACCCAGCTGCCCGTCGCCCCTCGCCACCCCTACGGCGGCGACCTGGTCTACACCGCCTTCTCCGGCTCCCACCAGGACGCCATCAAGAAGGGCTTCGCCGCGCTGGAGGCCGACGCCGAGGCGGCCGGGGTCCCCGTCGGGGAGTACGGCTGGGACGTGCCCTACCTGCCCATCGACCCCAAGGACGTCGGCCGCAACTACGAGGCCGTCATCCGGGTCAACAGCCAGTCCGGCAAGGGCGGCGTCTCCTACATCATGCAGCGCGACCACTCGCTGGACCTGCCGCGCCGCCTGCAGATCGAGTTCTCCCAGGTCATCCAGAAGTTCACCGACGCCGAGGGCGGCGAGTTCTCCGGCGAGCGCATCTGGGAGATCTTCTCCGACACCTACCTGCGCGAGAACGGCCCGGTCGCCGTCCTGGCGCACCGCTCCAGCACCGACGCCGAGGGCACCTACCGGATCGAGGCCGACGCCCGCGTCAACGGCGAGATCCGCGAGCTGGTCGGCACCGGCAACGGCCCGATCTCCGCGTTCTGCGACGCCCTGGCCGACGTCGACGTCAAGGTACGGGTCATGGACTACGTCGAGCACTCCATGGGCGCCGACGGGGACGCCCGCGCCGCCGCCTACGTGGAGGCCGAGATCGACGGCCGCGTGGTGTGGGGCGTGGGCATCCACAGCAGCATCACCACCGCCTCGCTGCGCGCCCTGTGCAGCGCCATCGGCCGCGCCTGACGCACGCGCGCGAGGGGCCCGCGGCACCGGCCGCGGGCCCCTCGCCCGTCACAGCGTCCCGAACGGCCCCGGGTCGGGCTCGCCCGCGAGCGCGGCGAACTCCCGGTTGAGCCCCGTCAGCTCGGCCAGCGGCACCGGCCGCCGCCGCACCGCCGCCGGATCCGCCGCGGCCTCCTCCGTCCACAGGAACGGCACCGAGGACAGCCCCCGGTCCGGGGCCAGCCCCGCGACCGCCTCGCGCCACCCCGGCCAGCGCAGGTCGGCGTAGAAGTTCTCCAGGTTGTGCTCCTGGAGCATCCACAGCAGCCACGACGAGTAGGCGGCCTCCAACGGCTCCCACCGCAGGGAGTCGGGGGCGAAGTACACCATCTCCCCGGGCCGCCCCGGGTACCGGTCGTCCTCGCAGGCCGGGCCGTTGAGCGCGAACACCCCGCCCAGCACGTCGTGCCCCACGACCAGGTGCGGCGGGGGGCCGTGCACCACCGCCGCGCTCAGGTCGTTGACCTCGCCGAGCCCGGGCAGCCCGGGGCCGCCGCCCCCGTACACGCGCAGCCAGCCGTCGTCCACGAGCAGGCCGCCGCTCTCCAGCGCCATCGCGCCCAGGAACGACCGCGCCGTCACCTGCAGCCGGTGCAGGCAGGTCCGGCCCCGCTCGGGGTCGCCGGGCAGCATCCGCACCGGCACCCTGGCGTCCGCCAGGTGTGCGGCCACCACCGGCCATCCGGGCCGGTCCACCTCGACCAGCTCACTGAGCTCGCGCACCCGTGCCCTCCCACCTGTTCGCTGCGGTGCCGCTCACCCTATTACCGCGTCCGGACACCTCGATCGGGGGCGGGAAAACCCCTGGCGGCGGGGGTTCGCGCGATGGGAGCATTCCGGGCATGGTGCACACCGAGATCATCCAGCGGACCCTGCGGGTCCCCCTTCCCGCGGCCGAGCCCGGAGACGGCACCGCCGCGGTGCGGCGGCTGGACGCCGCGCTGCTGTCCCTCGGGTTCGCGCTCACCGCAGACCTGCGCGCCCACCTGGAGGGGCTGGCCCCCGACGCGGTGCTGCGCACCGCCGTCCCCCTGCTCGCCGCCGTCCGCGGCCTCGTCGGCGCCGACGCCGAGCACAACGTGTACTTCGCGGACTTCCCCCGGAACGTCCCCGACACCGTGGAGTTCTGGCTGGAGTGCCTGGTCGCCGCGGTCACCGACCCGGCCCACCGCGACGCGGTGGTCCTGGGCCCCGACGGCCTCGACCTGCTCTCCCTGCCCTCCTACGGGCGCCTGCGGCACACCTACGCCGAGCTGGCGGCCGTCCGCGACGCCTTCGTCGCCGGCGCGAAGGACCGGTGGACCCTGCTGCACCGCGGCGGCACCCCCGAGGAGGAGGCCCGCCTGCTCTACACGGACCTGGCCGGGTCGACGGTGCCGCTCTCCGACGCCGACCGCGACCTGCTGGGCCGCCTGGCCGCGCAGTGCCCCGACCACGAGCCCTCCGCGATCCCCGTCCGGGAGAACCGGGCCGTGGTCAACGCCGCCCGGGTCCTGGCCGGCCACCCCCCGGTGCTCGACACCGTCACCGACGTGCTGCGCCTGGCCCAGGCCCTGTCCGACGGCGACCCCACCCTGGTGGCGCCCGCGCGCCTGCGCTCCTTCACCCGCCGCGAGCGCCGGCTGCTGCTGACGGCGCTGGACGGCATCGTCGCCGCCGACCCCGGCAAGCTGGCCGACGTGGGCCGCCGGGTGCAGGGCTGGAAGCGCCTGGGGGAGGGGCTGCACCCGCACGAGTACCCGGCGCTGGGCCACGCCCGCGACGTGTTCGCGGTGGCCCGGGGCGACAAGCGCGTGCGCACCCTCGCCGCCCGGGTGGAGGCCGCGTTCGGGTCCGGGGACGTGGCGGCCGCCGTCCACCTCCTGGCAGGGGCGCCCGGAACCCTCGTCCGGTCCCTGGACCGGATCATGGTCGCGGGCGGACCCGCGGTCACCGACCTGCTGGTGGAGCGCCTGAACGCGGTCGGCCACCGGGTGTCGGGCCGCGTGCTGGCCTCGGCCCGCGAGCAGCTCGCCAACCGGAGCCTGCCCGGCTCGGTGCGGCTGTTCGCCAACGAGACCGCCCGCGGGTGGACGGTCCCCGACACCCGGCCGCCGCTGCCCGAGGCCGACACGGCCGCGGTGACCGCCGCCCTGGACGCGCTGATCGCCGACCGCCTGCCCGACGTGGACCTGCTCCTCGTCGATCCGGCGGTGCGGGACGTGGCGGTACCGCGTTCGGGCCGCGGCGCCGGCAAGGGGACGGGCGTGCTGCCGCGGGGCAGCGTGACCGCGGTGGAGGGGGAGCGCCTGCGCTTCTTCGTGCACTGGGTCGAGGGCCCGGACACCACGACCGACCTGGACCTGTCGGTGATGCTGCTCGGCGAGGACTTCGGCCCCCTCGGCCAGGTCTCCTGGACCAACCTCAAGGACACCGGGGCCGTGCACTCCGGCGACCTGGTCGAGGCCCCGGCTCCCGGCGGCGCGACCGAGATGATCGACCTGGAGCTCGCCGCGCTGGACCCGGGGGTGCGGTACGTGGTGCCGCAGGTGCTGGTGTACAGCGGCGACCGGTTCACCTTCCTGCCCGAGGCGTTCTTCGGCTACATGTCGCTGGACACCGCGCAGGAGGGGATGCCGTTCGAGCCGCGGACCGTCCGGGTCCGCTCCGACCTGGAGGGGGAGTCGCGGGTGCTGGTGCCGCTGGCCTTCGCCAAGGGGGAGGACGGCACCTGGTCGGCCCGCTGGATGCACCTGTTCCTGGCGGCGGACGAGCAGTTCAACCGGGTCGAGGAGACCGGGGTCCCGGGCAACCTGCTGGCCCGCGGCGTGCTCTCGCGCCGGTACCTGACCGTCGGCGACCTCGTCGGCATGATGGCCGAACGCGGTGTCCGGGTGCGCGAGGCGGGCCCGCTCACCGAGGAGGAGGCGGAGGGGCTGGCGACGGGGGGACTGCGGGTCGGCTACCTGGGGACGGAGCTCCCGGAGGGGCTGCCGGACGGCGTGCGGGCGATCACCCTGCCGACGCTGGCCTCGCTGCTCCCCGACACCGGCCCCGAGCCCGGTCCCGCGTCCTGAAAACCCGGTGGCGCCGGGCCGCCCCGCTCGCTAACGTGGTGGGCGGAGCGGCCCCGAACCGGCTTCCTTCTCCTTTTTTCTCTCTTTAAGAAAACCGCAGCCGGTTCACTCTCCGCTTTCCCGGTCGGGCCCATGGCGGGCCCGGCCAGGGCGGCACCGCGAAAAGGTCCGTCGCCGAAGGCGTCCGTTGAGGGCGGTGGTGGGCGACGGGCGGGCTTCCTTCTCATTCTCGGACACAGCCCTCGCACCCTCCGCCCCCACACCGGGTGAGGCTCCGGCCCGCAGGGCCCACGGGCGGGCTTCCTTCTCTTATCCCTCTCTGGAAAGACACAGCCCGGCCACTCTCCTCACCCGGTGCTTCCCGGCACCGGGAGCGCTTCCTTCTCGACCCTCTTCGAGGGCTCCGCTGCTAACGGTTCAGCGCTCCCACTCTCCGGGCCCCGAAAGGGGACGGGGCGGTCCGCGCGGAGAAACGCGGACCGCCCCGTACAGGAGCGGTGGGCCGGATTCACTCCCAGCCGAACAGCTGGGTCCAGGCGTTGCCGGACTCGCCCACGCCGATGGCGACCAGGCCGCAGTTCAGGATGTTGTCGCGGTGGCCCTGGCTGTTCATCCAGGCGTCCATCACCTGGGCGGCGCTGGTCTGCCCCTTGGCGACGTTCTCGGCGCCCCAGGCGTCGTACCCGTGGCGGCGGGCCCGGTCGCCGGGACCCTCGCCCTCGGGGCTCTGGTGGCTCATGTAGTCGCGCCGGTCCATGTCCTCGCTGTGCTCCTGGGCCGCGGCGGTGAGCCGCGAGTCCACGCGCAGCGCGTCGCACCCGGCGTCGGCCCGCTCGGCGTTGACCAAGCGCACGACCTCGTCGGTGACCGCGGAGGAGGGCCCCGCGCCACCGCCGCCGCCCCCACCGGAACCGCCCGAGCCCCCGGACCCGCCGCCTCCGCCGGAGCCGCCCGCCCCGCCGGCGTTCTCACCGCGGTTCCCGTCGGCGTCCGCGTCCTCGGCCCCGGTGTCCTCGGGGGAGGACGAGGCGGTGACGTCGGCGCTCTGCGGCTCGCTGTCCCCCGACGGGGTGCGCTCCTGGGCGGGCGCGTCGGGGGACACGAAGAAGTCCGGGTCCTCGGACGCGTCCGGGACCGTCGGCGCCTCGGTGCCGACCGACGAGGCCGCGCCGCCCTCGGGCAGGGCCGACCCGTCCGCGGTGGTCCGGAACGGGTTCAGCTCCTCGCCGAACCCTGTGACCAGGAGCGTTCCGGCCAGGGTCAGCCCCACCGGTACCGCCGCCAGGGTGACGCCCAGGGGGACCGGCCTTCTGCGCTGGGAGCGCCGGGGGCCTGCCCGCCGTTTTCCTCGACGACCGCGCGCCATAATCGCTCTCCTCCGGTGTGTGCGGGATACGGGCGGGTTCGCCGCCCGAAGCCGGGTTCGTACCCTGGGGCGGCTCTGGGTTCGCCCATCGCCACGTGAGATCTCGGTGGTCCGGCCGCGAGGGGGCCGCGCCTCCGCGTGGCGGCGCCGGGGGCGCCGCGGGGGAAGGGCGGCCGACCCGGCGGGTCACGTCTAGCGCGTGAGAGTAGACCAAATATCTTGAAAAGGGAATCCAAAACGTGATCAACCTGGTCAAGGCAGTGCGCGTCCGGCATATGTGCTCCGGCCCGGCGCGTGGACGGTCACCGGCATCCGCGACAATGGGGGAGTGAGCCTCTACCGTGACGAGGGCGTCGTCCTGCGCAACCAGAAGCTGGGCGAGGCCGACCGCATCATCACCCTGCTGACCAGGCGCCACGGCCTGGTGCGGGCGGTGGGCAAGGGCGTGCGGCGCACCCGGTCGCGGTTCGGCGCCCGGCTGGAGCCCTGCACCCACGTCGACCTGCAACTGCACACCGGACGGACCCTGGACGTCGTCACCCAGGCCGAGACCGTCCGCGCCTACGGTGAGGCGATCGTCGCCGACTACTCCCGGTACACCGCCGCCACCGCGATGCTGGAGACGGCGGAGAAGGTCGTCGCCGTCGAGAAGGACCCGGCCCTGCGCCAGTTCCTCCTGCTCCTGGGCGCACTGCGTACCCTGGGCGAGGGCACGCACGACGCCCGGCTGGTCCTGGACGCCTACCTGCTGCGCTCCCTGGCCGTGGCCGGGTACGCCCCGGCCCTGTCCGAGTGCGCCCGCTGCGGCGACCGCGGCGAGCACCGGTCCTTCGCGATCCACGCGGGCGGAACGGTGTGCTCGGTGTGCCGCCCCCACGGCAGCGTGCACCCCTCGGCCGAGACCGTCCGCCTCATGTCGTCCCTGCTGGGCGGCGACTGGGCGGCGGCGGACGCCAGCGACCCACGGCACCGCACCGAGTGCAGCGGCCTGGTCGCGGCGTACCTACAGTGGCACCTGGAAAACGGAATCCGATCACTGCGCCATGTGGAGCGTTCTTGAGTCTGTTCAGCTTCGACACCGGTAACCGGCGGGGGTACACCGCACCCGTCCCGCACGAGAGCGGGGCGCGTCCTCCCGGCCTGCCCGCCGACCTGGTGCCCCGGCACGTGGCCGTGGTCATGGACGGCAACGGCCGCTGGGCCAAGCAGCGGGGCCTGCCGCGCACCGAGGGCCACAAGGCCGGTGAGGCGTCCCTCTTCGACGTCATCGAGGGCGCCCTGGAGCTGGGCATCCCCAACCTGTCGGCGTACGCCTTCTCGACGGAGAACTGGAAGCGCTCCCCGGAGGAGGTCCGCTTCCTCATGGGCTTCAACCGCGACGTCATCCGCCGCCGCCGCGACGAGCTGCACGCCCGCGGGGTGCGCGTCACCTGGGCTGGCCGCCCGGGCATGCTCTGGAAGAGCGTCATCAAGGAGCTGCGCGACGCCGAGGAGCTGACCCGCGACAACACCGCGCTCACCCTCCAGTTCTGCGTCAACTACGGCGGCCAGGCCGAGATCGTCGACGCCGTGCGCGCGCTGGCCCGCAAGGCCGCGGCCGGGGAGATCTCCCCGGACAAGATCACCGAGGACACCCTCTCCCGGCACCTGTACTCGCCGGAGGTCCCGCCGGTGGACCTGTTCGTCCGCTCCTCGGGTGAGCAGCGGCTGTCCAACTTCCTGCTGTGGCAGTCCGCCTACGCCGAGTTCGTCTTCCTGGACACGCTCTGGCCCGACTTCGACCGCCGCGACCTGTGGCGGGCCTGTGAGATCTACGCGCGCCGGGACCGCCGCTACGGCGGGGCCGAACCGAACCCGGTGGCCGTACCCGAAGAAGAGGGGGAATGAGGGATGGCGGGGCAGGACGCGCCTTTGCTGCGCCCGGGGATGTCGCTGGTCTCGATCGGTGACAGCTTCACCGAGGGGGTCGGCGACCCCTACCCGGACGGCTCGGGCTTCCGCGGCTGGGCGGACCGGACGGCCGAGCACCTGGCCGACCACCTGGGGGAGGTCCGGTACGCCAACCTCGCCGTGCGCGGCAAGCTGATGCGCCAGATCGTCACCGATCAGCTGCCCCCGGTCCTGGAGATGGCCCCCGACCTGGTCACCCTGTGCGCGGGCGGCAACGACCTGCTGCGCCCGGCGGGCGACCCGGAGCGGATGGCCAGGATCCTGGACAACACCGTGGCCCGGCTGCGCGCCAACGGCTCGCAGGTGGTGCTGTTCACCGGCGTGAACATCGCCACCGGCTACATGCGCGGCACCATCGGCCTGTTCGCCCGCTACTACATGAACGTGCGCGCGATCGCCGACCGCCACGGCTGCCTCCTGGTCGACCAGTGGTCCATGGGCGTGCTGACCGACTCCCGCGCCTGGGACGCCGACCGGCTGCACATGTCCCCGGAGGGGCACCGCCGCCTGGCGCTGCGGGTGGCCGAGGTGCTGGGCGTCCCGGTCGCCGAGCGCTGGGACGAGCCCTGGCCCGAGGCGGAGCCGGTGGGCCGTGCGGAGGCGCTCAGGGAGGACCTGACCTGGGTCAGGGAGTCGCTGGGCCCGTGGATCGGCCGCCGCCTGACCGGCCGCTCCTCCGGCGACACCGTCACCGCCAAGCGCCCGGAGCTGACGCTCGTCACCAAGGAGCGCTGACCGGGTCCCGAAGCCGCTCATGGGGGATCCGCGGGTGTGACGTCACGCTCAAAACCCGAAAAACCGGAAACCTACTGTCGCGTAACCATGGCGCGTGGTTGCATCATCGTCTACCATGAGCGGCTTTGGGACGAACGACCTCACCAAGAAGGACATCCTGTCCTACGTCGCCCTCGGGGACAGCTTCACCGAGGGCATGAGCGACCCCTACCCGGACAGCGACAGCGTGCCCAACGGGCGGTACCGCGGCTGGGCGGACCGGGTGGCCGAGCACCTCGCCGACCACGTCGGCGAGGTCCGCTACGCCAACCTCGCGGTCCGCGGCCGGCTGATCCGGCAGATCGTCGACGAGCAGCTGCCCCGCGCCGTCGAACTCTCCCCCGACCTCATCACCCTCTGCGCCGGCGGCAACGACATCATCCGCCCCGGCTCGGACCCCGACGCGGTGGCCGTGGTCTTCGCCGAGGCCGTCGCCGAGCTCTCCCGCACCGGCGCGCGCATCGTGGTCTTCACCGGCTTCGACACCAACTGGCAGCCGGTCATGCGCCACATGCGCGGCAAGATCGCCACCTACAACATGCACATGCGCGCCATCGCCGACCGCTACGGCTGCGACGTGGTCGACGTGTGGAGCATGCGGATCCTCGACGACCCCCGGGCCTGGAACTGGGACCGCCTCCACCTCTCCTCGGAGGGCCACCGCCGCCTGGCCCTGCGCGTGTGCGAGGTCCTGGGCGTGCCCGTCGAGGGCGACTGGAAGGAGCCCTGGCCGCCCGCCGAGCCCCGCGACTGGCGGGCCGCCCGCCAGGAGGACCTGCACTGGGCGCGCGAGTTCCTGATGCCGTGGATCCACCGCCGCCTGACCGGCCGCTCCTCCGGGGACAACGTCACCGCCAAGCGCCCGGGCCTGGAGCCGCTGCGCCGGGAGCACTGACCGGGGAGGGACCGGGAGGGGACCCCGCGCCGGCCCGCCGGCCCTCAGCGCAGGATCGACACGATCCGGCAGCAGGCGGCCGCCAGTTCCCGGTCCCCGGTGAGGACGCCCCGCGCGGCGGCCTCACCGGGGTCGATCATCCTCGTGCACATCCGCCAGGCCGTGTCGGCGTCCAGCCGCACGGTCGCGGCGGCCGGCGCCCCTGGCGACGGGTCGTGCGCCCAGCCCCCGCCGGTGCGCACCACCGTCCACGTCCCGCCCGCGGGGCCCTCCACCACGACCCGGGCCCGGGTGCCGGGTTCGGCCCCGAACCCGCGCAGTGTGTGGGGCAGGGCGCGCAGGAAGGTGTCCAGCACCGGCCCGGCCGCCTCCGGCGCCAGGTCGGCGGCCAGTCCCGCGGCCAGCCGGATCTGCTGGCGGTGGGTCCAGTACTCGGTGAAATCGCGGGCGCAGTCGAACCAGGTCGGCGCCGGGACCACTCCGGCCCAGTCCACGCCCAGCGAGGGGGCGTGCGGGTCGGCGTCGCGCCACAGGTCGGCGACCCACCGGCCGGTCAGCTCCAGGGTGTCCACCAGGGCGGCGGGGCTGATCCGGCGGGTCCCGTCGACCCACCGGGCGTTCTCCCGGTGGATGAACTCCGCGACCGTCTCCCCCGGGGCCGGGGCCATGCCCTCCCGGTACCCGTCCCGGCGCCCGGCCAGCCGTCCGTAGTCGTCGCCCAGCAGGTGGGCGGCCAGATCCCGCACGCTCCAGGCGGGCACGGCCTCGGCCCTCCACTGACCGGGCTCCAGGGAGCGCAGCAGGGACAGCAGGGCGGCCCGCTCCGCGGGGAACAGGGAGCGGACGTCGATCTCCGGCCCCAGCAGGGGGTGGTCGTCCATGGGGTCGCCTCTCGGACGGGCGCGGGGCGCCCTCAGCTCCGGCGGGAGCAGGACGCGCAGGTCCCGAAGATCTCCACGCTGTGCGTGACGCCGGTGAACCCGTGCGCCTCGCCCATCTCGGCGGCCCAGCGCTCCACGGCCGGCCCCTCCACCTCCACGGCGGTCGAGCACACCCGGCACACCAGGTGGTGATGGTGGCTCTCGCTGCCGCAGGCGCGGTAGACGGCCTCGCCGTCGTCGGTGCGCAGCACGTCGATCTCGCCGGAGTCGCTCAGCGCCTGGAGCGCCCGGTAGACGGTGGTCAGGCCGATCTTGGAACCCTCGGCGCGCAGGTCCGCGTACAGGTCCTGGGCGCTGCGGAAACCGCTGGACGCGTTCAACGCCCGACGGACCGCCTCACGTCGTGTCGTCGTACTCAACGGCTCACCCTCCCCGGATCGCTCTCGGGCATCGTACCGGCCTCCGCGGTGACGGCGGGTGGCCGGGTGCTCGCGGCCCTGTGCCCCGAGGCCCGGCGCAGGACCCCGCCCACGCCCACCGCCACGACGAAGGCGGCCAGGGCCAGCAGCACGATCGTGGCGCCGGGGGCCAGGTCGGCGTAGAACGCGGTGCTCAGCCCGCCCAGCGAGGACAGCAGGCCGATCACCACGGCCAGCGACATCGTCACCCGGAAACTGCGGGTGAGCTGCTGGGCGGCGACCACCGGGACGATCATCAGGGCGCTCACCATGAGCAGGCCCACCACGCGCATCGCGATCACCACCGTCAACGCGGCGGTGACGGCCAGCAGCACGCTCAGGAAGCGCACCGGGAGCCCGTGGGCCCGGGCCACCTCCTCGTCCTGGCACAGCACGAACAGCTCGCGGCCGAAGACCGCGACCACGGCGGCCACGCCCAGCGCCAGCACCGCGACGACCCACAGGTCCTCCTCGCTCACGGTGCTCACCGAGCCGAACAGGAACCCGGTCAGGGTGGCGTTGCTCGCCCCCGGGGTGAGCCCGATGAGGAGCACGCCGCCCGCGATGCCGCCGTAGAACAGCAGCGCCAAGGCCACGTCCCCGCTGGTGCGGGTGCGCGTCCGCACCACCTCGATGAGGACCGCGCCGATCATCGACACGATGGCGGCGGTGAGCAGCGGCGAGGTGCCGGTGAGCAGGCCCAGGGCCACGCCGGTCAGGGCGACGTGCCCGATGCCGTCGCCCAGCAGCGCCAGCCGCCGCTGCACCAGGTAGGTGCCGATGACCGGGGTGATCAGGCCGACCAGCACCGCGGCGATCAGCGCGCGCCGCATGAACTCGTACTGGAGGAGGTCAATCACGGCCGGGCACCTCGAGTCGCATCAGGTCCGCGGGGGAGGACGGCTCGGCCGCCCGCGGGTCGGGGTCGTTGGGGTCGGGGTGGGGGTGCTGGTGCTCGTGGCCGGGACGGGCGCACTCGCCGGTCGGCGCGGGCGGGGCGCCGTCGTGCACGATCCGGCCCGACTCCAGCACCACGGAGCGTCCGATGACGTCCTCCAGCGGCCCCAGCTCGTGCAGGACCAGGACGACCGTGGAGCCCTGGTCGCGCAGGCGGGTGATGGTGCGGGCGAGCGCGCGCTGGTTCTCGTGGTCCACCCCGGCCATCGGCTCGTCCATGACGAAGGTGTCGGGGCGCCCGGCCAGGGCGCGGGCGATGAGCACGCGCTGCTGCTGGCCCCCCGACAGCTCGCGCACCGAGGCGCGGGCCAGGTCGGTCAGGCCGACGGCGGCCAGGGCCTCGTCGACCGCGGCCCGGTCGGCGCGCGTGGGCAGCGACAGCCGGCGGCGCGCGGCGACCTGCCCGGAGGCGACGATCTCGCGCACCGTGGCGGGCACGGCGCCGCCCGCGGTGAGCCGCTGGGGCACGTACCCGATCCGGCGCCAGTCCCGGAACCGGGACAGCGGTGCGCCGTGGACGCGGATCTCGCCGGAGGAGAGCGGCACGATGCCGAGCATCGCGCGCATGAGGGTGGACTTGCCCGACCCGTTGGGGCCCAGGACGGCCACGGTCTCGCCCGCCCGTATCGCCGTGCTCACCCCGTCCAGGACGGGGACCCCGTCGTAGGAGACGCGGGCGTCGATGGCCTGGAAGGCGGGCGGGACCGACTCGTCCCTGATCTGGGCGTACACGAACCCCATTATCACGAAAACGAAAATGATTGTCAAAATACCCGGACTCAGGGCGATAACACTTCAGAACCCCAGGAACCGGGCCACCGCCAGCACCGCGATCACCACCACGATCAGCACCCGCGGGGCCCGCTGCCGGGAGTCCAGGGAGGGCCAGGTCAGGTACGCGAGCCAGGCCAGGAACAGCGCCACCGGCAGCAGGCACAGCCCGCCCGCCAGCCCCGGGGCCAGCAGCCCCGCCACGAACAGCGCCCCCAGCAGCACCGGCGACAGCCACCGCGGCGCCCGGTGCAGCCACACCAGGGGCACCGCGCTGCGCCGCTCCACCGCCCGGCGCACCGGCCCCGCGCCCGGGGTGTACAGGGAGTCCCCGGAGGGCAGGGGGGCGCCCCCGTCGTCCGTTCGCTTGTCGTCGCCGTGTTCGGGAGGTGCCATGGGGGTCCGTTCGGTCTCGGGAGGCATCGGGCCGGGTCGTCACACGACCGATACCCGTCCGGAGCGCCCGATTCCCACTCCTGTGATACTTGTACCGAAACCCTAGTGCAGGGCTCCGGCCCGCCGCCGACGTCGAACCCGACCGGCCCCGCGCGGCCTCCCCATCCCCCGGAGAGGACACCTCCGTCGAGGGACCTCTCACTCAGGGTGAAAAGAGAACCACGAAAAGCTCCCAGCACCGTTACCGTCCACGCGCGAGCCGCATCTGCCGGGTCCCGCATGCGCGAACCCTTCGGAGGGTGTCAACTTCCGTGCCCGAACCGACAGTCATCGTGACGTTCGACGTCACCGAGCCCCATCTCCAGCACTGCCTCGACTCCCTGGGCCGCCAGACCGGCCTCCCGGGAGGGGGAGAGCCCGCGTCCGGTGCGGACGCGGGGATCGAGGTCGTCCTCGTCCCCGTCCGCCCGGCGACCGCCGCGCCC
Source organism: Nocardiopsis sp. NPDC006139 (assembly GCF_040614155.1). NCBI lineage: Bacteria > Bacillati > Actinomycetota > Actinomycetes > Streptosporangiales > Nocardiopsidaceae > Nocardiopsis > Nocardiopsis sp. NPDC006139. The sequence continues at coordinate 135,890 of NZ_JBEXTT010000006.1, forward strand.
CGCACCGGAGCGCCCGACGCCTCCGCGCCCGGCACGGCCGTGTCCGACGCCGCCGCGGACGAGGAGGACGACGAGAACGAACAGGACGGCACCGCCCCCGGCAACGGGGCCCCCGGCGAGGAGGGCGAGCAGGGGGACGAGGCCGTCGACCGGGCCCAGGACGCCCTGGCCGTCGCCGCGGCGTTCGCCGCCGCGCCCCCCGCCGGGGTCACCGCCGTCCTGTCGGCAGACGACCCCGCGCCGGACGCCCCCGCGGCCCGCGCCCGCGGGGCCGCGGCCGCCCGCGGCGGGCACCTGCTCTTCCTGGAGGGCTCCGACGCCCTCACCGGCTACGCGCTCTCCTACCTGCTGGGCAGCGCCCGGGACAGCGGATCCGACCTGGTCGTCGGCAACGTGTACATGTTCGACGAGCTGGGCGCCGCGCCCTCCAAGCGCCACCGCCGCCACTACGCCCGCCCGCGCCTGGCCGAGGACCCCCGGAACATCCCCGGACTGGCCTCCGACGGCGTCCTGGGCAACAAGCTGTGGCGGCGCGACTTCTGGAACTCCCTCACCGACCACGGCCTGCACCCCGACGACGCCGACCTCGGCCTGCGCCGCGCCGCCCTGTCCGCCCGCACGGTGGACGTCCTGCCCGGGCCCGCCCTGCTCAGGCGCCGCAGCGAGCGGGAGGCGCTCCCCCTGGACGAGGAGACCCTCACCCGCAGACTGGGCGCCATGACCCGGCTCGCCGAGGGACTGGCCACCCACGACCGCGACCTGTGGGACCGCACGCTCCTGCACGGCGAGCTGCACCGCCTGCTGATGCGGCTCGACGACGCCGACGAGGAGACCCGCGCCACCGCCGTCGCGCTGGTCAACACCTACCTCGACCACGTGCCCGCCCGCCTGCTCGACGGCCTCGGCGTCCTGGACCGCCTGCTGTACCACCTGGTCCGCAAGCACCGGGTCGAGGACGTGCTGGAGGTCGCCACCTTCGCCAAGAGCGTCGAGATCAAGAAGGCCACGCTGGTCCGGCGCGGGTTCGGCTACTACATCCGCTACCCCTTCTTCGAGTCCGAGGACCCGGCCAAGGCCGTCCCCCGCGAGATCTACCGCGTCGACGACGACATCAAGGTCCGCCAGAAGACCGAGGAGATCGCCTGGGAGGACGGGCGGCTGCACATCCGCGGCCGGCTGGGCATCCGCCACCTGCGCGCCCACCGCCGCTGGCACCAGCACGTCACCGCCTACGCGGTGCGCTCCGACGACCGCCGCCGGGTCCGCCTGCCGGTCCGCATCCGCCGCGCCGCCGAGTACCGGCTGCCCGACGTGCTCGACGCCGCCCGGCACGACTACGGCGGCTTCACCGTCATCGTCGACCCGCGCCGACTGCGCGACTCCGGCCGCTGGGACGCCTCCGACTGGAAGATCGAACTGGTCGTCCTCAACCGGGGCATCACCCGGCGCCGGACCGTCTCCAACCCGGTGCCCGGCCCCGCCAGGCGGCCCGCCTACCAGCGGGTCGACGAGGAGGTGTGGGTCCGCCCGCACTGGAGCCGCGACCAGCAGCTGGTCATCAGTGTGGAGCCCTGCCTGGCCAGGATCACCGGGCACCGGTTCGACGAGCGCGCCGGGGTGCTGGAGCTGCGCGGCGAACCCGTCGCCGCACCCGCGGCCGAGGCCGTCGAGCTGAGACTGACCCGGCGGCCCGGCACCGCCACGGTCAGCGTGCCGCTGGAGTCCGAGGGCGGCCGGTTCGAAGCCAGGATCGCCGCCGGCGACCTGTACGACCGGGCCGTCGACGAGTGCGGCGGCGTCATCCGCCAGGAGACCTGGGACGCCCACCTGGTCACCCGTGAGAAGCAGGTGGTGTCCCTGGTCGTGCCGGAGGAGGTCGCGCCGGCCGCCTACGCCGACGGCGACGGCCGCCGCGAACTGTCCGTGCTGCGCTCGGCCGTCGGCCACCTGCGGCTGCGCGCGGGCCACGCCCGGCCCTCGGTGGAGGAGGCCCGCTGGGAGGGGCGGACCCTGGTGCTGTCCGGGGTCTTCCGGGCCGCCGCCGAGCTGAGCCTGGTCGCCAAGGCGCGCGGGCGCGACGAGGAGCACGCGCTGGAGGTGGAGCGCTCCGGGGAACGGTTCACCGCCCGGTTCTCCCCGGCCGACGTCCCCACGCTGTCCGGGACCCTGTCGCTGCCCGCGGGCGGTTACCAGCTGTGGGGACGGGTGGACACGCCGGAGTCGGGGGAGCGCCACGCGGACGTGGGCGTGGAGTTCGCCGAGGACCTGCTCGCCTCGCTGCCGCTGGAGATGCAGACCGCGGAGCGCGGCTACACCCTCTCCTACCAGGGCCGGGGCATCCCGGTCCTCCAGGTCGGCGGCGACCTGCGCCCCGCCGAGCAGGGCACCTTCGCCCAGCGCGAGCTGCGCGAGACCTTCTACCCGGCGCAGCGGCTGGAACCGGTCGTGGACGGCGTCCTCTTCGACACCTACACCGGCCGCCAGTACTCCGACAGCCCGCAGAGCGTCTACGCCGAGCTGCGCCGCCGCGAGCGCTGGGCCGACTACCCCATGTCGTGGCTGGTCGCCGACGGGCAGGTGAACCTGCCCGAGGACCTCACCCGGGTCCGCCACCGCGGCCGCGAGTACTACGAGGGGCTGGCGCGCAGCCGGTACCTGGTCACCAACTCCCGGCAGCCGGCGTGGTTCCACCGCCACCCGGACCAGACGGTCGTGCAGACCTGGCACGGGTCGATGCTCAAGCGCATCGGCTTCGACGTGGAGAACATCCGCGGCAAGTCCCGGGACTACTTCGACAAGCTGGCCTGGGAGACGCGGCAGTGGGACTACCTGGTGTCCCCGAGCCCGTGGGCGACGCCCATCCTGCGCAGCGCCTTCCGGTTCGAGGGCGAGATCCTGGAGACCGGGTACCCGCGCAACGACGTCTTCTTCTCGCCCGAACGGGACGCGATCGCGGAGCGCACCCGCGCCCGGCTCGGGCTGCCCGAGGACAAGAAGGTGGTGCTGTACGCGCCGACCTGGCGCGACGACAAGTACTACACCCGCGGCAAGCACAAGCTGGACCTGCACCTGGACCTCCAGCGGCTGTACGACGAGCTGGGCAAGGACCACGTGCTGCTGGTGCGCCGCCACCCGCGCGTGGTGGACAGCGTGCCGATCGTCGGGCGCGACTTCGTCCACGACGTGTCGCTGTACCCCGAGATCATGGAGCTGTTCCTGGTGACGGACGTGCTCATCACCGACTACTCGTCGATGATGTTCGACTTCGCCAACACGGGGCGCCCGATGCTCTTCTTCACCTATGACCTGGAGGGGTACCGGGACAACCTGCGCGGGTTCTACTTCGACTTCGAGGAGACCGCGCCGGGGCCGCTGCTGATGGAATCCGACCAGGTCATCGAGGCCCTGCGCGGGATCGACGACGTGGCGCGCGACAGCGCCCGGGCCTACCGGGCGTTCGTGGAGCGGTTCTGCCCGCTCGACGACGGCGGCGCGGCCCGCCGCGTGGTCGACCGGGTCTTCGGCGCCGACTGACGCCGGCCGGGGCGGCGGGCACCGGCCCGCCGCCCCGGGCCGCCCTCCGCTCCCGGGCCCGCCCCCGTACGGGGACGGGCCCGCGGTGCGCCAGAATGGGGGCGTGATCGTCATCACCCGCTACTCCGTGTCCGAGGCCGATGTCGAGGCCTTCCGCGCCGACGCCGCCCGGGCGGTCGAAGTGCTCTCCCGCCGCCCCGGGTACCGGGGGCACCGGCTGGGACGGGCCGCCGACGAGCCCACGCTGTGGACGGTGGTCACGGAGTGGGACGGGGCGGGTTTCTACCGGCGGGCGCTCTCGGACTTCGACGTCAAGGTCCACGCCGTGCCGCTGCTGTCGCGGGCTCTGGACGAGCCGACCGCCTTCGAGATCATGGACGCGGAAAGCCTGACTCCTCCCGCTTCCTGACCGAACAATCCGTGCGCGCGGGCCCGGCCGGTGCTCTAGCCTGGGTGGACGGGCACTCACCGTGGCCACTCCCGGTACCGGTGGGCGACCCCTTTCCCAGTACACACCGATGTATCGCGCACTGCGATCCACCGACCGCCAGCCGGATGGAGAGTCACCCCATGGCCGCAAAGTCAGAGGCAATGGACGCACTGGTCAACCTCGCCAAGCGACGGGGTCTGGTGTACCCCTCCAGCGAGATCTACGGTGGCCTGCGCGCCGCCTGGGACTACGGCCCGCTGGGTGTGGAGCTGAAGAACAACGTCAAGCGCCAGTGGTGGCGCACGATGGTCCAGGAGCGCGACGACATCGTCGGCCTGGACTCCAGCGTCATCCTCGCCCGCGAGGTCTGGGAGGCCTCCGGCCACGTGCGCGAGTTCGTCGACCCGCTCACCGAGTGCCAGTCCTGCCACAAGCGCTTCCGCGCCGACCACCTCATCGAGGCCTACGAGGAGAAGCACGGCCACGAGCCGGAGGGCGGCCTGTCCGCGCTGTCCTGCCCCAACTGCGGCGCCAAGAACTCCTTCACCGAGCCGCGCATGTTCAACGGCCTGCTGCGCACCTACCTGGGCCCGGTCCAGGACGAGAAGGGCCTGGCCTACCTGCGCCCGGAGACCGCCCAGGGCATCTTCATCAACTACAAGAACGTCGAGCAGAGCGCCCGCCGCAAGGTCCCCTTCGGCATCGGCCAGATCGGCAAGTCGTTCCGCAACGAGATCACCCCCGGCAACTTCATCTTCCGCACCCGCGAGTTCGAGCAGATGGAGATGGAGTTCTTCTGCAAGCCGGGCTCGGACGAGGAATGGCACCAGTACTGGATCGACACCCGCCTGCAGTGGTACGTCGACCTGGGCATCGCCAAGGACAACCTGCGCCTGTACGAGCACCCGCAGGAGAAGCTGTCCCACTACTCCAAGCGCACCGTGGACATCGAGTACCGGTTCAACTTCATCGGCAGCGAGTGGGGTGAGCTGGAGGGCATCGCCAACCGCACCGACTACGACCTCAAGACGCACTCCGAGGCCTCCGGTGTGGACCTGTCGTACTTCGACCAGGAGAACAACGAGCGCTACACCCCGTTCGTCATCGAGCCCGCGGCCGGTGTCGACCGCGCGGTCCTGACGTTCATGCTCGACGCCTACAACGTCGACGAGGCGCCCAACGCCAAGGGCAAGCTGGAGAAGCGCGCCGTCATGCGCCTGGACCCGCGCCTGGCCCCGGTCAAGGCCGCGGTGCTGCCGCTGTCGCGCAACGCCGACCTGTCGCCCAAGGCCCGCGACCTGGCCGCGCGGCTGCGCCGCCGCTGGAACGTGGAGTTCGACGACGCCGGCGCGATCGGCCGCCGCTACCGCCGCCAGGACGAGATCGGCACGCCGTTCTGCGTCACGGTCGACTTCGACACCCTGGAGGACGAGGCGGTGACCGTGCGCGAGCGCGACACCATGTCCCAGGAGCGGGTGTCGCTGGACCGGGTGGAGACCTACCTGTTCGAGCGCCTGCCCGGCTGCTGACCGGCGCCCTGCCGGACCACGGCCCCGTCGCCCGCCACCGCCCGCCGAGGGCGGGGGCGGGCGACCGCCGTTCCCGGCGGTGCCGCGCCGGAACGGCCGGCGCCCCGCGTGCACGCCACAACGCCGCCCGCGCCCCGAGGGGGCACGGGCGGCGCCGTCGTTGTGGGCGAGACGGCCGGACCCGGGGGGATGGTCTCCGGCCGCCTCTGTGGGCCCCGGCCGCACACGGCCGAGGGGACCCTGTGCCCAACCTAGCGGTCGGGCCCGGGAGACAAAGGGTTGTTTGTCGTGGTTTGCCCTACCGCGTAAGCGAATCGTGACGACGGACCGGTGCGCACCGGATACCTAGTTCTTCTATGCCTAGGTCTGCTAGGGTTACCATCCCTAGCAGAACTAGGTATGAGGAAGGCGCATGCACATCGACAAGGACCTCGTCGCGGCCTCGGCCACGCCGCTCGTCCTGGGCATCCTGGCCGAGGGCGAGTCCTACGGCTACGCGATCGTCAAACGCGTCAACGAGCTCTCCGGCGGGCGCATGCAGTGGACGGACGGGATGCTCTACCCCCTGCTCCACCGGCTGGAGCGCAACGGCCACGTCCGGGCGTCCTGGGGCACGTCCGAGGCGGGGCGCCGCCGCAAGCACTACGCCATCACGGAGGAGGGGCTGGCGGCGCTGGCCGAGCGGCGCGCGCAGTGGAGCGTCGTCGCGGACACGCTCAAGCAGGTCTGGGAGGCCGCCGCACACCACCCGCTCCCGGGCGGCGCGGCACCGGCGGGAGGGATCGCATGACGGGCGGCGTGGAGGAGCAGATCGACCAGTGGCGCGGTTTCGTCCGCCGCCGCAAGGCCATCTCCGCCGCGGACGTGGAGGAGATGGAGGACCACCTGCGCGAGCGGATCGCCGACCTGGAGGCGAACGGCCTGGACGCCGAGGAGGCCTTCCTCGTGGCGGTCAAGCGCATGGGCAACCTGGACGAGGTGTCGCGGGAGTTCGCGCGGGAGCACTCCGAACGCCTCTGGAAGCAGCTCGTCCTGGTCCCCGAGGCCGACGACGGCGCGGGCGGGCTGGCGCGCTGGCGCGAGCTCGCGGTGATGATCGCGTTCGCGCTCGGCGCCGGGCTGGCGGTCAAGCTGCTGGCCACCCTGGTCGACGACGAGTTCGTCCTGGTCCGCAACCTGGCCTTCGTGGTCCTGCCGTTCCTGGCCGGGTGGTTCGCGTGGAAGCGGCGCGTCCCCTGGCGCGTGTGCGCGGTGACGGCGGCCGTCGCGGCGGTGCCGCTGCTGGCGGTCGACCTGTACCCCTTCGAGACCACGGGCGGGCCGTACCCCGCGCCCGGGATGACCGGTGTGCTCGCGTTCACGCACGCCCCGGTCCTGCTGTGGCTGCTCGCGGGCGTCCTGCACACCGGCGGGGAGTGGCGCTCCCACGACCGGCGGATGGACTTCGTGCGGTTCACCGGCGAGCTGGCGATGTACCTGGCGCTGATCATGCTGGGGTCCATGGTCCTGCTCGGGCTGACCGCCGGCGTGCTCTCCCTGGCCGGCGTGGACCTCGAACCGTTCATGGAGGACTGGCTGCTGCCGTTCGGCGGGCCCGGCGCGCTGCTGGTGGCCGCCTGGCTGGTGGAGGCCAAGAAGGGCGTGGTGGAGAACATCGCGCCGGTCCTGACCCGGGTCTTCACCCCGCTGGCGCTCGTGATGCTGCTGGCCGACCTGGTGGTGCTGCTGGTGAACGGGCCGCTGACCACGGTGGACCGCGAGCTGCTCATCCTGATGGACGCGATCCTGGTGCTGGTCCTGTTCCTGCTGCTGTACTCGGTCTCGGCCCGCGACCCGCTGGCCCCGCCCGGGGTCTTCGACTGGCTCCAGCTGGCGCTGGTCGGGGCGGCGCTCGCCGTCAACGCGGTGGCGCTGACGGCGATGCTGACCCGGATCGCCGAGTTCGGGTTCACCGCCAACAAGACCGCGGCCCTGGGGCTCAACCTGGTGCTGCTGGTCCACCTGGTGTGGTCGGCGTGGCTGCTCGCGGGCTTCGTCCGCGGCCGCCGGCCGTTCGCGGCGGTGGAGCGGTGGCAGACGGCCTACCTGCCGGTCTACGCGGCGTGGGCCGCGGTGGTCGTGCTGGTGTTCCCGCCGGTGTTCGGCTTCGCCTGACCGGGGCGGCCGGGCCTTCGGGCCCGGTTGCCGCTCAGCCGGCGGTGTAGACCACGAACGAGACCGCGATGTAGTGGCAGACGAACGCGGCGATGGTCAGCGAGTGGAAGATCTCGTGGAAGCCGAACCACCGGGGCGCCGGGTCGGGCCACTTCATGCCGTAGACCACCGCGCCGACGCTGTAGAGCACCCCGCCGACCAGAATGAGGATCCACGTCGCCGGGTGGGTCCCCGCGACCAGCTCGGGGATGAACAGCACCGCCACCCAGCCGATGGCCAGGTACAGCGCGGTGGACAGCCAGCGCGGGGAGTTCAGCCACAGCAGTTTGAACCCGACCCCCGCGATCGCCCCGCCCCAGACCAGGGCGAGCATCGCCGTGCGCAGGGCCCCCTCCAGCACCAGCACGATGAACGGCGTGTAGGTGCCCGCGATGATGAGGTAGATGTTCGAGTGGTCCATGCGGCGCAGGACCTTCTGCGCCCGCGGCGACCAGCGCCCCACGTGGTAGATCGCGGAGGTGCCGAAGAGCAGGACCGAGCTGAGCGCGTAGACCGCGCTGGCCGCGATGGCGGGCGCGGTGGGGGAGAGGGCCACCAGGACGATGCCCGCGGCCAGGGCCAGCGGGGCGGTGCCCAGGTGCAGCCAGCCGCGCAGGCGGGGTTTGACCGCCTCCACGAACCCCTCGGCCGCGGCGGCGGCCCGTTCGGGGAGGCTGCCCTCCTGCTGCCGCGACCGCGCGTATCCGGTTCCCCGCGCCTTGTCCCTGGACACGTTCCACTCCCCGTAATCCCCGGGCCCGGCACGGTGTCGGGCCCTGTTCGAAGCCTAACTTACGGAACCGTAGGTTACTTGAAGGTAGGGGTGTGTCGAGCGGCACAGTGCCGCCTCCGCGGGGGTCGCGGGCGCGGAGTGGTCGATTCGGGCCGGCCGCCGCTGTTCCGATCCCCCCGGACCCGCTAGGGTGCGTTCCGGGCGCCGTGACCAGCGGCGTCCCCGACCCTTGCCCTCTCCCGTGTGTCTTTCGAGGTCAAGGGGTACGTGCACCCTTCCTGGACCATTGGTCTAGACCTTTTTAAAGCCCATGAGCTGGGAAAATGCAATAAAAAGGTGGTTCATGAAGGGGTGGCCGTGCAGGGAGTGGATAGAGTCGCGCCCATCCGGGCACCAGGGTCGACCCCGCAGGGGTGTCGCCGAGCGAACGAGGGAGAACCCCCGTGGCCAAGTACGTCTACAAGTTCACCGAGGGCAACAAGGACCTCAAGGACCTCCTCGGCGGCAAGGGCGCCAACCTCGCCGAGATGACCAACCTCGGCCTTCCCGTCCCTCCGGGCTTCACCATCACCACCGAGGCCTGCCGCCACTACCTCTCCAACGGCGGCTTCCCCGCGGGCCTGGAGGCCGAGGTGGAGGAGAACCTCCAGGAGCTGGAGAAGGCCATGGGCCGCCGCCTCGGCCAGGCCGACGACCCGCTCCTGGTCAGCGTGCGGTCGGGCGCCAGATTCTCCATGCCCGGCATGATGGAGACCGTCCTCAACATCGGCCTCAACGACGAGTCCGTCGCCGGCCTGGCCCGCCAGGGCGGCGACGAGCGCTTCGCCTGGGACTCCTACCGCCGCCTCGTCCAGATGTTCGGCAAGACCGTCCAGGGCATCGACGGCGAGCTGTTCGAGGACGCCATCGACGAGGCCAAGGCCGCCAAGGGCGTCACCGACGACCTCGACCTGGACGCCGCCGACTTCCGCGCCCTCGTGGACCGCTTCAAGGCCATCGTCCACGAGCAGACCGGCAGCCCCTTCCCCACCGACCCCCGCGAGCAGATGATCCTCGCCGTCCGGGCGGTCTTCGACTCCTGGAACGCCCCCCGCGCCGTCCTCTACCGCCGCCAGGAGCGCATCCCCGCCGACCTGGGCACCGCGGTCAACGTCTGCTCCATGGTCTTCGGCAACCTCGGCATGGACTCCGGCACCGGCGTGGCCTTCACCCGCGACCCCGCCTCCGGCCAGCAGGGCGTCTACGGCGACTACCTCCAGAACGCCCAGGGCGAGGACGTCGTCGCCGGCATCCGCAACACCGTGCCCCTCGCCGACCTGGAGGGCATCGACCCCCGCAGCTACGAGCAGCTCCTGGGGATCATGGAGACCCTGGAGAACCACTACCGCGACCTGTGCGACATCGAGTTCACGATCGAGCGCGGGAGGCTGTGGATGCTCCAGACCCGCGTGGGCAAGCGCACCGCCGCCGCCGCGTTCCGCATCGCCGACCAGCTCGTGGACCAGGGCATGATCACCCTGGACGAGGCCGTCCAGCGGGTCACCGGCGACCAGCTCGCCCAGCTGATGTTCCCCCGCTTCGACGAGGCCGCCGTCGCCGCGGGCGGCGCCCACCTGCTGGGCCGCGGCATGAACGCCTCCCCGGGCGCGGCCGTCGGCAAGGCCGTGTTCGACTCCTACACCGCGGTCAAGTGGTCCCGCAGCGGCGAGAAGGTCATCCTGTGCCGGCGCGAGACCAACCCCGACGACCTCGAGGGCATGATCGCCGCCGAGGGCATCCTCACCAGCCGGGGCGGCAAGACCTCGCACGCCGCCGTGGTCGCCCGCGGCATGGGCAAGACCTGCGTCTGCGGCGCCGAGGAACTCGACATCGACACCAAGAACCGGCGGCTGACCGCGCCGGGCGGCGAGGTGATCGAGGAGGGCGACGTCATCTCCATCGACGGCACCAGCGGCAAGGTGTTCCTGGGGGAGGTGCCCGTCGTGGACTCCCCGGTGGTCCGCTACTTCGAGGGCGAGATCGACCCCGCCTCCGACGAGGCCGACGACCTGGTGCGCGCCGTGGACCGGCTCATGCACTACGTGGACGCCGCCCGCCGCATGCGGGTGCGCGCCAACGCCGACACCGCCGAGGACGCCGCCCGCGCCCGGCGCATGGGCGCCCAGGGCATCGGCCTGTGCCGCACCGAGCACATGTTCCTGGGCGACCGCCGCCAGCTGGTGGAGCGGCTCATCCTGGCCGACACCGAGGACGAGCAGACCGAGGCCCTGGCGGCCCTGCTGCCGCTCCAGCGCGCCGACTTCAACGGCATCCTGGAGGCCATGGACGGCCTGCCCGTCACCGTGCGCCTGCTCGACCCGCCGCTGCACGAGTTCCTGCCCGACATCACCGAGCTGTCGGTGCGCGTGGCCGTGGCCGAGGCCCGCGGCGAGAGCCACGAGAACGACCTGCGGGTGCTCCAGGCCGTGCACAGGCTGCACGAGCAGAACCCGATGCTGGGCCTGCGCGGCGTGCGCCTGGGCCTGGTCGTCCCCGGCCTGTTCACCATGCAGGTGCGGGCCATCGCCCAGGCCGCCGTCGACCGCGTCCGCGCGGGCGGGCGCCCCCGGCCGGAGATCATGATCCCGCTGGTGGGCACGGTCCAGGAGCTGGAGATCATCCGCGACGACGCGCTGCGGGTGCTGCGCGAGGTCGGCGAGGAGAACGGCCTGGAGCTGGACTTCCCGGTCGGCACCATGATCGAGCTGCCCCGCGCCGCCCTGACCGCCGGGCAGATCGCCGAGCACGCCGAGTTCTTCTCCTTCGGCACCAACGACCTCACCCAGACGGTGTGGGGTTTCTCGCGCGACGACGTGGAGGCGTCGTTCTTCTCCGCCTACCTGGAGAAGGGCGTGTTCGGCGTTTCGCCCTTCGAGTCCCTGGACGTGGACGGGGTGGGCCGCCTGGTCCGCATCGCTGTAGAGGAGGGGCGGGCCGCCCGCCCCGGCATCAAGCTGGGCGTGTGCGGCGAGCACGGCGGCGACCCCGCGTCGGTGCACTTCTTCCACAGGGTCGGCCTGGACTACGTGTCCTGCTCGCCGTTCCGCGTCCCGGTCGCGCGCCTGGAGGCCGGGCGCGCCGCCGGACACCAGGCGGGCTGATCTCCCGTGTCGCCGCCGCCCGCGGGGGCGGGCGGCGGCACCCCCGGCACGCCGCCGGGCTCCGTGCCCCTAAACTCGTGTCCCCGGGGCGGATACAGCCACGAAGAGCTTCCGTGACCCTTTCGTGATACATTCTTGATCGCCGGTGTGATCTCCTCACCCTTCCCTCCACGCCCCCGTCCGGGCTGCCCGGGACCCCTCCGCCGAGAACCGGCGGTGCCCGCGAGCCGTCCCAGAAGGGTGATCGACCCCGGCCAGAAGAACGAGTGCGGAGGTACGCCGGTGCGAACGGCGAACGACGGACGCGGTGACGAGACGTGGGAGGAACCCGCCCCGTCCTCCGCCGCGCCCGATGACGATGCGACCCGGGTCATGTCCCGGGCCGACCTGCCCGCCTCCGTGACGGGACCCTCCGCCCCGGCGGCCGGACCGGCCGCCCCCCTGGACGAGCCCGTCGCCGTGTCCGGCCCCAACAACCCGGACGTGCCGGGCGACGCCGACGCCACCGCCGTGTTCTCCCGCGGGACCGGCCCCGACCCCTTCGCCGCCCGCGGGTCCGCCCCCGCGGCGGACGTCTCGGACACCCGGGAGTTCTCCCGGGCCCCGCAGTCCTCCACCACCCGCGAGTTCACCCGCGGCGTCCCGGCCGCGGACGACGCGCCTGACCCCGCGGACCCCGCCGGGGCCGACGCGCCCGACGGACCCCGGGGCTTCACCCGGCGCTTCGTCCGCGACCGGCCCGGGGGCCGCGGCGCCCTCCGCCCGGACACCCCGCCGCCCGCCCGCGACGCCGGGCCGCCCGAACCGCCCGCCACGGCACGGCCCCCGCGCCGGGGGCGCCGCCCGGGCACCGCCCCGCGCCCCCGGAGGAGGCGCCGCCTGCGCCTGCGCTGGATCGTCACCGCGCTCCTGCTCACCGCCCTGGCCCTGCCCCCCGCCACCTGGGGCTGGGTCTGGTACACCGCCCGCCAGGACGACCGCGCCGCCACCGACGCCATCGTCGTCCTCGGCGCCAGCCAGTACAACGGCGTCCCCTCACCCGTCTTCGAGGCCCGCCTGCGCCACGCCCAGGTCCTCTACCTCGAGGGCGTGGCCCCCATGATCGTCACCGTCGGCGGCAAACAGCCCGGCGACAACTACACCGAGGCCGCCGCGGGCCGCAACTGGCTCGTCGAGGTCGGCATCCCCGCCGACCGGATCATCGCCGTGGAGGAGGGCAGCGACACCCTCCAGAGCGTCCGGGCCGTCTCCGCCGTCTTCGCAGACAACGGCTGGGACGAGGCCACCCTGGTCTCCGACCCCTGGCACAGCCTGCGCTCCAAGGTGATGGCCTCCGACCACGGCATCGAGTCGGGGACCTCGCCCTCGCGCTCGGGACCCGCCGTCATCGAACGGCGCACCCAGCTCTGGTACATCACCAGGGAGACCGCCTCCCTCTGGTACTACTGGATCTTCAACGACAGCAGCGACATCCGCGTCAATGCGGCCTGAGCAGGGTCGATGACGCGTTCCGTCCCTGTCGGGAAGTAGGCTCGCAGACCTATGCACACCACCTCGGGCGCCGAGGGCGCCGTCGCCGGCTACACCGGCCGCGACATCCAGAGACGTACCCCGGAGAACCGCAAGAACCGGGCCCGGGGCCCCTTCGAGCGCGACCGGGCACGGGTCCTGCACAGCTCCGCGCTGCGCCGCCTGGCCGCCAAGACCCAGGTGGTCCGGCCCGGGGTGAGCGACTTCCCGCGCACCCGCCTCACCCACTCCCTGGAGTGCGCCCAGATCGGCCGCGAACTCGGCAACTCCCTGGGCTGCGACCCCGACCTCGTCGAGGCCGCCTGCCTCTCCCACGACCTGGGCCACCCGCCCTTCGGCCACAACGGGGAGCGCGCCCTGGACGAGGCCGCCGCCGACTGCGGCGGGTTCGAGGGCAACGCCCAGAGCCTGCGCCTGCTCGTGCGCCTGGAGGGCAAGGTCATCGACCCCGACGGCACCAGCGCCGGGCTCAACCTCACCCGCGCCACCCTCGACGCCACCGTCAAGTACCCCTGGCACCGCGGCGAGGGCGGCGACACCCACAAGTTCAACTGCTACCCCGACGACGCCGACGCCTTCGCCTGGCTGCGCGAGGGCGCCCCCGCCGGGCGCACCTGCTTCGAGGCCCAGGTGATGGACTGGTCCGACGACGTCGCCTACTCCGTCCACGACGTCGAGGACGCCCTGCACGCCGGACTGGTCTCCATGGCCGCCCTGCGCAGCCCCGCCGAACGGGCCGAGGTCGTCCGCATCGCCGCCGACCGCTACTGCGACACCGCCGACCCCGCCGAACTCGACGAGGTCTACGCCGACCTGCTCGCCGCCCCCGTCTGGCCCACCGAGTTCACCGGCGACCTCGCCTCCCTGGCCGGGCTCAAGAACCTCACCAGCGAACTCATCGGCCGGTTCTGCCGGGCCGCCGAGCAGGCCACCCGCGAGGCGCACGGCCCCGGCCGCCTCACCCGCTACGGCGCCACCCTCATCGTGCCCCGCCGGGCCCTCCTGGAATGCGCCCTGCTCAAGGCCGTGGCCGCCCACTTCGTCATGGCCCGCGAGGAGGCCCTGGCCTACCAGGCCCGCGAACGCCTGCTCATCACCGAGCTCGTCGACGCCCTGTGGAAGAACGCGCCCCAGGCCCTGGACCCGCAGTTCCGCGACGCCTTCACCAACGCCCCCGACGACGCCGCCGCCCTGCGCGCCGTCATCGACCAGGTCGCCTCGCTCACCGACACCTCCGCCATCGCCCTGCACGAACGCCTGACCTCCTGACCGGGCCCCCGGGGCCCGGCCGCAGGCCCCCTTGACGCGCCCGCCGGGAGCCGCGCACACTGCTCTGCACGAACAGGTCGCGGCCGCCCGCGCCCCGCGCGCCCCCGCGGGCGCACCCGGCGCCGGACGCCCCGACGAAGCGGCGACCGGAGAGGGCGCACCCCCCATTGCCCGCACGGAGCGGCACCCCCGGCATGATCGACGTCGCGCGCCTGGCCGGCGTCTCGCACCAGACCGTCTCACGCGTGGTCAACGGGCACCCCGGCGTGCGCCCCGAGACCGCCGAACGGGTCCGCGCCGCCATCGCCCGCCTGGGCTACCGGCCCAACGCCACCGCCCGCGCCCTGGTCACCCGGCGCAGCGGCCTCATCGGCGCCCTCCTCGCCCCCGGCCCCGACACCGACCTGCTGCTCGCCGGGATCGAGGCGGCCGTGCGCGCCGCCGGACGCACCCTCCTCGTCACCGCGGTGCCCCCCGACGACCCCGCCTCCGCGGAACGGCTCCTGGACCGGGTCGTCGACGGGTGCCTGGCCGTCGCCCCGCCCCCGGCCCTGCTCGACCTCCTGGGCGCCCTCGCCGACCCGCCGCCCACCGTCGTCGTCGACGGCCCCGCCACCCCCCTGGGACCCGCCGTGGCCCCCGACCACCGCGGCGCCGCCCGCGCCCTCACCCGCCACCTGCTCGGCCTGGGCCACCGCACCGTGCACCACGTCGCCGGGATCCCCGGCTCCCACAGCGCCGCCGAACGCGAGGCGGGCTGGCGCGCCGCCCTGGCCGAGGCCGGTGCCGCCGTCCCCGTACCGGTCCCCGGCGGCACCGGGCCCGCCGCGGGCCGCGCCGCCGGACGCCTCATCACCGCCCGCCGGGCCTCGGGAGAAGACGTCACCGCCGTGCTGGCCGCCGACGACACCCTCGCCCTCGGAGTGCTGCGGGCCTTCGCCGACACCGGACCGGCGGTCCCCGGCCGCGTCCACGTCGCCGGGATCGGCGACCGCCCCGAGGCGGCCCACCTCGTCCCCTCCCTCACCACCGCCGACATCGCGGCCCGGACGGTCGGGGAGCGGGCCGCCCGCCTGCTGCTGGAACGGCTGGAGGGCCGCGGCGGCACCGCCGCCGGCGCTCCCGCCGCGCAGGTCCCCGCCGCGACCCTGCGCCCGCGGGCCAGCACCGGTCACTGGTAGCCGCGGATCTCCCGGAACACCTCTTCCAGGCTCTGCTCGCGCGCGTCGAACACCCGGCCCCCGGTCTGCTCGGCCAGGTCCGCCATCTCGTCCTCGCCCGCCTCGCCGAACAGCACCGTGAACACCGGCACCCGCGCCGCCTCCGGCGACAGCTCCTCCAGCCCCCGGGCGAACGGCGTCGGCCCCATGCCCCAGTTGACCTCGCCGTCGGTCATCAGCACGATCGACGTCAGGTGGTCGTCCTCGGGGGCCTGCTCGACGAGCCCGTAGGCCGCCAGCACCGCGTCGTAGGTCGCGGTGTCGCCCAGCGCCTCCAGCCCCCCGATCGCGTCCGCCACCTCGCCCAGCGATTCATCCAGCCTGCCGGGCTCCACCACGAACGTCCGCGGCTCGTGCGGCTCGGTGGAGTAGGGCAGCAGCGTGATCTCCTCGCGCTCCTGGAACGCCTGCACCCGCTGCTCCAGGGACCCCCCGCCGGTCCCGGTCAGCGAGCCCAGCGCCTCCTTCAGCTCCTCCAGCCGGTCGCCCTTCATCGACCCCGACACGTCCAGCACGTACACCGTGCGCGCCGGCCGGCGCAGATCGCTGAAGTAGTCCGCGACCAGCCCGTCCACCACCTCGCGGTGGGCGGGGAACGGCAGCTCCACCAGGGACGGCAGGTCCGCCCCGGACACACCGGACACCACCGGGCGGCGCAGCGTCCGCTCCGCGATGTCGGCCTGCACCCCCTCCGACAGCAGGTCCTCCACCAGCCGCCCGTACCCCTGCTCGGCCTCCTCGTCGGGACCGGCCAGCAGGGTCAGCGGGTAGTCGGCGGTGATGACCCCGTCGGCCGGGTAGACCAGGCGCAGGTCCGCGCCGTCCCGGTTCAGCGACAGCAGCACCGACTCGTAGTTGATGAGCGCGTCCACCGGCCGCTCGTCGTCGGCCCGCTCGGTGAACGCCTGCGCCAGCCAGCCCGACGAGCCCGCCGTCAGCTCCTGGCCCTTGAAGAACCCGGCCAGGTCCGGGCCCACGCGCTCCACGTCCTCGGCGGTCAGCGCGCTGCCGCTGTCGGCCAGCGCCGACGCCACCCCGATCAGCGCCGAGAAGCCCGAGTTCGAGGCGCCCGGGTTGGTCATCCCGTACGTGAACTCCGCGTCGCGCACCGCCCCGTTCACGTCGGACCAGGTCACCTCGGCCCCCTCGGACCACCCCAGGTCGTCGGCGCGCGGCTCCCGCACCCCCAGCACGACGGGGGAGAGCATGACCGGCGTCTCCTCGCGCACCCGGTCGCGGCCGCCGTCGTACAGGTGCAGGTACCGGTTGGAGGCGAACCACACCGCGTCGAACTCCTCGGCCTCGCCCGCGGCGACCCGGGCGAGCCCGTCCAGGGTCCCGGTGTACTCCATCGCCACCGTCACCCCCGTCCGCTCGGCGGCCTCCTCCAGCAGCGGCTCCATGTCGGCCAGCTCGCTGCCCGCCAGGATGCGCAGGGTCGCGTCCTCGCCGCCGGAACCGGACGCGGTGCAGCCGGAGGCCACTACCACCACCGCCAGGGCCGCGGCGGACACAGCGCGCCTCATTCGCCCTCCTCCCGGGCCGGACCCGCGGCCGGGCGCCGCTCCTCGGGAGCGGGCGGACCCATGCCGCTGTCCTCGTACGCGTCCTCGATCCCGCTCAGCAGAGCCTCCAGGGCCTCGTAGGTGGGGGTGTTGACCACGTCGTCGACCCGGGTGCGCACCGGCAGGCCGTGCTCGGCCACCAGGTCCGCGAACGCGTCGCCGCCCTCGGCGCGGAACCCGTGCCGGGTCGCCAGCGCCCGCAGCTCGGGGTCCTCGGCCAGCAGCGCGCCCACCTCGTCGCCCGCGTCGGTCAGCGGGACCAGGGCGTGCACCGAGAACACGGTGGGCTCGGGGTACATCAGCACCGCGTCCTCGGGTAGGGCGGGGCCGCTCACCATGGCGTGCACGTACTGCGCCTCGTAGGCCCACAGCAGCGGGGTGTGCCCCGGGCCCAGGTCCCGGAACTGCTCGAAGGGCTGCTGGGACGACTCCGGCGGCTGGCCCTGGGCCAGGAACAGGTCGGACAGGCGGGAGGTGATCTCCGGGTCCGGGCCGCCGGGCGGGACCACCTCCTCGCCGTTGAGCAGGTAGGAGATCACCGCGGCGTACATGCCCGCCGAGTTCGAGGTGCGCGGGTCGGTGGTGCGAACCAGCACCTCGTTGCGGTTCTCCGAGCCCACCGAGTCCCCGGGCAGGTCCCGCCAGCGGGTGTGCTCGCCGGTCAGCTCCAGGTAGGCGGCCACGTCGAAGGACCAGGTGCCGTCCTCCTCGGACCTGCGGGCGACCCCCGCCTCGCGCAGCGCCTCCGCGAGCGGCTCGTAGGAGAGCAGCACCATCGGCGTGCTGAACAGCCGGTGCTCGGTGGAGACGCCGTGCAGCCGGCGGATGTGGTCGGCGGCGGTGTCCGAGCCGGGGGAGACGAAGTCGGAGCCCTCGGTGTCCTGGGCCATCAAGCGCGAGCCGCGCGGGCGCACCCGCACCTCGTAGCCCAGCTCGGCCAGCCGGGCCACGACCTCCTCGTCGCGGAAGAAGTCGACCTTCTCGGACCCGACGACTCCCTCGACCACGGTGGCGCCGCCGGCGAACCGGTCGACCAGCACCGCCCCGATGGCGACGACCAGGGCCACCACGACCGCGCTCGCCGCCCCGAGCAGCAGCCGTGCGCGCCGGCCGGAGGGGAGGGGGATGGGGCTCACCGTGCGGTTCCTCCTGGTACGTGGAGAAAAGGGAGTGGCCCATCATGCCCGCCGCAGTCGTCCCCCGCCCCACGGCGAGGTGGACGCGGGGTGGCCTCCACGGGAAGCCCCGCCCGCGGACCGCCGACCGGACCGTCCCGGGTGAGAACTACCCTGGGAGGCGTGGCAGGCCGGATCAAAGACGAAGACATCGCCCTGGTGCGCGAGCGCACCCCCATCGCGGACGTGATCGGCGAGTACCTCCAGCTCCGCAACGCGGGCGGCGGCTCGCTGAAGGGCCTGTGCCCCTTCCACGACGAGAAGTCCCCCTCCTTCAACGTCACCCCCTCGAAAAATTTGTACTACTGCTTCGGTTGTGGGGAGGGCGGGGACGCGATCTCGTTCGTGCAGAAGATCGAGGGGCTGGCCTTCGCGGAGGCGGTCGAGTCGCTGGCCCGGCAGATCGGCGTGACGCTGCGGTACGAGGAGAGCGGGGGGCGCTCGACGCGGCGGGACGAGGGCAAGCGGCAGCGGCTGCTGGACGCGCACCGGGCCGCGGCGGAGTTCTACGCCGAGCAGCTGCTCTCGCCCGGGGCGGTGGAGGCCCGCCGCTTCCTGAGCGAGCGCGGGTTCAACCGGGCGCACGCCGAGCACTTCGGGCTCGGGTACGCGCCCGCCGGGTGGGAGAACCTCACCTCGCACCTGCGCCGCAAGGGGTTCACCGACGCCGAGCTGATCTCCGGGGGGCTGGCCGCCCAGGGGCGGCGCGGCGCCTACGACCGGTTCCGCAACCGGCTGCTGTGGCCGGTGCGGGAGGTGACCGGCGAGGTGGTCGGGTTCGGCGCCCGCAAGCTCGACCCCGCCGAGGACGGGCCCAAGTACCTCAACTCCCCCGAGAGCCCCGTCTTCCACAAGAGCCGCCTGCTGTACGGCCTGGACCTGGCCAAGCGGGACATCTCCGCGCGCAACCAGGCCGTCATCGTCGAGGGCTACACCGACGTCATGGCCTGCCACCTGGCCGGGGTGACCACCGCCGTGGCCACCTGCGGCACCGCGTTCGGCGAGGACCACCTGAAGATCCTGCGCCGGATGCTGCTGGGCCGCAGCAACCAGGGCGGGAAGGTCGTGTTCACCTTCGACGGCGACGCCGCCGGGCAGAAGGCCGCGGTGCGCGCCTTCGCCGAGGAGCACGGGTTCGCCTCCGAGACGTTCGTGGCCGTCCAGCCCGACGGCCTGGACCCCTGCGACCTGCGCCTGCACCACGGCGACCAGGCCGTGGTCGACCTGGTCGACCACCCGCTGCCGCTGTACGAGTTCATGATCCGCAAGGTCATCGAGGAGTACGACCTCTCCGCCCCCGAGGGGCGCATCGCCGCCCTGGACGCCGCCGCCCCCGTGGTGGCGAGCATCCGCGACCACGGGGTGCGCCGGTTCTACGGCAAGAACCTGGACCGCTGGCTGGGCACCCTGGACGAGGCCTTCGTGCTCAACCGGGTCAACCAGCACATCCGCCGGGCCACGGCCCGGGGCGCCCGGTCCGCGCCCGCCCCCGCCGCGGGCCCGGTGCCCACCCCCGACGCCCGGGAGGCGCCCTACGACCTGGGCGACCCGTCCCTGCAGCGGGAGCGCCTGGCGCTGAAGGTGGCCGTGCAGTTCCCCGGCCTGGCCGCCGGGTTCGACTCCTTCACCGCCGAGGACTTCACCGTCCCCCAGCACCGGGCGGTGCTGGCGCTCATCGCCGGGCAGGGCGGGGTGGCCGCGGCGGGGGATCCCGCGTCCTGGGCGGCGCGGCTGCGCGAGGCGGCCCCCACCGAGGCGCAGCGCGATTTCGTGACCCGTTTGGCGGTGGAACAACTCGAGTTGTACGGAGAACTCGACGAGCATTCCGCCCGGCAAATTCTGGGCACAGTCAGGACTCATTCCATCAATCGCCGCGAGTCAAACCTCCAGTCGGAGTTGTCGCGTCTGGGCGGCTCCGGGGACGCCGAGGAACAGCAGCGGCTGCTGACCGAGCTCATGGCCCTCCAACAGCACAAACGCGCCCTTCAGGAGAAGCTCGCCGGGGGCATGTAGCACGAAGGTGACAATAATGCTCCTCCCGTCGGCGGCGGGCGGACGTGCACAATGGTGTGGTGGCTCCCACGGTTGTGACCAATGAAATTCCGCCCATTCGTCAGGTGGTGCGGCTGCTCCCCGACGCGGGCCGGGGAACGGTCAGCCGCGGCGAGGTCGCGTCGGTCCTGGAACGCCTGGACGCGCCCCCCGACTCCCTGGACGAAGCGGTCGCCCTGCTGGCCCGGGCCGGGGTGGAGGTGTCCGACGGCGAGGAGACGCCCCTCGTCCCCGACCCGGGAAGGCGCTCGGGGTCGGATCTGGTACGGCTCTACCTGCGCGAGATCGGCCGGGTCCCGCTGCTGTCCGCCGAGGAGGAGGTGGAGCTGGCCAAGGCGGTCGAGGCCGGCCTGTACGCGCAACGGTGCGAACCGGTCGAAGGAGTGCGCACGGGGGACGAACTCGACGCGATCATAGAAGCGGGCAAAAAGGCCAAGCGAGCACTCATAGAGGCAAATCTCCGGCTGGTGGTGTCGATCGCCAAACGTTATATGGGGCGGGGCCTGCTTTTCCTCGACCTCATCCAGGAGGGCAACCTCGGGCTGATTCGCGCGGTGGAGAAGTTCGATTACACCAAAGGCTTCAAATTCTCCACCTACGCCACCTGGTGGATTCGCCAGGCGATCACCCGCGCGATCGCCGACCAGGCGCGCACGATCCGTATTCCGGTGCACATGGTCGAGACCATCAACAAACTCGTCCGGGTGCAGCACCAGCTGCACCAGCAGCTGGGCCGCGAGCCCAATATCCAGGAGATCTCCCACGCCGCCGGGTTCGGCGGCGAGAGGGTCCTGGAGATCCAGCGGATCGCCCGCGAGCCCGTCTCCCTCCAGGCGCCGATCGGCGACGAGGAGGCCGACTTCGGCGACTTCATCGAGGACTCCGACGCCGTCGTCCCGGTGGAGGCCGCCGCCTTCACGCTGCTCCAGCAGCACCTGACCGAGATCCTGGCCGGGCTGTCCGACCGCGAACAGCGCATCCTGCGCCTGCGCTTCGGCATGGCCGACGGCCACCCGCACACGCTGGAGGAGGTCGGCCGCGAGTTCGGGGTGACCCGCGAGCGGATCCGCCAGATCGAGGCCAAGACCCTGGCCAAGCTCCGCCACCCCTCCCGGGCCGGCACCCTGCGGGACTTCCTGTAGCGCGCCCTCCGGGCCCCGCCGTGTCCCCTCCGGCGCCCCGCCGGGCGCCTGGGCCTACAACGGCCGGGGGCGGGGAGGGGTTCCCGCGGGCGGCCGCGCGGCCTGATGTGGCCGATGCGGGCCGAACCGGCGGGTTTCGTGACCCGGTGCCCCTACGGTCGGAAGGGTGAAAGCCACACCGCCACGGAGCCACCGGCGCCGGAACGCCCGCCCGGGCCGGCGGCGCCTGCTCGCCCTGGGCGCGGCCCTCGCGGCCGCGCTCCTGATCACGGGGGTCTTCGTCATCGCCAACGGCAACCGGCCCCTGCGCATCGGCTACTTCGCGGACTGGAACGTGGCCAACCGCGACTTCACCATCGGGAACCTGGCCGACAGCGGGGCCCCCGCCCGCCTGGACCGCCTCATGTGGGCCTTCGGCGACATCTCCGAGGACGGCCTGTGCCACATCCCCGGCGGCCACGAGCAGTCCTGGGAGCTGTACCAGCGCCGCTACTCCGCGCGCGAGAGCGTGAGCGGCGAGGCCGACGAGTACGAGCAGGAACTGGCCGGGAGCCTGTACCAGCTGCGCCTGCTCCAGGGTGAGTACCCCGACCTGCGGGCCAGCCTGTCCCTGGGCGGCTGGAACTGGTCGCGGCACTTCTCCACCGCCGCCCGCACCGAGGAGTCCCGCCGGGCGTTCGTGTCCTCCTGCGTGGACCTGTGGCTGCGCGGGAACCTGCCGGTGCGCGGGGGCGAGCCCCAGGGCGGGGAGGGGGCGGCCGCGGGGATCTTCGACGGCATCGACCTGGACTGGGAGTGGCCGGGCGGCGCCGGCAACCCGCACAACGTCGAGGACCCCGGCGACGCCGCCAACTTCACGCTGCTGGTCGCCGAGTTCCGCCGCCAGCTCGACGCCCTGTCGGAGGAGACCGGCCGCGAGTACACCCTGTCGGCGTCGCTGTCGGGCGCCCCGGACCAGGCCGGGGCCTACGACCCGGCGATCTTCGACCACCTGGACTTCGCCACCGTGCAGGGCTACGACTTCTCCGGCCCCTGGAGCGAGGTCACCGCCTACCACTCCAACCTCTACCCGCCCGCGGCGGACCCCGACGCCAACAGCGCCGACGCCGCGGTGACCCGGTTCGTCGACCTGGGGGCGCCGCCGGAGAAGCTGGTGCTGGGCATCCCCGCCTTCGGCCGCGGCTGGCAGGGCGTGGAGGGCTCCGGCGACGGGCTGGGCCTCCCGGCCCGGCCGGCCGACGACGCCTACGACGGCCCGACCATGGCGTTCTCCGAGCTGGAGGAGCTGGAGGGGGAGCGGTACCTGGACGAGGAGGCGGGCGCCTTCACGGTGCGGGCGGGCGACCAGTGGTGGGCCTACGACGACCCGGCCGTCATCGCGATCAAGGGGGACTACGTGCTGGGCCGCGGTCTGGGCGGCCTCATGGTGTGGAACCTGGACATGGACCCGACCGGCGACCTCGTGCGCGCCATGGACGAGGCCCTGCGCTGAGCGCGCGGCGCGGTTGCGCCCCGTGCGGTCGGGGGGCCACCCTGGCGCCATGGCCGACCCGCAGCAGACCCCGCAGCCCGCCCCGTCCGCCGACACCGAGTCCCTGCGCCGGGACCTGGAGGAGGCCGTCCGGGGGACCGTCGCCTTCGACCCCGGCACCCGCGCCCTGTACACCTCCGACGCCTCCAACTACCGGGTGGTCCCGCTGGGGGTGGTGCTGCCCGCCACGGTCGAGGACTGCGCGGCGGCCGTCCGGGTCTGCGCCGCCCACGGCGTGCCCGTCACGCCGCGCGGCGGCGGCACCTCCATCGCGGGCAACGCCATCGGCCCGGGCGTGGTCGTCGACACCTCACGCCACCTCACCGCCATCGAGGACATCGACCCGGTCGCCCGCACGGCCACCGTCCAGCCGGGGGTGGTCCTGGACGAGCTGCGGGCGGCCACCGCCGGGTACGGCCTGACCTTCGCCCCCGACCCCGCCACGCACAGCCGCTGCACCATCGGAGGGATGGTCGGCAACAACTCCTGCGGCTCCCACTCCGTGGCCTGGGGCACCACGGCCGACAACATCGTCTCCCTGGAGGTGCTGCTCCCCGACGGCACCCGGATGACCGTCGGCTCCCGGCACGGCGCCGGGGAGTTCGCGGAGCTGGCCCGCCGCCCCGGCCGGGAGGGCGAGGTGTACCGGGGGCTGGCCCGCCTCGCTGAGGAGCACCGGGCCGAACTGCGCACCGCCATGCCCGCGTTCCGGCGCCGGGTCTCGGGCTACTCGCTGGACCGGCTGCTGCCGGAGAAGGGGCGCAACGTCGCCGCCGCCCTGGTCGGCACCGAGGGCACCTGCGTCTTCGTGCTGCGCGCCACCGTCCGGCTGGTGGAGGCGCCCCGGGCCCGGGCGCTGGCCGTGCTGGGCTACCCCGACGCCCCGGCCGCCGCCGACGCCGTCCCCGACCTGCTCGGGCACGCCCCGCTCACCGTCGAGGGCATCAACCGCCGGATGGTCGACGTCCTGGACGGGCGGCCCGGCACGACCCGGGTGGCCCTGCCCGAGGGCGGCGCCTGGCTGCTGGTGGAGATCGCGGGGGCCGACCCCGAGGACGCCGGGCGGGCCGCCCGGGACATGCTCGCCGCGCTGCCCGCCGCCGCCCGCCCGGCCGACTCCCTCGTGGTGTCCGACCCGGCCCACCGGCGCGCCCTGTGGCGGATCCGGGAGGAGGGGGTCGGGCTCACCCAGCGCACGCCCGCCGGGGAGGACGCCTGGTCGGGCTGGGAGGACGCGGCCGTGCCCCCGGAGAACCTGGCCGGGTACCTGCGCGACTTCGACGCCCTCATGGAGCGGCACGGCCGGTACGGGGTGGTCTACGGGCACTTCGGCGACGGCTGCCTGCACGTGCGCATCGACTTCGAGCTCACCACGGAGGCGGGCCGCACCGCCTATCGGGGGTTCCTGGAGGAGGCCGCCGACCTGGTCGTGGCGCACGGCGGCTCGCTGTCGGGGGAGCACGGCGACGGCCGGGCCCGCTCGGGCCTGCTCGCCCGCATGTACCCGCCGGGGCTGCTGCGGGCCTTCGCCGACTTCAAGCGGCTCTTCGACCCCGCCGGGGTGATGAACCCCGGGGTGATCGTCGACCCGGCCCCGGTGGACGCCGACGTCCGGCTGGCGGCGCGCCCGCTGCCCCTGCTCGACGAGGCGACGCTGGCCTACCGGGACGACCGCGGCGACCCGGCGCGGGCGCTGCGGCGCTGCTCGGGGGTGGGCAAGTGCCGCAGGCACGACGGCCCGGGGGTCATGTGCCCCAGCTACCAGGTCACCCGGGAGGAACGGCACTCCACCCGTGGCCGGGCCCACCTGCTGTTCGAGATGGCGGTGGGGGAGGTGGTCACCGACGGCTGGGCCTCCCAGGAGGTGCGCGAGAGCCTGGACCTGTGCCTGTCCTGCAAGGGCTGCCTGAGCGACTGCCCGGTCAACGTGGACATGGCCGCCTACAAGGCGGAGTTCCTGGACCGCCACTACCGGGGGCGGGTGCGCCCGGCGGCGCACTACTCGATGGGGTGGCTGCCGGTCTGGGCCCGGCTGGCGGCGCTGGCCCCGGCCGAGCTGGACCGGGCGCTGCGGCTGCCGGGGGTCTCCCGGCTGGCCAAGCGGCTGGCGGGGGTGGCGGCCGAACGCGACCTGCCGGGGTTCGCGCGCACCACGTTCACCCGCGCGTTCCGGCGCCGCGCCGCCCGCGGGCAAGCGCGCACCGGCGGGCCGCGCGTGGTGCTGTGGCCCGACACCTTCGGCGAGCACATGGACCCGCGGATCCCGGCGGCGGCGGTCCGGGTGCTGGAGGACGCCGGGTTCACCGTGGTCCTGCCGCGGGGGCCGGTGTGCTGCGGGCTGACCTGGGTGTCCACCGGCCAGCTCGGCACGGCCCGCGCCGTGATGCGCCGCGCCCTGCGCGCGCTGGGGCCGCTGGTGGAGGAGGGGCTGCCGGTGGTGGGGCTCGAACCCAGCTGCACCGCGGCGCTGCGCCACGACCTGGTGGAGCTGGTGCCCGGCCCGGAGAGCGAACGGGTGGCCGCGGCGGTGCACACCCTGGCCGGCTTCCTCGCCGAGCACGCCCCGGACTGGCGCCCGCCGCGGATCCCGGCGGCCGCCCTGGCGCAGGTGCACTGCCACCAGCACGCGGTGCTGGGCTTCGACGCCGACCGCGAGCTGATCGCCCGGGCGGGCGTGGACGGGGAGGTGCTGGACGCGGGCTGCTGCGGGCTGGCGGGGGACTTCGGGTTCACCGAGGGCCACTACGAGGTCTCGGCCGCCATCGGCGAGCGCGAACTGCTGCCCCGCGTGCGCGCGGCCGGCGCCGACACCCTCGTCCTCGCCGACGGCTACAGCTGCCGCACCCAGATCCTCCAGGGCGCCGGGCGCCGCCCGCTGCACCTGGCCGAACTCCTCGCCCGCGGCCTGGACGCGCGCGGGGACCGGTCCTAGACGGTGTTCTGGGGACCTCCGCTGCGCTTCGGCCCGTCCGTCGCCCGCCACCGCCCCCGACGGACGGCCTGCGGCCGCAGCCCGGCCACCTCGCCCGGCGGGACAGGGGCGTCCGATGAGCGGGTCCTAGACGCCCATCTGGTCGTGCAGGAGGTCCAGGGCGCGGGAGACCGCGTCCGGCAGGCGGGGGTCCTTCTCGTCCAGGCCCTCGCCCAGGTGGATGCGCCAGGAGGCGTCGCTGCCGCCGGGGCTGCGCCGGGCCACCAGGCGGAAGCCCGTGGTGGAGTCGGGGCGGGGGAAGGGGACGAACCGGTTCACCAGGATGGTGGCGGTGACCCGCTCGGAGACCGCCTCGGCCAGCGACCGGTAGTCCACCGCGTCGCGCAGGGCGACGGTGTGCTCGCCGCTGCCCTCCTCGACGAAGGAGAACTCCTCGCGCGACCAGCGGGCCCGGTCGATGTCCTCCCACGGCACGGTGCGGCCGTCGGGCAGGTGCAGGGCGCGGGTGGTGGCCGCCAGCACCGCGTCGCCCCCGGCGGAGACGGGAGCGTGCGCGAGCACGCGCTCGCCCCGCTCCAGCCGGGAGCGCACGGCGGCCGGGACGCCCCGGCCCAGCAGGCCCATCTAGTGCTCCGCGGAGCCGTTGTGCCCGTTGGCGCCGTTGCGCCTCGGGGGCTCCCCGTTGACGGTCTCCCACTCGATGAGGTCGATCTCCTCCTCGGTGGGCCGGGCGAGGAAGTCGCGTACCGAGGTGATCGGCATCTTGGCGACGGTCTTGTCGTACACGGTGCGGCCCGCACTGCTCACCTGGGCGCCGACCAGTCCGGCGACCTCCTGGACGACGGGGCTGTCGGCCGCCTTGCGGGCGGTGCGGACGATCTGTTCGTAACGGGCCCTGCCGGCCTTGGCGCCCAGGACGTAGCCGATGGCGAGTCCGGCGACGAAAGTGATCCGGTAGCGCATGGGTACCCTCTTCAGGCCTCGGAGACGGTCGTGGTGTTCCGTGTCTCGCACGTTACCCTGTCGTGGTGGCGCCCACACGGGCCGACACCGGTCACGAGCACTCCGGAAGGGCGCTAGTCTATTGGTGTCGCCACGGCCCGCAGGGCCCCTGGTGAACGCGATCCCGCGTAGCTCAATTGGCAGAGCAGCCGGCTGTTAACCGGCAGGTTATTGGTTCGAGTCCAATCGCGGGAGCAGGGGAAAACCGTTGGCGCCTCCCTCGGCGGGGGCGCTAGGCTGTTCCCGACACGCAATCCCGCGTAGCTCAATTGGCAGAGCAGCCGGCTGTTAACCGGCAGGTTATTGGTTCGAGTCCAATCGCGGGAGCCATGGCGAAGGGCCCCTCTCGGGTGAGAGGGGCCCTTTCGCGTGTGTCGGACGGCGTGACGGCGCTGTCGTGGTGGCGGCCGTCGGAGAGGTGCCGGCCGAGCCGCGGGTGCGGCCCGGCGGCTCAGACGCGGGCGGCGGCGCCGTAGAGCAGGCGGCGGTTGCGCTGGGGCATCTGGTAGCTGCCCGGGACGGGCGGGGCCACCGGCAGGGTCCGCCAGCGCTGCACCTCCAGCAGGCCGGGGCTGAGGATCTCCCAGCCGTCGAGCAGGCCGAGGATCTCCTCGCGCGTGCGCCAGTAGCCGGAGTTGAGGTGGCGGCGGAAGACGTTCTGGAGCTGCTCGGCCCGGTTGGCGTCCTTGGGGAAGACCGCCGCGTCCGGCCGGTGGTAGTGGCTGAACACCAGGTGGCTGCCGGCGGGCAGCAGCCCGCGCAGGGCGGCCATGTGCACGGCCGGGGTGTCGACGTCGGCCACGTGCGAGAGGGCGCCCGCCATGAGCACGCCCACCGGGCGGTCCAGGTCGATGAGGTCGCGCAGGACGGGGTCGGCGAACAGGTCGGCCGGGCGGGTGGGGCCCCCCTCCACGGCGGCGGCGCGGTCCTCGCGGACCAGTGCCCGGTGGTGGGCCAGCACCATGAGGTCGTCGGTGGCGTACACGACCCGGGCCCGCGGGAGGATCTCGTGCGGGTCCCCGGGGGCGGGCAGTCCGGCGCCGAACTGCACGAACTGGTCGATCCCCGCCTCTTCGTGGAGGTGGCGCGCCGCGCGCTGGAGGAACGCCCGCTCGCCCAGGACCAGGTCCTGGAAGCCCGGGGCGACCTGCTCGGCGGCGACCGCGAGGTCGCGGTCCACCTCGAAGTGGTCCTTGCCCTTGAGGTGGAAGGAGTGCAACCGGGCCAGGCTCGGCCGGGTCAGGTCGACGGCGGGTGGGGGATTGGCGTGCTCCTGACGGGTCCCCGCCTGCCTCAGGAAATCGGGGGAGGTGAATCGCGACATCGCCGTCCTCTTGTCTGAGGTGGGGAAGTGTGGCCGACAGGAGGATTCTATTCATCGTTGGCTCGGTTGTTAACCGAGTCGGGGACACCGGTCGTAAAAAACAGCGGGACGTACGCCCTTGTCGTGGCCTCCGGGGCAGGTTGCGGCCACCTTGGGGTTAGTGGCACTTATATGACCGATGTCCAATTATGCGAGGAATCGGGTTCCGTGCTCGCGGAGCGCGAGAAGCCTTGCCACGAAGCATCTTCCGGTTCCGAGTGGAGTCCGGTGGGGCTGAAGTGACGCATGTGGCGCCCCCGGGGCGGGTGCCCCCGTGGACCACCGCGGCTCCTCCGAACACGAATATCGGTCGTTGTCCCATATCCCGGCCGACGCGGAGAGAAATTCGAGAGCGCGCCCACGGCCTGCGACAATCGGTTTCGGCCGCCGAAATGGCACAAGGTCCCGAGCGCCGGTGAATACCGCGCGACGGCCGGGCGCACCCGCCGCGCGGACGCCGCTAGCCTGGGCCCATGGACCGTCCCCACACCATCCTCAGCTGCGCCGTGTCCGTCGACGGGCGCATCGACGACACCGGTCCCGAGCGGCTGCGCCTGTCCAACGAGGCCGACTTCGCCGAGGTCGACGAACTGCGCGCGCAGTGCGACGCGATCCTCGTCGGCGCCGGCACCCTGCGCAACGACGACCCCCGGCTGCTGGTCCGCTCCGAGCGGCTGCGCGCCCGCCGCCGGGAGCAGGGGCTGACCGAGAACCTGCTCAAGGCCGTCGTCACCCGCACCGGGGACCTCGACCCCGGCGCGCGGCTCTTCACCACGGGGGACGCCGGAGCGGTCGTCTACACCGGCGGCGACGGGGTCGGGCGCGCCCGGGACCGGTTCGCGGACCGCCCCGGCGGCCTGCCCCCGGTCGACGTGGTGGACGCCGGGGACCCGCCCACCGTGGAGGCGATCCAGGCCGACCTGGCGGCCCGCGGCGTGCGGCGGCTGCTGGTGGAGGGCGGCGGCCGCATCCACACCCTGTTCCTCACCTCCGGGCTGGTCGACGAGCTGAGGCTGGCCGTCGCCCCGTTCTTCGTGGGTGAGGCCGACGCCCCGTCCTTCGTCCACCCGGGGGCCTTCACGGCCACCCCGGCCGCGCCGATGCGCCTGGTGGAGGCCCGTGCGGTCGGCGACATCGCGGTCCTGCGCTACCGCCTCGACGCGGAGGGCGCCGCGTGAGCGCCGGGCCCGCGCCCGCCGCGGGCGACGCGGACGCCCACTGGCTGCGCCGCACCGTCGACCTGTCCCGGCTGTGCCCGCCCTCGGACACCGCGTTCTCCGTCGGCTGCGTGGTCGTGGCCGCCGACGGCACGGTGCTCGGCGAGGGCTACTCGCGCCGCGACGACCCCCACGACCACGCCGAGGAGGCGGCCCTGCGCGACGTCGGGCCGGACGACCCCCGTCTGGCCGGGGCCACCCTGTACTCGTCGCTGGAGCCGTGCAGCTCCCGCTCCTCGCGCCCGCTGCCGTGCGCGTCGCTCATCCTCACCACACCGGTCCCCCGGGTGGTCTTCGCCTGGCGCGAGCCGGCGGTGTTCGTCGACTGCGTGGGCGCCGAGCGCCTGCGCGCCGCCGGCCGCACGGTGCTGGAGCGCTCCGACCTCGCGGACGGGGTCCGCGAGGTCAACGCCCACCTGCTCGGCTGAGCCGGCCCGCGCGGCTCGTCCGGCGCGCGCGGGCCCTGCGGATCAGAGCCGGTTCACGTCCGCGATGTGGACGACGGCGCGCCCCTCGGCGTCGGAGGACGCCAGGTCCACCTCGGCGGAGATGCCCCAGTCGTGGTCCCCGGCGGGGTCGGCGAGGATCTGCCGCACCCGCCACAGCCCGTCCTCCTCCTCGATGAGGAGCATCTTGGGGCCGCGGGCGTCGGGGCCGGTGCCGATGGAGTCGTGCTCGTCGTAGTACTCCTCCAGGGCCTCCTGCCAGGCCTGGGCGTCCCACTCGCCCGCGTCCTCCAGGGCGCCCAGCTCCTGGTAGCGGCGGCGGGCGGCCAGCTCCACCCGGCGGAACAGCTCGTTGCGGACCAGCACCCGGAAGGCGCGCGGGTTGGCGGTGACCGGGCGCACCCGCTCCTCGGGCACCTGCTCCTGCGGCACCTCCTGCTGCGGGTTGGTCAGCTGCTCCCACTCGTCCAGGAGGCTGGAGTCCACCTGCCGCACCAGCTCGCCCAGCCACGCGATGATGTCGTGCAGCTCCTCGGTCTTGGCGTCGTCGGGCACCGTCTGGTCCAGGGCCTTGTAGGCGCCCGCCAGGTACCGCAGCACCAGGCCCTCCGAGCGCGCCAGCTCGTAGTGGCCCACGTACTCGGTGAAGGTCATCGCCCGCTCGTACATGTCGCGGGCCACGCTCTTGGGCCGCAGCGGGTGGTCGCCCACCCACGGGTGGCCGCGCCGGTAGGTGTCGTAGGCGTGGGAGAGCAGCTCCTCCAGCGGCTTGGGGTAGTCGACGTCCTCCAGGAGCTCCATGCGCTCCTCGTACTCGACGCCGTCCTCCTTCATCCGCTGCACGGCCTCGCCGCGCGCCTTGTTGAGCTGGGCGCCCAGGATCTGCCGGGGGTCGTCCAGGGTGGACTCCACCACGCTCAGCACGTCCAGGGCGTAGGACGGCGACTCGCGGTCCAGCAGCTCCAGCGCCGCCAGCGCGAACGTGGACAGCGGCTGGTTGAGCGCGAAGTCGGACTGGAGGTCCACGGTGAGCCGGGCGGTGCGGCCCTGCCCGTCCGGCTCGGGCAGGGTCTCCACGATCCCGCCGTCCAGCAGCGACCGGTAGATGGCGATCGCCTCGTGGATGTGCCTGCGCTGGGCCTTGCGGTCGTCGTGGTTCTCGGTCAGCAGGTGCTTCATGGCGGTGAAGCAGTTGCCGGGGCGGGCGATGACGCTCAGCAGCATCGCGTTGCTCACCCGGAACCGGGAGGTCAGCGGCTCGGGCTCGGCCTCGATGAGCTTCTCGAACGTGGCCTTGTCCCACGACACGAAGCCCTCGGGCGCCTTCTTGCGCACCACCTTGCGCCGCTTCTTGGGGTCCTCCCCGGCCTTGGCCAGGGCCTTCTCGTTCTCGATGACGTGCTCGGGCGCCAGCGCCACCACGTTGCCGACGGTGTCGAACCCGGCGCGGCCCGCCCGCCCGGCGATCTGGTGGAACTCCCGGGCCCGCAGCCGCCGCACCCGCACCCCGTCGTACTTGCTCAGGGCGGTGAACATCACGGTGCGGATGGGCACGTTGACGCCCACCCCCAGGGTGTCGGTGCCGCAGATGACCTTGAGCAGCCCGCGCTGGGCCAGCCGCTCGACCAGCCGCCGGTACTTGGGCAGCATCCCGGCGTGGTGGACGCCGATGCCGTGGCGCACGTACCGGGACAGGTTGCGGCCGAACCGGGTGGTGAAGCGGAAGTCGCCGATCTCCGCGGCGATCTGCGCCTTCTCCTCCTTGGTGCACATGTTGATGCTGGTGAGCGACTGCGCCCGCTCGATCGCCTGCGCCTGGGTGAAG
Source organism: Nocardiopsis sp. NPDC006139 (assembly GCF_040614155.1). Lineage (NCBI taxonomy): Bacteria > Bacillati > Actinomycetota > Actinomycetes > Streptosporangiales > Nocardiopsidaceae > Nocardiopsis > Nocardiopsis sp. NPDC006139. The sequence continues at coordinate 167,718 of NZ_JBEXTT010000006.1, forward strand.
TGGACGATGTAGACGGGGGCGTCGCCGCCCTGGAGCAGCTCCTCCAGGGTCTCGTGCAGCGGGGTGACCCGGTAGTCGTAGTAGAGGGGGACGGGGCGCTCGGCGGACGTGACCACCGCGGTGGACCGCCCGGTGCGCTTCTCCAGGTCCTCCTCGAACCGGGTGACATCGCCCAGGGTCGCCGACATCAGCAGGAACTGCGCCTGCGGCATCTCCAGCAGCGGCACCTGCCAGGCCCAGCCGCGGTCGGGCTCGGCGTAGAAGTGGAACTCGTCCATGACGACCGTGTTGATGTCGGCGTCCGCGCCCTCGGCCAGGGCGATCTGGGCGAGCACCTCGGCGGTGCAGCACACGATGGGGGCGTCGGCGTTGACACTGGCGTCGCCGGTCATCATCCCGACGTTCTCGGTGCCGAAGATCTTGCACAGGTCGAAGAACTTCTCCGACACCAGGGCCTTGATGGGCGCGGTGTAGAACGCGCACTCGTCCCGGGCCAGCGCGGCGAACAGGGCGCCGGTCGCGACCATGCTCTTGCCGGAGCCGGTCGGGGTGTTGAGGATGACGTTCGAGCCGGAGACGACCTCGATGAGCGCCTCCTCCTGGTGCGGGTAGAGGGTGAGGCCCCGCTCCTCGGCCCAGGCGGCGAACGCCTCGTAGAGGGAGTCGGGTTCGGGTTCGGCCGGAAGCGCATCAATGAGACTCACGGTCTCTATACTGCCCGGTCCCGTCCACTGCCCGCTCCAGCGCTGGTAGGGGGCCGGACACGGCGACGGCGGGCGCGCCCCGGGGCGCGCCCGCCGTGCGGCGGTCGGGGTCTCACGGGGCCGGCCGGCCCCCGGGACCCGCCGGTCCTCAGACCAGGCCGAGCTTCTTGACGGTGTCGCGCTCCTCGACGAGCTCCTGGACGGAGGCGTCGATGCGGCCGCGGGAGAACTCGTCGATCTCCAGGCCCTGCACGATCTCCCACCGGCCACCGCGCGAGACGACGGGGAAGGAGGAGATGAGGCCCTCGGGCACGCCGTAGGAGCCGTCGGACGGGATGGCGGCGGAGGTCCAGTCGCCCTCGGGGGTGCCGTTGACCCAGTCGTAGACGTGGTCGATGGCGGCGTTGGCGGCCGAGGCGGCCGAGGAGGCGCCCCGGGCGTCGATGATCGCTGCGCCGCGCTTGGCGACGGTCGGGATGAAGTCGTCCTCGAGCCACTTCTGGTCGTTGACGGCCTCGGCGGCGTTGGTGCCGTTCACCTCGGCGCGGAACAGGTCCGGGTACTGGGTCGCGGAGTGGTTGCCCCAGATCGTCAGCTTCTTGATGTCGTTGATCGACACGTCGAGCTTCTTGGCGAGCTGGGTGAGCGCGCGGTTGTGGTCCAGGCGGGTCATCGCGGTGAAGCGCTCGGCCGGGACGTCCGGGGCGTGGCTCTGGGCGATGAGGGCGTTGGTGTTGGCGGGGTTGCCGACCACCAGGACGCGGATGTCGTCGGCGGCGCCGGCGTTGATGGCCTCGCCCTGGGGCTTGAAGATGCCGCCGTTGGCCTCCAGGAGGTCGCCGCGCTCCATGCCCGGGCCGCGGGGGCGGGCGCCCACGAGCAGGGCGATGTTGGCGCCCGCGAAGGCCTGGCGCGGGTCGTCGAAGATGTCGATCCCCTGCAGCAGCGGGAAGGCGCAGTCGTCGAGCTCCATCGCGGTGCCCTCGGCGGCCTTGACGGCCTGGGGGATCTCCAGCAGACGCAGCTTCACCGGGGTGTCGGCGCCGAGCAGCTGGCCGGAGGCGATCCGGAACAGCAGGGCGTAGCCGATCTGACCGGCGGCGCCGGTGACGGTGACGTTGACGGGTGCTTTGGACATGGCGTGAACTCTCCTGACGACGATGTGCGACCCGCGATGTTACCAACGGGTACGAAGCGGCGCCGGTACCGGGCGCCGGGGTCGCCGGGCGCGCGCCGCACCACACCACACTAGACCGCACCGCGCCGCCCACCGCGACCCAGGTGCGCCCAACGCGCCCCGGCGGCGGCCCGGGGCCCGCCATCCCTTGCGCGGCAGTGCATTCACGACTCGGAAACGTCGGACACACCCTGTTAGGATGACGTGCGTCGACGACGGCGGGCCGGTAGCTCAGCTGGTTAGAGCAGGGGACTCATAATCCCTGGGTCGCGGGTTCGAGTCCTGCCCGGCCTACCCCGTTCCGCCCGCGGGAGCGCGTGCGGGCCCTTCCCGCCCCTGAACCCGGCGGCGGCCCCCCTCTCCGTCCCGGTGGTGGCCCACGTCTCACCAACCATCCCGAACCCGGCGCCGTCGGACGGATCGTTAGCAGGGGTGTGTCCGGCGGACCGTGAGGGGTGTGGTGTGGACGAGCGGCGACGAGGGCGCGGAGCGCACCGCGGGTCCCGGCGGAGCGGGCCCGGCACCTGGAACAGGGGCCTGCTGCGCGCGTCCGCCGCCGTCCTGGTGGGCGCCGCCCTGGTGACCGTCCTGCACGCCACCGTCTCCCGGGACGTGGACGCCCGGCCCACCGAACCCGCCCCGCAGGCGCCGGCCGCGCCCCCGGGCCGCCCGTTCAGCAGCCTCCTCGACCGCGTCGGCGTCTCCCGGGACGGCTCGACGGCCGACGTCGACCTCGACGGCGCGGGCAACAGCCTCTCCGCCCAGGCCCTGGCCCTGGCCGGATGGACGCCCGGGCGGGAGATCACCCTGCTGGGCACCACCCTGGAGGTCCCCGACTACGCGCCCGGGCGCCCGGACCACCTGGTCGCCGACGGGCAGGAGGTACGCCTGTACGGCCGCCACGAGTCGCTGACGTTCCTGGTCACGGCCACCGGCGCGGGCGGCGCCCCGGTCGGCGGCAGCGGCCGGATCGTCTACACCGACGGCACCGAGCAGCCCTTCGCCCTCACCTCCCCGGACTGGGTCAGCGGCCCGGCCGGCGACGCCGCCCTGGTCCTGCCCTACGCCAACACCGACGACGCCGGCGCGGACGCCGACGACACCGGTGTCACGGACGGCGCGGACACGGTGCTGGGCTCGGTGCGCCTGTACGCGCGCTCGGTGCCCGCCGACCCCGGGAGGGAGGTCTCCCACCTGGTGCTGCCCGAGACCGACCCGGGGGACCTGCACGTCTTCTCCATCGGGACCCGCGCGGCCGACCACGGGTGGACCGGGACCTGGGCCCGGGCCACCTCGGCCTACATGGAGGTGGGCCCCTGGCAGGACCAGACGGTCCGCCTGGCCGTGCGCAGCACCACGGGCGGCCACCGGGTCCGGATCCGCCTGGACAACACGTTCGCCGCCGAGCCGGTCACCATCGGCGCCGCCTCGGTGGCCCTGCGCGGGACCGGCGCCGCCACGCGCGGCGCGGCAGTCCCGCTCACCTTCGGCGGCCGCTCCGACGTCTCCATCCCGGCCGGGGGACAGGTCTACAGCGACCCCGTCGACCTGCTGCTGCCGCCGCAGACCGACGCCCTGGTCAGCCTCTACCTGCCCGACCCCGTGTACGCCGCGCCGCTGCACTACGCGGCGGGGGACACGAGCTACCTCGGGGAGCCGGGCGGCGGCGACCTCACCCTGGACACCACCGGCGCCCCGTTCACCGGCCGCCTCTACCAGTGGCCCTTCCTCACCGGCATCGAGGTCATGGACGCGCCCGGGGCGATCGTCGCGTTCGGCGACTCCATCACCGACGGCGCCCGCTCCACCCGGGACGCGCACAGGCGCTGGCCGGACGTGCTCAGCGCACGCCTGCACGCCCGCGCCGACCTGCCCCACCCGGGCGTCCTCAACCTGGGCATCACGGGCAACCACGTGGTGAGCGACGCCTACCCGGGCGAGGGGGTGTCGGTGAACGCCTCCGGGGTCTCCGGGCTCCACCGCGCGCCCCGCGACGTGTTCGGCCAGCACGGAGCGCAGGCGCTCGTCCTTTTCGCCGGGATCAACGACCTGCGCTGGGGCACCCCGCCCGAGCAGGTCATCGCGGGGCTGGAGGACCTGGCGGCCTCGGCCCGCGAGCGCGGGATGCGGGTGTTCGTGGCGACCCTGGGCCCGTGCGCGGGCGAGGCGCGCTGCACCGCGCAGGTGGAGGCCGCCCGCCAGACGGTCAACGCGCACCTGCGGTCGCGGGCCCAGGACCCCTCGTCGCCGTTCGACGGGGTGTGGGACTTCGACGCGGTGCTGCGCGACCCGCAGGACCCGACCCGGCTGCTGCCCGCCTACGACTCGGGCGACCACATCCACCCCGGGGACGCGGGCCTGCGCGCCCTGGCGGAGTCGATCGACCTCGACGCGCTGATGGGCCGCCCCCGCGCCGACGGCGGCTCCCCCGACGAGGTCAGCGCGGACAGCCCAGGTGGTGGTGGATGACCAGGTCCACGTAGACGGCCCCCAGGTCGGCCAGGCTGAGCCCGCCCTCGGGGCGGTACCAGTGCAGCAGGGAGTCGAAGGTGTCCAGCACCTCGTCGGCGGCCCGGCCCGGGTCGTCCACGTGGAAGGCGCCGGCCAGGACGCCGTCGACGATGATCCGGCGGATGTGCTCGCGGTAGGTGCGGTGGAGGGCGCCGATCTCCCGGTGGCGCTCCTGGTGGATGGCCCGCAGGGTCGGCAGGATCTCGTGGGCCAGCGCGGTGGCGGTCCGGTGCCGCCAGCCCGTCTCCACGTGCCGGACCACCAGCGCGGACATGCGCTCGACGGCGCCCGCGGCGGGGTCGTCGGCGGCCAGCTGGCGCTCCACCCGGTCCCGGGCCGCGCGCAGGACCACCGCGTAGGCCAGGTCGAAGCGGGTGGGGAAGAGACGACGCAGCGAGGCGGGGTCCGTCCCGGTCTCCGCCGAGATGCGGCGGGTCAGGTCGGACATGGGCAGGCCTCGGGAGCCGTGCTCGGCGAACAGCCTGGCGGCACAGTCCAGGACGGGGGCCGTCGCGCGGAGCGCGTGAGGGGAGATGTCGGCCGTCATGTGTCGGTGTCTCATCGCTCGGGGGCGCGCCGTCGAGGGGACGGCGGCGCGCGTCAGGGTTCCTTGCGTGAATCGCTTTCGAGGATATCCGCGATCGCACGGCGAAACGGGCGGAACCGCAGAACTCGGTGATTAATGGCGAAGTTCGGTGACACATGTGAACCATGCGAGAAATGTCGCGTGAAATGCCCTCCGTGGCGCCTCCTCCCCAGGGGCGCCACGGTGCGCACGAGGCCGCGGAAGCGGCTCAGACCTGCCCCGTCGTCTGCACTCCCCCCTGGACGCGGCCGGTCGTGAGGGGGACGAGGTCGTCCACCCGTTCGGTGGCGATGGCGTCCACTCCCATTCCGACCAACCGCGCCATCTCCGTGAAATCGTTCACCGTCCACGCGGCGACCGAATATCCGAATCGGTGCATTTCCCCGATCGAGTCCCGCGTGATCAGGGTGTGGTGCGTCCCCAGGTACGTCGGCCGCAGGCCGCGCAGGGCCGACTCCGACGGCGGGGTCGGCTGGTCCCAGGCGATCATGAGGCGGGCGTCGGGGTTCTGGGCGCGCAGGGCGGCCAGGGTCTCGGTGGAGCCGGTGTGCAGGACCCGGGCGGTGACCCGGTCGCGCAGCAGGGAGTCCGCGGCCAGCGCGGCCTCCGGGGTGGCGGAGTCCACCAGCAGGGGCGGCCCCTCGTCACCCGTGAACTCCGCGGTGACCTCCATCAGTGTCGGGATGCGCCGGTCCACGTCGTCGCGGGCTCCGGCGAGTTCGGCGAGGGTCAGTTCGGCCACCGGCCGCGGCGGGGACCCCGGGGTCGCCACGGTGCGTTCGTCGACCAGGACGGGGTACCCGTCGGAGGTCAGGTGGACGTCGATCTTGACCAGGTCGGCCCCGGCACGCCAGGCTGAGCGCAGGGCCGGGAGCGTGTTCCCGGGGAAACGTGCGGTGTCTCCGCGCAGTGCGATGGACAACGTCATGCTGTCAAGGGTGGCAAAAACCACCGGCGCACGTGGGGCAAACAGGAAAAACGCCGAAACCGGTTGCGGCGGGCGGCCGCCGGGGCGCGAACGGCGGTGTGTCCGGGGGGTTCCCGCGCGATTGCGAGCGGACTCACGTCGTGGGACAGCCGTCCCCGGTGCCGCGAACTGGGAAACTTTGTTACACGGCGTCGTGACCGCACGGCGCAGCGGCCAGGCCCCCGAGTGTGAGGCGAACGATGATTCCGGACCAGCGACGAGAGCACATCCTCAAGCTCCTCCAGGAGCGGCATGTGCTGAGTATCAACGAGCTCACCTCGATGCTGTCCGTGTCCCACATGACCGTCCGTCGCGACATCCAGGCACTGGAGAACGACGGCAAGGTCCTGTCGGTCACCGGAGGGGTGCGGCTCGCCGCGCGGCTCAAGAGCGAGCCGTCCTACCTGGCCAAGGCCCAGCTGGAGGTGCCCGCCAAGCGGGCCATCGCGCGGGCCGCGGCCGACCTGGTGCGCGAGAACTTCACCATCTACCTCGACGCGGGCACGACCACGCTCCAGATGGTCCCGATGCTCACCGACAAGGTCGGGCTCACCGTCATCACCAGCGACTTCAACGTCGTGGGCCACCTGATGGAGTACCCGGGCATCGAGCTCATCCACACCGGCGGCGTGGTGTCCCACTCCGACCACTCGTCGGTGGGCCGCTTCACCGCCGAGTTCCTCAAGCAGGTCAACGTGGACCTGGCGTTCATCGCCAGCAGCTCCTGGGACGCCGAGCGCGGGTCGACCACCCCGTCCGAGGCCAAGGTGGTGGCCAAGCAGCAGCTGCTGCGCATCGCCTCCAAGAGCGTGCTCACCGTGGACAGCACCAAGTACGGGAAGTTCGGCACCTTCCGGGTGGCGAGCCTGGAGCAGTTCGACCTCATCATCACCGACGACCGGCTCCCGCGCTCGGCCGTCGACGAACTCGCCGAGCGCGACGTGCGCCTGAAGCTGGTGGAGTGCGAGCGCTGAGGGACGGGCCCTGTCAGCCCGCGTCCTCCTCCAGGTCGGCGCGGGTGAACAGGGCCAGCTCCGTGCCGTCGGGGTCGTAGAAGAGCAGCGTGGAGCCCTCCTCGCCGTGCACGATCGGCAGGTGGTCCACGTCCTTGTCGGCGAACCGCTCCTCCCACGCCTCCAGCTCGCCGAGGTTGGCGACGCCGAGGGTGAGCCGGTCCAGGCCGCAGTGCCTGCGGTCGAACCGGTTCTTGAAGTTGTTCCGGTGCTGGATCAGTGCCAGGAGCAGCCCCGAGGCGGGGTGCAGGCACTCGGTCCGCAGGGTGCCGTCGTGGTCGCGGCGGCACTTGACCTTGAAGCCGAGCACGTCGCGGTAGAAGTCCACGCTTTCGTCGCGGTCGCGCACCGAGAGGGTGATGCGGGCCAGTCCGGTGAGCTGTGGCACGTCGTCCTCTTTCGAACGGCGGGAGTCGAGGATGGTCATGAGTCCGAGCACAAGGTCCGAGCCTAAGGGTCGTCGGGATCTGCAGGTCGTCTTTTAACGCTCGTTTAACGCCTGATGTTCCCGGTATCACTCCCGTGGGGCGGTACGTCCGCGGTGCCCCCGGTTCCGGGGGCCTCCCCGGCCTCGGGGGAGCGCCCGTACCACCGGGTCCGCATGACCGCCACGGTCACCAGCAGGGAGACCAGCCCGCCCAGCGTGGCCAGGGCGAACGCCCCCTGGTAGCCGTGCGCGTCGGCCAGCGACCCGGCCACCGCCGAGCCCAGTGCCTGGCCCAGGATGAGGCTGCTCAGCACGATCGCCATCGACTGCGACAGGCGGCTGGCCGGGGCGGCCCTCTCCACCAGCGCGAACAGGGTCACCAGGTGCGGGCCGATCGCGGCGCCCAGGACGAACACGGCCAGGGCGAGGGTGGCCGCCCCGTGCGGCAGGTACAGCGGCAGGGAGAGCAGGAACAGCGCCCCGGCCGCGACCCGCGCGCGGGAGGTGAGGGTGAAGCCCGCCGGCAGGGAGGCCATCAGCAGGCCCGCCACGGCGCTGCTGGCACCCATCACCGCGTACATCAGCCCTGACAGGTCGCCGTACCCCGACTCGGCGGCGAACGCGGTGACCCCGGTGGACATGCCGCCGAAGAACAGGCCCTGGCAGAACATGGGCACGGTCAGCACCAGCAGGGCGGGCACGGCGATCCGGCCGCCCCGGCCGCGGACCGGCGCGGACCCGGGCGGCGCCGTGGGGTGCAGCGCGAACACCGTTCCGAACACGCCGATGAGCACGGCGGCGCCCAGCACGCTGGCGGTGGGCGAGACCAGCACGGTCAGGACCCCGACCAGGGCCGGGCCCAGGACGAAGGCGGCCTCGTCGAGCACGCCCTCCACCGACATGGCGGCGGCCAGCGAGCGCTCCCGCTCCACGCCCCGGTCGCCGCGCCGGCGGATGAGAACCACCCACCGGGTCCGCGCCATGGGGGCGACCTGGGGCAGGCACAGGCCGGCCAGGGCGGCGAGCCCGGCCAGGACGGGCAGGCCGTACCCGGCCAGGACGGCGGCCACGAGCAGCGCGATGAGGACGGCGTCGACCAGCGACATCACCAGCAGGGGGCGGCGCTGGCCGTGGCGGTCGGCGAACCGGGCGATGACGGGCCCGCCGACGGTCTCGCCCAGGGCGAAGGCCCCGGTCACCGCCCCGCCCGCGGCCACGCTGCCGGTCGCCCCGGTGACGAGGGTGAGCAGGCCGATGAGGGACATCGAGATCGGAAGGCGGGCCATGAAGCTCACCGTGAGGAGTGGCCATCCGGCCAGGTGGTGCATCCGGCGCAGTGTCTCCATCGGCGACATGCGTCCGCCCCTTTCGTGGTTCCCGTCCCGCGCGCTCGTCCTGGGCGCTTTCCGGGTACCAGCACGACGCGACGAGGGGGACCACGGAAGGGGACCGCAATTCATCCCATGATAGGCAACACCGGTCGTACCGGAACTGACTTTCGTGGGTACCGGGGGCGGCGCGCCGGTCGGTAGCTTCGGTGGCATGGAAGAACCCGCCCCGACCCGAGCGACCCGTGCCCGCCGCGCCCTGCGGCGCGCGGTGCGGCCGCTGCCGGGGCCGCCCACCCGGGCCGCCGCGCTGGGCGACGCGGCCCTGGGGGCGGTCGCGGCCCTGCTGTTCGCGGGCGAGGCGGTGGTGGTCTTCACAGTGGGCGCGACCGGCGCGGGCGAGGCCGCCGCCCGGGGCGCGACCGGGGTGGCGGTGGCGGCGGCGGCCGCCCTGCTCGCCCGCCGCCACCCCCCGGCCGCCCTGGTCGTGGCCGCGGCCGCCTCGTTCTGGTTCTTCTGCGGCGGGCTGCTGCTGGCCTGCGTCTCCTACCTCGCGGGCCGCCGCTCGCCCGACACGCGCCCCGCCCTGGCCCTGGCCGCCGCGGCCCTGGTGCTGGGGACCCTGCCGCTGCTATGGGGCGCCTACCCGCTGAGCACGTGGGCGGTGGCGGTCGTCACCCTGCTGGTCAACACCGGACCCGCCTGGCTGCTCGGGGCCCACCGCCGCCAGCACACCGCGCTGGCCGCCGCGGGGTGGGAGCACGCCCGCCAGCTCCGCCGCGAGCACCGGCTCGTCGCCGAGCAGGCCCGCAGCCGGGAGCGCTCGCGGATCGCCCAGGACATGCACGACTCCCTGGGGCACGAGCTCAGCCTCATCGCCCTGCGCGCCGGGGCCCTGGAGGTCGACCCCGGGCTGGGGGAGCGCCACCGCGAGGCCGTCGCCGAGCTGCGCGCCACCGCGGTCACCGCCACCGAGCACCTGCGGGAGATCATCGGGGTGCTGCGCACCGAGGCCGAGCCCGACCCCGTCACCCCGACCGGCGAGGGGGTCGCCGACCTCGTCGAGCGGGCCCGCGACTCCGGCATGCGGATCACCCTGGTCCGCGACCTCGACACCGCGGCCCTGGCGCCGATGGTGGGCCGGGCGGTGCACCGGGTCGTCCAGGAGGCCCTGACCAACGCCACCCGGCACGCCCCGGGAGCGGAGGTGGCGGTCTCCATCGCCGGCGACGGGGAGCGCCTGGAGGTGCGGGTGGTCAACCCCGTTCCCGAGGAGGCGGCGGCGGGGCGGCACGGGGTCGGCGGCGGGCGCGGCCTCATCGGTCTGCGCGAACGCGTCCGGCTGGCCGGCGGGGCCTTCGCCGCGGGCCCCACCGGGGACGGGGCCTGGGAGGTGTGCGCGGTCATCCCCCGCCGGGGCGGGGCCGCACCGCCCGGCGAGGCGGCCGAGGAGGACGAGGACACCGCCATCGACCGGCTCCAGCGGGCCGCGCGGCGCCGCATCCGCGGCTGGTCGATGGCCCTGGTGGCGGTGCCCCTGGCGGCCGTCGCGGGGCTGGCGGCACTGGTCTTCTGGGTGATGGCCGCGAGCATGGAGGAGACCACCCTCACCCCGGAGGAGTTCGGGGCACTGCGCCCGGGGACACCGCAGAGCGAGGTCGAGGAGTCGCTGCCGCCCTTCTCGGTGCCGTTCGACGCCCGGGAGCTGGCCGAGGGCGCGGTGCCCGAGGGGGCGGTGTGCAGCTACTACCGCAGCAGCGCCGACCTGTTCGACGAGGACCGGGTGTTCTACCAGCTGTGCTTCACCGACGGCCGGCTGTCCGCCAAGGGCGAGGCACCGATACGGTGAGCGCGCCCGCCGGGCCCGCGACGACGACCATGAGGAGAGCACACGTGATCAGGGTGCTGATCGCCGACGACGAGGCGATGATCCGCGCGGGGGTGCGGGCCATCGTGGAGAGCGACCCGGACATCGAGGTGGTGGCCGAGGCCGCCGACGGCCGGGAGGCGGTGGACCTGGCGGTCTCCCACCGCCCGGACGTGGCACTGGTCGACATCCGCATGCCCCGCCTGGACGGGCTCGCCGCGGCGGCCGAGATGCGCCGACTGGCCCCGTCCACCGCGGTGGTCGTCCTCACCACCTTCGGAGAGGACGCCTACATCTCCCGCGCCCTGGGCGACGGGGCCTCGGGGTTCCTGCTCAAGGCGGGCGACCCGCGCGAGCTGATCACCGGCGTGCACGCGGTCGCCGACGGCGGCGCCTACCTGTCCCCGCAGGTGGCCCGGCAGGTGATCGACCGCTTCGGCGGCGGGCGCCCGGCCCGCGAGGCCGCGGCCAGGACCCGCGTCGAGCAGCTGACCCAGCGGGAGCGGGAGGTCCTGGCCCTGGTCGGCGCGGGCCTGTCCAACGCCGACATCGCCGACCGCCTGTTCCTGGTGGAGGGCACCGTCAAGAGCTACGTCAGCGCGATCCTCAACCGGCTGGGGCTGCGCAACCGCGTGCAGGCGGCGATCCTCGCCTACGAGGCGGGGCTCACCGCCGACGGCTGAGGCCCGGCGGCCGGGAACGGGGTACGGGACTCGAACCGCGGTACCCGGGTAGGGGAGACTGTGGCGGACGCGACGGGAGACGGCGGCCGCGGCGGCGGCCGAGGAGGAGGGCACGGATGCTCAACGAGGAGGAGGGGATCCTGCTCGAAGCCTCCTGGGAGCGGCTGGCCGGGGACTCCCCGCAGGCCCGGGCCGTGGGGCGCGAGCTCCTGACGCGCTGGAGCGAACCCCACCGGCGCTACCACACCCTCACCCACCTGTGGGCGACGCTGCGGGCCGTGGACATCCTGGCCGAAGAGGCGGTCTCGCCCGACCTGGTCCGCTACGCGGTCTGGTTCCACGACGCCGTGTACGAGACCGAGCCCGGCCTGGACGAGGACCGCAGCGCCGGACTGGCCCGCGAACTGCTCCCCATGCTGGGCCTGGCCCCCGAGCGGGTCGGGGAGGTGGCCCGGCTGGTCCTGATGACCAGGGAGCACGCCCCCGGGCCGGACGACTCCGACGGGCAGGTGCTCTCCGACGCCGACCTGTCCGTCCTGGCCGGGGCCCCGGACGAGTACCTGGCCTACACGGCGGCGGTCCGCGCCGAGTACCGCCGGGTGCCCGACGAGGCGTTCCGGGAGGGCCGCTCCCGGGTGCTGCGCGGCATGCTGGACGCCCCGCAGATATTCCACACCGAGTTCGGCCGCATCCACTGGGAGGCCAGGGCCCGGTCCAACATGCTCGCCGAACTGGACCGGCTGGCCGCCGAGGCGGCGTCCCCGGACGACCCCCGGAGCGCGTGAGGCGCCCGGCGGGGTCCCGGAGGTCCCGGAGGAGCGGTCCTCGAGGGAGGTCTGCGGCCGCAGGCCGTCCGTCGAGGACCTTCCGCCACCCGACGGGCGGGCCGAAGCGGAGCGGAGGTCCGAGTGGGGCGGAGGTTCACAAGGGCGCGGCCTAGGCCCGGAGCCTGGGGCGGCGCAGGCCGGCGGCCCGCAGCCGGGTCACGAGCTCCTTGCCGGTCACGTGCTCGGCGCCCAGGGCCAGGGCCCGGGCGTGCAGGTGCTCGGGGACGTCGTAGTGGTCGCGGTCGAAGGCCCGCTCGGGCACGCCCAGCTCACGGGCGAAGTCGTGCAGTTCCGCGTAGGAGCTGTCGCTCACCAGGTGCGCGAACAGCCAGCCGCGGGGGCCGGGCCAGACGGGGGTGTCGATGAGCACGCTCATGGGGTCCTCGGGGCTGAGACCGGGCGCCAGGGCACCGGGCTGGACAGGATCATCGTGCTGGAGGGGCGGCCGTGCGCGGCGAGGCCGTCGATGACCTCCTCGAAGTGCTCCATGGTGCGCACCGCGATGAGCAGGACGCAGCAGTCGTCGCCGGTGACCCGGTGGGCCTGGAGGATCTCGGGCCGTTCCAGCGACCCCGGCTCGCGCAGCAGGCAGTGCGCGCCGAAGCACTGCATGCGCACCAGGGCGGTCACCGGCAGTCCGGCGGCGGCCGGGTCCACGTGCGCATGGTAGCCGGTGATCACCCCGCGGTCGGTGAGCCGCCGCACCCGGTCGGCCACGGCGGGGGCCGAGAGGTTGACGCGGCGGGACAGCTCGTTGAAGGACAGGCGGCCGTCCCGCTGGAGCTCGGCGAGGATCCGCTGGTCGACGCCGTCCAGCGCCGTGGGCGCTCGTGAGGCCATGCTTTGCAATCCAAAAGTAGATTTTCCGGACATGTTATGGATACCAGGTTGATGTCCTGCTTTGGAGTGCAACGTCCATTCCTTTCCCCCCTCTTCTGCTCGATCATGTGTGCTGACGTACACAGCGCCGTGACGGGGGTTCCACGGGCGGCGCCGTGTGCACCCAGCACGTTCCGCGCAGTACACGAGGGGTCCTCCCGATGCTCACCACGACGTCCGCACAGCAGTGCCCGTACATCCCCGCCGATGTCGAGGGCACCGATGCCGAGGCCCGGGCCCGGCGGGCGCAGGAGAACGCGGGGCAGCCCACCCTGTCCTTCGACCGCAACACCCCCTACGTCGACTACGCCGGGATCGACACGCTGCTGCGCCTGCAGAACCCGCGCACCGACGAGCCCGCCGAGACGGCGTTCATCATCGGCACCCAGATCATGGAACTGCTGTTCGTCCTGATCCAGGAGCGCTGGGAGCGGGCCCGCGACGCCCTGGAGAACGACGACGTCCCCGGCGCGCTGGCCTGGCTGCGCCGCGCCACCGCCGCCCAGGACGTCCTCAACGACTCCTGGAAGCTGCTCGGGGACATGAGCCCCACCGAGTTCAACCGGTTCCGCGACTCCTTCGGCGAGGCGTCGGGCTTCCAGTCCTTCGGCTACCGCAAGCTGGAGTTCGTGCTCGGCAACAAGTCCGCCCCCATGATCCGCCCGCACAAGGGCATGGCCGGCGTCGCCGCCGACCTGCGCGACCTGCTGGAGCGGCCGAGCCTGTACGACGCCGCGCTGCGCCTCCTGCGCCGGCGCGGCCTGCCGGTGCCCGCCGGGGCCGCCGAGCGCGACTGGACGCAGGAGTACGCGCCCGACGCGCGCGTGGAGGAGGCGTGGGCGCGCGTCTACGCCGACGACCGCCCCGGCAACGACCTCTACCTGCTGGCCGAGGCCCTGATGGACGTCGCCGAGCGGGTGACGCGATGGCGCCACCTGCACCTCATGGCGGTCAAGCGCACCATGGGCGGCAAGCCCGGCAGCGGCGGCTCCAACGGCCTCACCTGGCTGGCCCGCAACGTCGAGAAGGACGTCTTCCCCGAGCTGTGGTCCCTGCGCAGCACCATCTGAGCCCGGCCCCGTGACACCGAACCACCATGAGCAGGAAGCAGGACGCCCGATGACGCCCACCACCCGGCAGGAGTGCGCCGCGCTCGACGCCGCCGACCCCCTGGCCCCGCTGCGCGACGAGTTCGTGCTCCCCGCCGGGGTGATCTACCTGGACGGCAACTCGCTGGGCGCGCTGCCGCGCAGCACCCCGGGCCGGGTCGCCGACATGATCGAGCGGGAGTGGGGGCAGGACCTCATCCGCAGCTGGAACGACGCCGGCTGGTGGGACAAGCCCCGCACCCTGGGCGCCAAGGTCGCCCCGCTGGTCGGCGCGGACCCCGACGAGGTGATCGTCGGCGACGGCACCTCGGCCAACCTGTTCAAGTGCGTCATCGCCGCGCTGCGCATGTCGGACCGCTCCGTCGTCCTGGGCGAGGCGGGCAACTTCCCCACGGACCTGTACGTCGCCGAGGGCGCCGTCTCCCTGGCCGGGGCGGTCCAGCGCCGGGTGGACCCCGACGGCCCGGACCTGGAGCGCGAACTCGCCGCCGGGGACGTGGCGGTGCTGCTGCTGAGCCACGTGGACTACCGCACCGGCACCCTGCGCGACATGCCCGGCATCACCCGGCTGGCCCACGAGCACGGCGCCCTGGTGATCTGGGACCTGTGCCACAGCGTCGGGGCGGTGCCGGTGGAGCTGTCCGCCTCCGGGGCCGACTTCGCGGTCGGCTGCACCTACAAGTACCTCAACGCCGGCCCGGGCGCCCCCGCGTTCCTGTACGCCGCCCGCCGCCACCACGCCGCGGCCGACCAGCCGCTCAGCGGCTGGCACGGGCACGCCCGCCCCTTCGACTTCACCGGCGACTACGAGCCCGCCCCGGGGGTGTCGCGCTTCCTCAGCGGCTCGCAGCCCCTGGTGGCCGACGCCGCCCTGGAGGCGAGCCTGGACGTGTGGGCCCGGGCCGACCTCGCCCTGGTGCGCGCCAAGAGCCTGGCGATGACGGACCTGTTCCTGGCCCGGGCGGCGGAGGCGGGCATCTCCTCGGTCACCCCGGCCGAGCACGCCCGGCGCGGCAGCCAGGTCGCCCTGGTGGAGCCGGAGGGGGGCGCCGGGTACCCGATCGTGCAGGCGCTGATCGCCCGCGGTGTGATCGGCGACTTCCGGGCGCCGGACGTGATGCGGTTCGGCTTCACCCCGCTGTACCTGCGGTACACGGACGTGTGGGACGCGACCGAGGCCCTGCACGAGGTGGTCCGCACGGGGGAGTGGCGTGAGGAGCGCTTTGCCCGGCGCGGACAGGTGACCTGAGCCGAGAGGCGGCCCCGGGGGTTGCGGCCCCCGGGGTTCTTTGCGTCGGGAGGGGAACATCCGCCCTCCCGGTGACCCTGCCGGAGAGGGCGGATTGCCCTGGCTTGACGATGCGCGCCCGTCCGCGCGCCCGCGCCGCCCGGGCCGGGACCGCCGTGACCTACCGGCGCGTACACCGGTCCCCGTAAGGGGTCCGGCGGCCTTCGCGGCGTGTCGGAGGGAACCCGTGACGAGGGCCACGGACAGGGCCCGCCCGCCGTCCCCGGGCGGGCCCGAACCCCTGCCACGGCGGGGGTTCCGCTGTTCTCGGAGGCCTCGGGGAAACGACCCGGACCGTGCCCGGGTGAACACGGATCGTCATTTTACCCGGAATCCTTGCGCACTTTGCTTAAACCTGGGTTAGTGTCCTCGTGATCGCTTCGTTATGAGTCTTCTACGAAGTGGTGCCGAGCCCTTGACCGGCCTGTGAGCCGCAGGGGAATCGAGACCCTTTCCGGGAATCCGGGCCGCCCGCTCCATGAGCCGGCCCCGCGGACCGCCGAAGTCCATCGGCGCTTTCCGATTCCCACCCGCTGATTTCCACGGCGGGAGAGCCCTGTCATGTCGCCCTTTCCGAGGCGTGCCCGAGCATGCCCGGTGAACTGCTGCGACGTGCCCGAAGGTCTTCTCGGCCCTGTTGTCTACCTGGCAGATACTCAATGAGCAACGAAACTCCCATCCAGTACGGCAAAGTCACCGCGACCTACTTCTGGGACGACGGTTCCGGCATCAACGGTGACACGGGCGCGCCCGCAGGCGGCGAGCCCATGCAGAAGGGCCTTTTCTCCAGCCCGAGCTGGCCGCTGGGTACCGAGGGCTACGTCGTTTACGAGGGCAAGAAGGCCGAATTCTTCATCGGTGACCGCGGCCCCGGCGTCCCCTCCCACGACTGCGACGTCCTGCTGGACATGGACGGCAAGACCTTCGCCGAACTGACCGGCGAGACCTGGGACGACACGAACTACACCGTCAGCGGCGGCAACGGCCACCTCTACGGCGTCGAGTACTACATCACCGAGTGGGGCGACGGCAACGGCACCGAGGGTGCCCCGCACCCCTTCCAGCAGCCTGAGAACAAGTGCGAGGACGCCGTCTCGCCGATCCCCGAGGAAGTCCTCAACGAGGAGTCCGAGGCGGAGAAGAAGGAAGAGGCGGAGAAGAAGGAGCAGGAGAAGGCCGAGAAGGCCGAGGCCGAGAAGAAGGAGGAGGCGGAGAAGAAGGAGGCCGAGGAGCAGGCCGCGGCCGAGGGCTCCGACGACTCCGAGGGCTCCGACGACTCCGGCGTGAGCGCCCAGACGGCCGCCAACGACCTCTCCGGCGTCCAGCTCACCGGTGCCGGCGACGGCGTCCTGGGCGGGACCGGCCTGCTGGCCCTGGCCATCATCCCGGCCATCCTCATCGCCCTGTTCTTCGCCTGGAACCGGCGTCCCGCCGGCGCCCACGCCGGCGCCGAGGACGAGGGCCGCGGCCTGACCGCCCAGAGCAGCGGCCGCCACAGCCTGGGCTCCCTGTTCGACCGCCTGCGAGGCCGCGGGTAGGGGGATCCCCGCCCGGCCTGCCGGGTCCCCGTGATCGCGGGGAGCCCGAGACGCCAGGTGTCCTCACGGACAAAGGACTCTCCGGGGCACGCGACCCGGCGGGCCGACGAAGGGCCGTGGTCTCGACGACCACGGCCCTTCGGCATGTCCGGGGGCGCGCCGGTCGCCGTCGACCGGCCCGCCCGCCGACCCCGTCGCGCCCGGGACCGCGGGTTCCGGCGGCGCCATTGCCGTCGGCGGTCTCCGGAGGCGTTCCCGGATCGGTGTACTCCGTGTCTTGAATATGAGGCGAATCACCCCATATTGTCGATGCCCCCACGCCGATACTGGACGAACTGCTCAGTAGCGCCGCCGCGCGATCCCCCGGGTCTCATGGGAGCGCGGCCTGAGCGGTATGAGGTAAGACACATGGCCGTGCCGTTGGACGACACCGACCGCCGCATCATCTCCCTGCTCCGCGACGACGGTCGCATGTCCATCCGGGCCGTGGCCGAACAGGCCCACATCTCCCGGGCCAACGCCTACTCCCGCCTGGAGCGCCTGCGCGACGAAGGGGTCATCCGCGGGTTCACCGCCGTCATCGACCCCGAGAAGTACGGCATCGGCCTGTCGGCCTACGTCTCGGTGCGCATCGAGCAGCACTCCTGGGAGAGGTTCCGCGAGTACCTGCGCGACATCCCCGAGGTCGACCACGCCGCCCTCGTCTCCGGCGACGTCGACCTGCTGCTGCTGGTCCGGGTCGCCGACGCCGGCGCCCTGCGCACCTTCGTCCTGGAGCGCCTGCAGCGCATCCCCGAGGTCAAGAGCACCCAGACCATGTTCATCCTGGACGAGCCGCCCCTGTGAGGGGAGGGGCCATTGGCCCCGCGAGTGGCCCTTTCCCGGCGGGTCCGGCGTCGGCAGGATGGGCCCATGCCCGACTACCGCGTGATCGACGCCTTCACCGACCGGCCGCTGGCCGGCAACCCCGCCGCCGTCCTCGTCCTGGAGGACGCCTACGACGACGCCTGGGCCCAGGGGGTCGCCGCCGAGTTCAACCTCTCGGAGACCGCCTTCGCCCGCCCGGTCGACGACCCCGGAGCCGACTACGAGCTCCGCTGGTTCACCCCCACCGTCGAGATCGACCTGTGCGGACACGCCACCCTGGCCACCGCCCACGCCCTGGTCGAACTCGGAGTCCCGGGGCCGTACCGGTTCAGCACCCGCAGCGGCCTGCTCACCGTCGCCGAGCGCGACGGGCGCCTGTGGATGGACTTCCCGGCCAAGCCCCCGGTGCCCGTCGCGGCCCCCGACGGGCTGGCCGAGGCGCTGGGGACCGAGCCCCTGTGGGTCGGCCTGGGCGGCGCGGACGACCTCCTCGTCGAGGTCGCCGACGAGGCGACGGTACGCGGCCTGGAACCCGACATCGCGGCCCTCGGCCGGCTGCCCTACCACCTGGTCATCCCCACCGCCCGCGCGGAGGAGGGCGTCGACTTCGTGTCCCGCGTGTTCGCCCCCCGGGTCGGCATCGCCGAGGACCCGGTCACCGGCCGCGCCCACACCGTGCTCGCCCCGTTCTGGGCCGAGCGGTTGGGCCGCAAGGAATTGTCCGCCCACCAGGCGTCGGCGCGCGGTGGTGACCTGCTGCTGGAGTGGCGGGGTGACCGCGTGCTCATCGGCGGTCACGCGGTCTCGGTGGCCCGGGGGGAGCTGAACCTCTAACGTGGACGCAGCGGGAGGGGTGCGCGGTGGGCGCGCACCCCTCCCGCTCCCGTACCCCCGCCCCCCCGACGCGAGGAGCACCCATGGAGCAGTGGGTCACCGAAGACGACATCCACGCCGCACGGACCCGCCTGGAGGAGGGGCACCCGGGCTGGGAGCGGCCGTCCGCCTTCGCCGTCGGGCGCGAGCGCGACGGCGAGCCGGCCTTCCCCGTGGTCAACGTCCCCGGCGCGATGCACGGCCTGCCCGCCGTCGTCCTGGGCCGGGTCCTGGGGCACACCCGCGGCACCGCCGTGTACGACCTGACCGCCGAGGACCTGCGCGCGGCCGAGCGGGGGCTCGCCCCGGCCCAGGCGTGCACCGTGTTCGACCACCCCAACCTGTTCGCCTGGCGGGACCTGCTGGACGACCTGCGGGACACCGACCGGCTCTTCGCGGTGTTCGTGCAGGACCCGGCCGACCCGCCGGTGGACGGGCGCGACCTCGCCTTCCGCCGCGCCGCCGAAAAGGCGACCGGCGGCCGGTGACCTGTGTCACCATAGGGGCATGTCGTTCGTACTGGTGTTCGTAGACGTGCAGGACAACTTCCTCGAGGGGGCCGAGGCGGTCCCGGACGCCGGGCCCCTGCGCGCCGAGCTCGCCTCCCTCCTCGACCGCGCCCGCTCCTCGGGCGCCCCGGTCGTGCACGTCCTCAACGACGGGGACGAGGGGGATCCCGACGAGCCGTTCGGCGAGGGCTGGCAGCCGACCTTCCCGGCCCGGGAGGACGAGCCGGTGTTCCGCAAGACCGGCCCGGACGCCTTCACCTCGCCGGGGCTGGCCGAGGCGCTCGCCGTCACCGGTGCCCGCGGGCTGGTCCTGGCGGGCTTCCAGAGCGAGTACTGCATCTCCGCGACGGGCCGCCGCGCCCGCGGCGAGGGCTACCGTGTGGTCCTCGCCGCGGGCGCCCACGGCACCTTCCCGGCGGACGGGGCGAGCGCGGCCGAGCGCGCCGCCGCCGTCGAGCGGGAACTGCGGGCCGACGGAATCGAGGTTTCCCCCGCGCGGGAGATCGAGTTCCGGTAAAAATGAAGGCGTGGCACCTCCCCACCCCTCCCGGGGAGGTGTCCGCACGGCCCCGGTGCACCCCCTTGGCGCCCGGGCCGTGTCCCACCCCGAAGGGCCGGACCCGGAAGTCGCACCGGGCCCGGCCCTTTCACGTGCGCTCCGCCACCGCTCCGGCCGGCATGCGGGGCGTCGTCCACAGGGGGCGGGCGGGGGCGGGCGGGACGGCCTAACCTGGCGGGGAGCACGGAACCTGAGTTCGGGGGAGCGGGAGATGGCGGAGCGGTACGGGGGCGGCCGGGGCGGGCGCGGGGGCCACGGGGGCCGGGGCGGCGGACGCCGGCCCGAGCCGGAGCCCATCCAGGGGGTGCGCGACGACGAGCGGCTCTCGCGGGAGCTGCTGCGGATGGACGGCGACTCCTACGGCCGCTACAAGTCCCTCAAGGGGGACTGGGACTTCGGGGACTTCACGCTGACCGTCCAGCGGGTGCAGGCCGACCCGTTCGCGCCGCCCTCGCGGATCCTGGTCGCGCTGCCCGACGCCGGCATTCCCAAGGACGCCTGGGCCGACCCCGTGCGCCGCCGGGCCACCGCCGACTTCCTGGGCCGCCGGGCCGGGCGGCTGCTGCGGCGCTCGCTGCTGCGCATCGACACCGGCGGGCAGGAGGTCCTGGAGCGCTCCTCCTGCCGGGTCACCGAGGGCGGCGGCCTGGAGCTGCGCATCGGTATCGACCTGCCCGGCCGCGGCCGCCGCATCGACGGCCGGGCCGCCGAGCGCGAGTTCTGCGACACCCTGCCCGGGGTGGTCGACGACCTGTACTGGGAGGCGGTCGACCGGGACGCCGCGCGGGCCTTCGCCGACAGCGTGGCCGACACGGTCGCCCTGCGCTCGGCGCTGGCGGAGCGGGGCCTGGTCGCGTTCGTCGCCGACGGGGCGGTCCTGCCGCGCCGCAGCGGGATCAGCGACGAGCCCATGGCCGAGGGCGCGGTCCCGTTCTCCTCGCCCGACAGCCTGCGCGTGTCGGTGGACCTGCCGCACCGGGGCGCGGTCACCGGCATGGGCGTGCCCGAGGGCGTCGTCCTCATCGTGGGCGGCGGCTTCCACGGCAAGTCGACCCTGCTGCACGCCCTGGAGCGGGGCGTCTACGACCACGTGCCGGGCGACGGGCGCGAACTGGTGGTCACCCGCGCCGACGCGGTCAAGATCCGCGCCGAGGAGGGCCGCCGGGTGGAGCGGGTCGACGTGGGCTCCTTCGTGCGCAACCTGCCCACCGGCGCCGACACCGCGGACTTCCGCACCGACAACGCCTCGGGCTCCACCTCGCAGGCCGCCAACATCTGCGAGGCCCTGGAGGCCGGGTCGCGCACCCTGCTGGTGGACGAGGACTCCACCGCCACCAACCTGATGATCCGCGACGAGCGCATGCAGGCCCTGGTGCACGGCGACCGCGAGCCCCTCGTCCCGTTCGTCGACCTGGTGCGGCCGCTGTACCGCGACCACGGCGTCTCCACGGTGCTGGTCATGGGCGGCAGCGGCGACTACTTCGACGTCGCCGACCACGTGGTCATGATGGACGCCTACCACCCGCACGACGTCGGCGAGCGCGCGCGGGGGCTGGCCCGGGAGCGGACGGACGCGGTGTTCACCGCACCGCGCGCCCGCCTCGTCGACCCGCGCTCGGTCGACCCCTCCGACGCGCGCGGCCGGTCCCGGATCAAGCGCCGCGACATGGACGTGCTGGTCTTCGGCGACGACGACGTCGACGTGCGCTCCATCGAGCAGTTCGTCGACCCGGGGCAGATCATCGGCGCCGGACTGGCCCTGCGCGCCCTCGACCTGCGGGACCGCACGCTCGCCGAGGCCCTGGACGCCCTGGAGGCCGAGCTGGCCGAACACGGGGTCACCCGGCTGGGCGCGGACTTCGGCGGCGACTACGCGCTGCCGCGCCGGCAGGAGGTCGCGGCGGTCCTCAACCGGCTGCGCTCCCTGCGGGTCCTCGGGCAGCGGTGGTGAATACGGGTCGGTAATCTGGGATACCGGGGTGAACGGCCCGAGGACGACCGGGAACACGGTGACGCCGGTCGGTGTTGGACTGCCACGCGGCCCCCTGAAACCCCGAGCTTTCTGGAGACGAGACCCCGGTGCGCAACCCAGCAGATCTGTACGAACTCCGACCCGGTTTCGACGACGTCGCCGGCCTGGCGATGCTGGTCGCCCTGGACGGCTTCGTCGACGCAGGCAACGCGGGCAGGCAGATGGTCGAGGAGCTGTTCGAACGCTTCGAGGCCGAGGAGATCGCGGTCTTCGACGTGGACCGCCTCGTCGACTACCGGGCCCGGCGCCCGCCCATGACCTTCGTCGAGAACACCTGGACGGAGTACCGGGCCCCCAAGCTGGCCCTGTACCGCATGCGCGACGCCGAGGGCAGCCCGTTCCTGGTCCTGCACGGCCCGGAGCCGGACCGCGAGTGGGAGGCCTTCACCGCCGCCGTCATCGGCCTGGTGGAGCGCTTCTCGGTGTCGCTGTCCCTGAGCGTCCACGGCATCCCCATGGCCGTGCCGCACACCCGGCCGGCCACGGTCACCCCGCACTCCACCCGCCCCGAGCTGGTCGAGGGCCACACGCCCTGGATCGGCCGGGTCGAGGTGCCCGGCAGCGCGGTGTCGCTGCTGGAGTTCCGGCTGGGCGAGGCCGGGCACGACTTCCTCGGCTACGCCGTCCACGTGCCCAGCTACCTGGCCCAGTCCACCTACCCGCGCGCGGCGCTGGCCGCCCTGCGGTACATCGCCGACGCCACCGGCCTGTCCCTGCCCGCCACGGGCCTGGAGGAGGTAGCCCAGGCCACGGACGTGGAGATCGCCGAACAGGTGAGCGCCTCCGAGGAGGTCCAGCGCATCGTCGTCAACCTGGAGCGCCAGTACGACGACATCATGTCCTCGCGGACCGACCCGGAGGACCGCCGGGTGCTCCCGCTGGCCGACGACGAGGCCGGCCTGCCCACCGCCGAGGAGCTCGGCGCTGAACTCGAACGCTTTCTCGCCGAGCGCGAGAGCGACGGAAACGGTTAAATTACAGTCGTGTTCTACCAGATCCTCTTCAGCTCGGTCCTGCGCCACCTGGACGCCGAGACGATCCACAAGGTGAGCTTCGGCGCCCTGCGCTGCGCCGCCGCCGTGCCCGGCGCGGCCGCGGCGGCCGAGCGGGTGCTGGGCCCGCGCGAGCCCGAGCTGACCGTGCGGGCGTTCGGCCGCGAGTTCCCCGGCCCGCTGGGCCTGGCCGCCGGGTTCGACAAGAACGCCGAGGGCCCCCGGGCCCTGGGCGCGCTCGGCTTCGGGTTCGTCGAGATCGGCACGGTCACCGCCCAGCCGCAGCCGGGCAACCCGCGCCCGCGCCTGACGCGCCTGGTGAAGGACCGGGCGATCGTCAACCGGATGGGCTTCAACAACGAGGGGTCGGCGCTGGTCGCCGAGCGCCTGCACCACCGGCGGGGCGGGCCCGGCCCGATCCTGGGGATCAACATCGGCAAGACCAAGGTCACGCCGGAGGAGGAGGCCGAGGGCGACTACGCCCTCAGCGCCCGGCGGCTGGCCCCCTACGCCGACTACATGGTGGTCAACGTCAGCTCGCCCAACACCCCGGGCCTGCGCAACCTCCAGAGCGTGGAGCGGTTGCGGCCGATCCTGTCCGCCGTGCGCGGGGCGCTGGCCGAGGCCGGGCGCCCGGAGCTGCCGCTGCTGGTCAAGATCGCCCCGGACCTGGCCGACGAGGACGTCGACGCGGTCGCCGACCTGGCCCTGGAACTGGGGCTGGACGGCGTCATCGCGACCAACACCACCATTTCCCGTGAGGGCCTGGCCTCCTCCGCCGAGGAGGTCGAGGCGGCCGGGGGCGGCGGCCTGTCCGGCGCGCCCCTGAAGGACCGCTCCCTGGAGGTGCTGCGCCGCCTGCGCGCCAGGGCCGGCGACCGGCTCACCCTCGTCGCGGTGGGCGGCATCGACACCCCCGAGGACGCCTGGGCCCGCATCCGGGCCGGGGCGACCCTGGTCCAGGGCTACACCGGCATGATCTACGGCGGCCCGCTCTGGCCGCGCCGCGTCCACCGCGGCCTGGCCCGCCTGGTCCGCGCCGCCGGGTACACCTCGATCGCCGACGCCGTCGGCTCCGAGGCCCCGGACACCGCGCCGGCCGCGAGCCCCGCCGCCACCGCCTGACCCGCACCGCACGGACCACCGCCGACGGCCCGGTCCGGGGCACCCCGCCCCGGGCCGGGCCGTCGGCGTGTCACCAGCTGCCGTCCCAGTCGGGCGGGTAGGTGCCGCCGGCCTCGGGGGCGAAGGCCTGCGACGCGGTCACGAAGACGTAGCCCTTCTCGCGCAGCCGCTCGATGATCTCCGGCAGGGCCGCGACCGTCGTGGGCTGCGGGTCGTGCAGCAGGACCACCCCGTTGGGCTCCACCAGGTCCACCACCCGGTCCGCGACCGTGTCCCGGTCGGACCCGGTCCAGTCCTCGCTGTCGACCGTCCACAGCACCTCGGCGAGCCCCTGCCGGGCCAGCTCCGCCTTGACACCGTCGTCGGTGGCCCCGAACGGCGGACGGAACAGCTCCACGGTGTACCCCGTCTGGCGGCGGATCCCCGCACCGACCATCGCCACCTGCGCGGGCAGCTCCTCCGGCGTGAACTCCTCCGTCATGCTCTCGTGCAGGTCGTTGTGGTTGCCCAGCTCGTGCCCCTCGGCGTAGATCCGCCGCGCCAGCCACGGCCGGGTCAGCAGCGGGTCGCCGTTGAGGAAGAACGACGCCGTCACCTCCTGCTCGGCGAGGATGTCCAGCACGTGCGCGGTCGCCTCCACCGGGCCGTCGTCGAAGGTCAGCGCCACGCACTTGGCCCCGGGATCGGTGCAGTCCACGTCGGGGCCGCGCTCGGTCACCACGCCCGGGGGCACCGGGGCGGACTCCAGGGCGGTGTCGGGCTCGGACACCGACAGCACCGGCTCCTCGGTGAGCGACGCGCTCCGGGCCCGCTCGCCCAGGTCCGACAGCAGGGGTCCGGCCCGCTCGGCGTCGATGACCGCGGCGATCCGCCCCGGGGACGCGTCCGGCGGGTGCCCCTCGACCACGGGCGACAGGTGCCCGTCGTCGAACTCCACGACCAGGTCGCCGGCGGCGTTGAACCCGATCGAGTCGTAGGTGCGCATGACCGGCAGCAGCCCCCGCGGGTCCACGTCGGGGTGGTCCGCGAGCTCCTCGCCCACCAGGCCGTTCAGCTCCGCCAGCGCGGCGTCGTCGGCCAGCAGCTCGGTGGCGTACCCGGTGTGCCCGGTCGACTCGTCGTACCAGTACGTCGCGTACGCCTGGCGCCTCCCGTGCAGGTCCTCCTCGGTGCCGACCAGGCGCACGCCCAGGACGCCCTCGCCGGCGGCCACGACCTCCCAGGCGATCTCCAGGCCCACGGGCTCCCGGCTGACCCCGCGGAAGTCCATGACCTCCCGGTCGATGTGCCCGTGCAGGGCGGTGGAGAACGCCTCGGCGCCCGGGAACTCCGGGTGGGCGACGGAGATCTCCACGTCCTCGGGGATGTAGGGGTGGTCGGGGAAGTCGTCCCCCTCGCCGCTCCACTCGGTGACCACGTCCCCGGGGCCGTCGACCAGTACGGTGATGGCCTCGCCGTCGGCCTCCTCCGGGGCGGCGGCCGGCGGGTTCTGACAGGAGGCCAGGGGGAGCACCAGGGCCACGGCGGCCCCCACCGCCCACGGGTGCCGGCGTGCGGCTCCCGCCCCGCGGGGGAGGGGCTGCTGCGGACGCGTACGGCTCGACGAGAACACCGGACTCCCTCATCCAGAACATGTGCACCGGGGCTGTTGGGTGCAACATAGGGGAATCCGGCGGCCCGGCCGTGACGCTGACCACATGTGGTCAGCCCCTGCGCTCTCGGTGACGGCCGCCGCCGTGCGCGGTGCCCCGGGCGGCCCCGGAGGGGGCCGCCCGGGGAAGGCGCGGCCTACTCCCCGGGGTCCTCCCCGGCGCCGTCCGAGGGCGCGTCCGAGGGCTGCTCGTCGGGCACGCCGTCCACGTACCGCTCGCCGGGCTCGGCGTCGCCCAGCAGCTGCGACACGGTCACCATCGTGTACCCCTGCGCGTCCAGCTCGCGGATGATCTTGTGCGAGGCCGCGATGGTGGTGGGGTGGATGTCGTGCATGAGGATGATCGCCCCGTCCGAGGCGCCCGCGATCGCCCGGTCCGCGACCACGGAGGGGTCCCGGTCCTTCCAGTCGTTGGTGTCGATGCTCCACAGGACCTGGGCCAGGCCCATGTCCCGGGTCACCGAGGCGACGCCGTCGTTGGTCGACCCGTACGGCGGGCGCATGAGGTCCATCGTGTACCCGGTCTCCCGGTACACCAGGGCCTGCACGCTGTTCAGGTTGTCGTGCACGCCGTCGGCCCCCAGCCCCGCCAGGTCGGGGTGGTTCAGGGTGTGGTTGGCCATCTCGTGCCCCTCGGCGTAGGTGCGCCGCACCGTGTGCGGGTGCTCCATCACCGGCAGGCCGGTGACGAAGAAGGTCGCCTTGGCGTCGTACTCGGCGAGCGTGTCCAGCAGCTCGGGGGTGCCCCCGCCGGGGCCGTCGTCGTAGGTCAGGGCCACGCACTTGACCTCGGGGTCGGCGCAGTCGACGGACTCGTCCACGGGGGAGATGACGCCCGGGACCGGCTCGTCCGCGACGCCGGAGCCCTCCCCGGGCGCGGCGGAGATGGCGAACTCCTCGACCCCGGTGGTGGCGGCGCGCAGCACCCGGCGCCCGAAGTCCGACAGCAGCGGCTCGGACTCGGCGCGCTCGACGACCGCGGTCAGGGGCCCGGCGTCGGCCGGGGCGACCTGCCCGGTGTCGAACTCCACGACCAGGTCGCCGTCGGGGTTGAACCCGACCGAGTCGTACAGCGACGCCACCGGCAGCACCGTCCCCGTCTCGGCGGCGTCGCCGAGGCGGTCGCGCACCAGGGTGTTGAGGGCGGCCAGCTCGTCCTGTCCGGCCAGCAGCGACTGCGAGCCGCGGGTGACGCCGTCACCGGTGTCGTACCAGTAGGTGGAGTGGAACTCCCGGGTGCCCTCGGAGTCGGTCTCCTCGCCCGTCATGCGCACGCCGACCAGGCCGTCGGAGGCGGCGGTGATGTTCCACCCCGCCGTGTAGGACTCCGCGCCCGGGTTGGCGGCGTCGAACGCCTCCACGTCGGCGCCCAGCCTCCCGCGCAGGAACTCCGTGAGCGGCTCGGCGTTGGGCAGCACCGGGAAGGACACCTCGGTGGCGACCCCGTCGTACTCCAGCTCCTCCGTCTCCACCCCGGTCAGGGCGGCCTCGTCGACCACGGTCAGCGCGTCGGGCTCGCCGGTGGCGGGGATGCGCTGCTCGATGGCGTCGGCCAGGCCGTGCGCCACGCCCCCGGCCGGGCCCGCCCCCAACGACTCCGGTGGTCGCACCGACAACAGCACCATGCCGGCCAGGACCACGAGGGAGACGCCCACCGTGATGACCGGGTGGTCGGGGGTCATGGCGGTTCGGGGCAGCTTGTTCACCAGGGGTTCTCCGCGTCCATTTCGCAGACGAACGTGCACGGGGCCGGCGGGGGCGCCACCGTGCGACGTCTTCATCGGGTGTGACGCCGCCCACGGGCGGAGGGTTCGGACTCCGGGGCGGCGAGGGGCACAGGGGGCATGCCGGGGGGCAGGGGCGAGGGGATGTCTCCCTATACTCGCAGGCGTGGAAGGTTCGTGCGCCATCCTTCCGCCCGGGGCGATCCCGGGCCGGTGGCGCGCGTCGCAAGAGGGAACCCGGTGCGAATCCGGGACTGCCCCGCAGCGGTGTACGGGAACGACCCCCGCCATGGAGCACTGGTGGACCGACCGGAGAGGTCGGGGACCGGGAAGCGGCGGGCATTAGGAGACCGGTGGCCCACCGGTCGCGCCCGTGAGTCCGAAGACCTGCCTCCACCCGGCGGCGCACCCGTGCCGCCGGTGGTCCCGTGCCCCGAGGGAGGGCCGAGGTCGGCACCCGTGGGCGCCCGTCGAGCGGCGCCCCACCGGCGTGCCCCCTCGCCGACCCCGGGCACGGTACCCGGCTTTCGACGAGGGAGAAGAAGCTTCATGAACACCTCCGGACCCGCCGTGCGGTCCACGGTGCACGGCTACCCGCGCATCGGTCCCGACCGCGAGCTCAAGCGCGCCGAGGAGTCCTACTGGAAGGGCGCCTCCACCGCCGCCGCCCTGGAGGAGGCCGCCGCCGGCCTGCGCCTGGACACCTACGCCCGGCTGCGCGCCGCCGGGATCGACGACATCCCCTCCAACACGTTCTCCTACTACGACCAGGTGCTGGACACCGCCGTCCTGTTCGGCCTGGTCCCGGAGCGGTTCGAGGACCCGTCCGCGGCCGCCGACGCCGACGGGCGGCTGCGCCGCTACTTCGCGCTGGCCCGCGGGGTCCAGGGCGCCCCGCCCCTGGAGATGACCAAGTGGTTCGACACCAACTACCACTACCTGGTCCCGGAGCTCTCCCCGGCCGTGCGGCCGCGCGTCGCCGGCGACAAGCCCGTCGCCGAGTTCCGCGAGGCCCTGGAGGCCGGGTACCCCACCCGCCCGGTGCTGGTCGGCCCGCTGACCTTCCTGCTGCTGTCCAAGGCCGCCGACGACGCACCGCGGGGCTGGTCGCCCATCGCGCTGCTCGACGACCTGCTGGAGGCCTACGGCCGCGTGCTGGCGGACCTGCGCGCCGCCGGCGCCGAGCAGGTGCAGCTGGACGAGCCGGTGCTGGCCACCGACGAGGGCCGCGCCGCCCTGGCCCACCTGGAGCGCGCCTACGGCGTCCTGGGCGGGCTCGCCGACCGCCCGGAGATCCTGGTCTCCACCTACTTCGGCTCCATCGGCGCCGACGCCCTGCGCGTCCTCAAGGAGTCCCCGGTCGAGGCCGTGGGCCTGGACCTCGTCACCGACGCCGAGGGGATCGCCGACCTGACCGCGGTCTCCGGTCTGGGCTCCACCCGCCTGGTCGCGGGCGTGGTCGACGGCCGCAACGTCTGGCGCACCGACGTCCCGGCCGCCGTCGCCACCCTGGGCACCCTGCTGGGCCTGGCCGACGGGATCTCCGTGAGCACCTCCTGCTCGCTGCTGCACGTGCCCATCGACCTGGACGCCGAGACCTCGCTGCCCCCGGAGCTGCGCGCGGCGCTGGCCTTCGCGGAGCAGAAGACCCGTGAGGTCGCGCTGCTGGGCAGGGTGCTGTCCGAGGGAACCGGGGACGGCTACGCCGCCGCCCCGGCCCCGGCCGGCGCGGCGTTCGTGGACGCGCGCGTGCGCGCCCGCCTGGAGGCCCTGGGCGCGGACGCCCACGAGCGGCCGCGGGAGCGCGGCGCCCCCGGCGTCCCGGCGCTGACCACGACCACCATCGGGTCGTTCCCGCAGACCGGCGGGCTGCGCCGGGCCCGCGCCGCGCACCGCCGCGGCGAGCTGGGAGAGGAGGAGTACAAGGCGATCCTGCGCGCCGAGATCGACCGGGTCATCGCGCTCCAGGAGGACATCGGCCTGGACGTGCTCGTCCACGGCGAGCCCGAGCGCAACGACATGGTCCAGTACTTCGCCGAGCAGCTCCGGGGCTACGCCACCACCGAGAACGGCTGGGTGCAGTCCTACGGCTCCCGGTGCGTGCGCCCGCCGATCCTCTTCGGCGACGTCTCGCGCCCGGAGCCGATGACGGTGGAGTGGACCACCTACGCCCAGTCGCGTA
Organism: Nocardiopsis sp. NPDC006139; assembly: GCF_040614155.1. NCBI lineage: Bacteria > Bacillati > Actinomycetota > Actinomycetes > Streptosporangiales > Nocardiopsidaceae > Nocardiopsis > Nocardiopsis sp. NPDC006139. Next base: position 197,136 of record NZ_JBEXTT010000006.1, read on the forward strand.
CCGGGAAGCCGGTCAAGGGCATGCTCACCGGACCGGTGACCATGCTCGCCTGGTCGTTCGTGCGCACCGACCAGCCGCTGGGCGACACCGCCCGCCAGGTGGCACTGGCCCTGCGCGACGAGGTCGCCGACCTGGAGCGGGCGGGGATCCGCCACATCCAGGTCGACGAGGCCGCGCTGCGCGAGCTGCTGCCGCTGCGGGCGGAGAAGCGGCGGGAGTACCTGGACTGGGCCGTGGGCTCCTTCCGGCTGGCCACCTCCGGCGTCTCGCCGTCGACGACCGTCCACACGCACATGTGCTACTCCGAGTTCGGCCTGATCGTCGACGGCATCGAGGAGCTGGACGCCGACGTGACCAGCGTCGAGGCGGCCCGCTCGCGCATGGAGCTGGTGGAGGACCTGGGCCGCCGAGGCTACCGGCGGGGCATCGGCCCGGGCGTGTACGACATCCACTCCCCGCGGGTGCCGTCGGTGGAGGAGATCGAGGCGTCCCTGCGCCTGGCGGTGGAGCACATCGACGCCGGGAAGCTGTGGGTCAACCCGGACTGCGGTCTGAAGACCCGCGGCTACGAGGAGGTCGAACAGGCCCTGCGCAACATGGTCGAGGCCGCCCGCCGGGTCCGCGCGAGCCTGTAGGCGCCGCACCGGGAGGGACCGGCCCCGGAACGAAAGGGGGAGGGGCCGCGGCGGTCGCCGCGGCCCCTCCCTTCACGCTCTTCCGTGCGCCCGGTGGCCTACGGGTCAGGCGGACTCGAGCAGGGCGAGGGCGTCCTCGCCGGCCATGGTCATGGTCGCCTCGATGTCGTCGGGGAGCGTGAACTTCTCGACGTCGGCGTCGGAGGCGCTGAACGAGGGGCTCATCGTGTACGTGACCTCGATGGTGATGTTGCCCGAACGGATCAGCACGGCGGCGCGGGGGACGAACTGGCCGAGGAAGTCGTACTTCGTGGTGATGAAGACGGCCTCGTCGCCCAGGGGGAGCTCCTTGTCCTGGTCCAGGTGCTCGGAGTCGTACAGGGAGTACGAGCCCTCACCGCGGATGTTGGAGACGGCGTCCTGGTAGTCGGTCTTGGCGCCCTCGATGGAGTCCGACCCGGCGTAGGGGGTCTGGTACGTCACGTCGTAGGTCCCGAACATGGTGTCCGGGTTGCCCTCCGGCGGGGTGCCGCTGATGTCGGAGCAGGTGGAGCGGTTGTCGCTGGTGCTCTTGGAGCCGTCCTGGCCCATGAGCAGGCCCTCGGCCACGCGGTCGGTCAGGGCCTCGCAGGGCTCGATGGGCAGCGAGTACGGGGGCTCGCCCGCCGGGCCGCCGCCGCCCGCGGGCTCCTCGACCGGCTCCTCGCCGGCCGGGTCGGTCGCGGGGTCGCTGGCCTCGGTGCTCCCCTCCGGCGGGGAGGCGACGGTGCCGCCCTCGTCACCGCGGTTGGTGGCGAGCATGACGATGAGCGCGACCACGAGGACCACGATCACCGCGCCGCCGCCGATGACCACCCACAGGGCGGCCTTGCCGCCGCTCTTGGGCTGCTGCGGCGGCGGGTAGCCCCCGGGGGGGCCGTAGGCGGGCTGGCCGCCCGTGTACGCGCCCTGCTGGGCGTAGCCCGGCTGACCGCCCGTGTGGGGGTCGCCGTAGGGGCCGCCCGGCGGGCCGTAGGGAGGCTGCCCTCCCGAGCCGTCACCGCCGTAGGGGTTCTGCGGTGGCTGGTTGTAAGGTCCGTTTTCGCTCATGGCTCCCCTCGCCCGGATGATGTGTTGACGTGTTGTCTGGGACGCGTGTCGGCGCCTGTGGGTTCGTGTGACTTTCCGAAGTCGGGTCGAAAGGGACGCCGGTGACGTTCACACGGGCAGGGCGCGCCTTCCGTGGCCACCGAACCGCGGGCGAGGACGGGGGAGCGGGGGAGGAGCGGGCCCTGTGTGTCTCCAGGTGGCCCCGGTGTGGTGCTCCGGGGCGGCCGACGGGCGCGCCGCCGGCCGGGGACGTGAGCATCCTATTCGGCGCACCCCGGGGTAGGGCAGGCCGGGGCCGGGGAGCGAGAGCGAATCGTCACTGTTTCGTGTCGATCACGTGCACCGCTCGTTTCCGCCCGTCCATTCCCCGGGACGGCCGGGCGCGGCGGAGCGGCCAGCCGTCCCGGAGCGGGTCAGAACATCGAGATGTGCACGTGGTCGAAGTGGTTCTCGGTGATGCTGCCGCGGTCGGCCATCGCGCGCCAGCCGGTGTCGCCGCGCCGGACGTCCCAGATCTGCTGGCGGTAGATCACGTACATGATCCCCAGGCGGTCGGCGTTCTCGCGGGCCCACTCGGCGATGGCCCAGCCGCGGTCGACCTGCTCCTGGGAGGGCATCGACCCGTTGCCGTCCACCATGAAGTCGCAGGCCCGGCCCTTGGGGTGCTCTCCGACGACCCAGCCGCCGACCGCCCGGTAGCAGCCGACCCCGCCGACCTCGGTGCCCTCTCCGAACTCCTCGATGACCAGTTCGCGCATCTGCTCGGTCCGGGGGGTGATGTTGTACGGGCCGCCCATGGGCTGGTTCGGGTGGTCCGCGATCATCGCCTGGACCTCCTCGCGCCGCTCCTCCAGCGCCTCCAGGTCGGCCTCGGCCTCCTCCAGGGTCTCCTGGGCCGCCTCCTGGGCCTCCTCGTCGCGCTCCAGCGCCTGCTCCAGCTCGGCGATCTTGTCCTGGTTGCTCGACGCCAGGAAGTCGATGACCACGGCGCGGTCGATGACCTGGTCGGGGTCGGCGTCGACGAAGAGCGACATGGACGGGTCGATGCCGTTGCCGGTGTAGGAGGCGTACGCCAGGGCGCGGACCTGCTCCTTGGAGGCCTGGGCCTCCTCGGCGGTCTCCTCGGCCCGCTCGGTGGCGCGCTCGGCCTCCTGGATGACGCCCTCCATGTCGCGCAGCTCGCCGTTGTACTCCTCGCCCAGGGTCTCCGCGCGCTCGCGCAGGGACTCCATGCTCTCCGGCTCCATGGGCAGGGCCAGCGCCGGAGTCTGGGGCAGGGCGACGAGCGCCGCCCCCAGGGAGAGGGAGACGGCGATGACACGCGCCCGGCCGGCGCGGCGGCGCCGGGAGGGGGACAGGGCGGAGGCGGCGTCGGCCAGGGTCTCGCGCCAGGTCGCGGCCGGCGGATCGGGAGCCCAGAAGTCGGCGAACTCGTCCACTCGGCTCTGGTCATCGGGGTGCACGGTGTGGTCGCTCCTCGGGCCCGCGCACCCCCGGGCTCGGGGCGGGGCGGGCGCTGCATCTCGTCGATTTCCCGGCCGGGACCGCTCCCCGAGCACGGGGAGGAGGGGCGACGGTGCGTCGCCGGGGACCGGGAGGCCCGTGCCATCGTGAGCGGCGATCGGCGCTGGGCGATGGTAACGGGACGGTCATGAGTGTAAGCACTCCCGGGGTCATACGGGAGGGAACGGATGGTTTCCGAACCGACAAAAGGTGCGATGTGGCACAGATAACCTGGTTCTCGGGTGTGATTTCGGTGAACCGACCCGCCGTCCCATGGTTGAGTGGTGAGCGTGAAGGTTTCTGGACGACTCCCGGTGAAACCCACCGCCACCTGGGCGAACACCCCCATGTGGTGTGATGGGCGCTGTTGTCGCGCGTCCGCCTGACCCCCGCCTCCTCGACGCCCGCGGCCGACCGGTATCGGCCGAGCGGTAATTTTCGAGGATTTCCGCGCCCCGACCGCCGCACCGCCCGCCCCGGCGCGTCGCCTCCACCCGGTCCGGGACCGCTCCGTACGCTCTGACGTGGGCGTCGTCCCACGTCGAGCAGCTCCGCGCCCGTACGGCCCGTACGCCGACCCCGGGCGCCCTGACCAACGTCGATGGGAAGACCGTGATTGACGCAGTGGGCCTGCACAAGGTCTACAGGTTGAAGAAACACCGGGTGACCGCCCTGAACGGGGTCGACCTGCACGTGGAGCCCGGCGAGATCTACGGTGTCGTGGGCCAGAGCGGCGCGGGCAAGAGCACCCTGCTCCGCTCCGTCAACCTCCTGGAGCGCCCCGACGCCGGGACCGTCACCGTCGACGGCGAGGAGCTGACCTCCCTGCGCGGGGCGCGGCTGCGCACCGCCCGCCGCGGCATCGGCATGGTCCACCAGCACTTCGCGCTGCTCTCCTCGCGCACCGTCGCGGGCAACGTCGGCTTCCCCCTGGAGGTCTCCGGGGTCGGCCGCGCCGAGCGCCGCGAACGCGTGGGCGAGCTCCTGGAGCTGGTCGGCCTGGGCGACAAGGCGCGCGCCTACCCGTCCCAGCTGTCCGGCGGCCAGAAGCAGCGCGTGGGCATCGCCCGCGCCCTGGCCTCCCGCCCCAAGGTGCTGCTGAGCGACGAGGCCACCTCGGCCCTGGACCCGGCCACCACCGACTCGATCCTGGCCCTGCTGCGCCGCCTGCGCGACGAACTGGGGCTGACGATCCTGCTGATCACCCACGAGATGGACGTGATCAAGAAGATCTGCGACTCCGCCGCGATCATGGAGAACGGCGAATTCCGCGAGGCGGGCCGCGTGCTCGACCTCATCGGCACCCCCGGGTCGCTGCTGGCCCGCTCCCTCTTCCCGCTGCCGGACCTGGCGGGCCCCGACACGGTCGTCGTGACCTACCCCCGCTCGTTCGACGAGCCCCTCATGTCCGAGCTCACCCGCCGCTTCGACGTGGACGTCAACATCCTCGGCGGCGGCGTGGAGCAGGTCGCGGGCCAGTCCGTGGGCCGCCTGGGCGTGGACGTCCGCGGCGCCCGCCGCTCCGAGGCCCTGACCTACCTGTCCGAACACGGCCTGCTGGTCGAGGAGGCCGGAAAGTGACCACCCACACCGCCGACATCCTCTTCCTGGCCGCGGACACCGGGGCCGCGGGCCCGTGGGAGGCCGTGGTGGCCTTCCTCCGGGACTGGCCGAACATGTGGCCCAGCCTGTGGCTGGCCACCCAGGACACCGTCTACATGGTGCTGTGGGCGACGATCTTCAGCGTCCTGGTCGGCCTGCCGCTGGGCGTGCTGCTGGTCACCACCGACCGCGGCGGCCTCACCCCCGCGCCCGCGGTGCGCGCGGTCCTCAGCGCCATCGTCAACATCGGCCGCTCGCTGCCGTTCATCGTCCTGATGGTGGCGGTGCTGTCCCTGACCCGCTTCCTGGTCGGCACCACCCTGGGCCCGACGGCGGCGATCGTCCCCCTGAGCATCGGCGCGATCCCGTTCTTCGCCCGGCTGGTGGAGACCTCCCTGCGCGAGGTCGACCGCGAGGTCGTCGAGGCCGCGCACGCCATGGGCACCCGCAGGCTCACGATCGTCGGCAAGGTGATGCTGCCCGAGGCGCTGCCCGGCCTCATCGCGGGCCTGGTGATGACCGTGGTCGCCCTCATCTCCTACTCGGCGATGGCCGGCGCGATCGGCGGCGGCGGCCTGGGCGACCTGGCCATCCGCGAGGGCTACCAGCGCTTCAACGACCACTACCTGTGGGCCACCGTCATCCTGCTCATCGTCATCGTGCAGGCGGCGCAGAGCCTGGGCGACCTGCTGGTGCGCAGGCTCACCCGGCGCTGACCCGCGCACCGCGCCCCCCGGCCCCCCGCCCCCCGACATTCGTCCGACCCGTCTGGATTCCTGGATAGGAGATGCGATGACCGGAGACAGGGCAGGGGCGCCGTGGGGGCGCGCGCTGCGCGGGGCCGGGGCGGCGGCGCTCGCCGCCGCCGTGCTGGCGGCCTGCGGCAGTCCCAGCGAGCGCGCGGAGGAGGGGACCGACGCGGAGGGGCTCACCGTCCTGCGCGTCGGCGCGACCCCCACCCCCCACGCGGAGATCCTGCAGTTCATCGACGAGAACCTGGCCGCGGACGCCGGGCTGCGCCTGGAGATCGTCGAGTACACCGACTACAACCAGCCCAACGCCGCCCTGGCCGAGGGCGAGCTGGACGCCAACTACTACCAGACGGTGCCGTTCCTCGAGGAGTACCTGGCGGGGAACCCCGACGCCGACCTGAGCTACGTCTCCGACGTGCACCTGGAGGCGTTCGGCATCTACTCCCAGGACGCCGCCGACCTGGAGGACCTGCCCGAGGGCGCCGAGATCGGGGTGCCCAACGACACCTCGAACATGGGCCGGGCCCTGCACCTGCTGGCCGACGCCGGCGTGATCACCCTGGCCGAGGACGCCGGGGACTCGCCCGGGGTGGACGACATCGAGGACGACCCGCTGAACGTCACCGTCACCCCGGTGGAGGCGGCCCAGCTGCCGCGTTCGCTCCAGGACCTGGACGCGGCCGTGGTCAACGGCAACTACGCCCTGGAGGCGGACCTGCCGGCGACGGCCAACGCGCTGGCCTGGGAGGGCACCGAGAACAACCCGTACGCCAACGGGCTGGTCGTGCGGTCGGAGGACGCGGGCGCCGAGGACATCGTGCGGCTGGACGAGCTGCTGCACGGCCCGGAGGTCCGCGACTTCATGGAGGAGCGCTGGCAGGGGATCGTCATCCCGGTCGGCGGGCAGGCCGAGCCGACCGCCTCGGAGTCCCCGGAGTAACGTGTGCGCGGGGCGCCGTCCGGACGCCGCGCCCCGCGCCGACCACTCGTAACGGTTGGGTTTCGGGGTTACTTTCGTCGATTGACACAAGGTGTCCGGTCTGCTTGTTTTATGGGAGCGCTCCCATACGCGATGTCCCCTCGTCATGGAAGGTGCGTACCGAACAAGTGAGCAACCGCAGCGATTTCCCTGAGGACTTCCTCTGGGGGGCGGCCACCGCCTCGTTCCAGATCGAAGGCGCCACCACGGCCGACGGCCGCGGCCGCAGCATCTGGGACACCTTCGCCGAGACCCCCGGCAAGGTCCTGGGCGGCGACACCGGCGACCCCGCCGACGACCACTACCACCGGTACCCGGAGGACGTCGCGCTCATGAGCCGGCTGAACCTGGGCGCCTACCGGTTCTCCATCGCCTGGCCGCGCATCCTCCCCGAGGGGAGCGGCAAGGTCAACCAGGCCGGGCTCGACTTCTACAACCGCCTGGTCGACACCCTGCTGGAGGCCGGGATCCAGCCCTGGGCCACCCTCTACCACTGGGACCTGCCCCAGACCCTGGAGGACGCCGGCGGCTGGCCCGCGCGCGACACCGCGTACCGGTTCCGCGACTACGTGCAGATCGTGGCCGACTCGCTCGGCGACCGCGTCTCCAACTGGATGACCATCAACGAGCCCTGGTGCTCGGCCTTCCTCGGCTACGAGAACGGCCACCACGCGCCCGGGCACCGCGACCCCGCGGCGGCCCTGGCCGCCTCCCACCACCTGCTGCTCGGGCACGGCCTGGCCGCCCAGGCCATCCGCTCCACCGGCCACCCCTCCCGGGTCGGCCTCGCCCACAACCAGGCGGTCATCCGGCCCCACGGCCCCAGCGCGGCCGACGCCCGCTCCGCCCGCAGGGCCGACGGGGTGCGCAACCGCATCTTCACCGACCCGCTGCTCAAGGGCACCTACCCCGCCGACGTGCTGGAGGACCTGGCGTCCGTCAGCGACTTCTCCTTCATCCACGACGGCGACCTGAAGACCACCTCGGCCCCGCTGGACTTCCTCGGGATCAACTACTACTCGCCCGAGTTCGTCGCCGCCTCCGCCAAGGGCCTGGACCCGGCGCTGGTCAGCGGCGAGGGCGGCGCCTGGCTCGGCGCCGAGCCCGAGGAGGTGCACGTCTCCCAGGGCCTGCCCGTCACCCACATGGGCTGGGAGATCGACCCGACCGGCCTGTACGACGTGCTGCTCCGCCTGGCCGGCGAGAGCGGCGGCATCGACCTGTACGTCACCGAGAACGGCTGCGCCTTCGAGGACACCGTCACCGAGGACGGCAGGGTCCACGACACCGACCGGCTCGACTACTACGAGGGCCACCTGAGGGCCGCGAAGGAGGCGATCCACGCCGGGGTGCCCTTGCGCGGATACTTCGCCTGGTCGCTTCTGGATAATTTCGAGTGGGCGTGGGGATACTCCCGCCGTTTCGGGATCGTGCACGTCGACTACGAAACGCAGGTGCGCACGGTCAAGGACAGCGGCGAGTGGTACTCCCGCCTGGCGGCCACGGGACGGTTCCCGGAACGCTAGAACAGGCATGCCGCCCCCGGAGGGGGCGGACGACCAAGGCCGCCGCGGCCGGTGACCCCGGCCGCGGCGGCGTACGATTTTCCCAGAGGGAGCACGCGAAGTGGCCAAGAGCGGTGACGGTGGCGGTCGGCGGCGTCCGACCCTGGAGATGGTGGCCGAGCGGGCCGGGGTCGGCCGCGGGACCGTCTCCCGGGTGATCAACGGGTCGGCGCAGGTGAGCCCGCGCACCCGGGAGGCGGTCCACAACGCGATCGCCGAACTGGGCTACAGCCCCAACCAGGCCGCGCGCACCCTGGTCACCCGGCGCACGGACACGATCGCCCTGGTGGTCTCCGAGCTGCGCGACCGGCTCTTCTCCGACCCGTTCTTCGCCGACATCGTCCGCGGCGTCAGCTCGGTCCTGCACGAGCGCGACCTCCAGCTGATGCTCACCACCGCCCGCAGCGAGGCCGAGCACAAGCGGGTCGGCGACTACCTCAGCGGCTTCCACGTGGACGGCGCCCTCCTGGTGTCCCTGCACCGCGACGACCCCCTGCCCCGGCGCCTGGCGGCGGCGGGCGTGCCGGTCGTGCACGGCGGCCGGCCGCTGGCCGAGGTGCCCTCCCCGTTCTGGGTCGACATCGACAACGTCGGCAGCGCCGAGAAGGCGGTCCGCTACCTCGTGGAGAAGGGCCACCGCCGGGTCGCCACCGTCACCGGCCCCCTGGACATGTACGCCGGCGTGGAGCGCCTGCGCGGGTACCAGCGGGTCATGGCCGAGGCGGGCATCGAGATCGAGGACCGCCTCGTGGTCCAGGGCGACTTCAGCGTCGAGGGCGGCGCCGAGGCCATGGAGCGGCTGCTCGACGGCGGGCCCGCGCCCGACGCGGTCTTCATCGCCTCCGACATGATGGCGATCGGCGGGCTGCGGGTCCTGCGCGCCCGCGGGCTGCGGGTGCCCGAGGACGTCGCGGTGGTCGGCCACGACGACACCCTCATGGCCCACTACAGCGACCCGGCGCTCACCACGGTCCACCAGCCCTCGGTCCAGATGGGCCAGGAGATGGCGCGCCTGCTGGTGGACGTCGCGATCCCGCGCGCGGCCGAGTCCGAGACCGTCATGCTCGACACCCGCCTGGTGGTCCGCGAGTCCGCCTGACCGGCCCGGACGCCCCTTCCGGGCGGTCCGGTACGGGCCGGGCGGGCACCGGGGCGCCCCGGCGGGTGGACGTGTGCAGATGCATGTGCAAGGCTGGTCGCGACTTCGCGGGAGACGGTGGGGGCGCATGAACCCGATGCGGGAACCGACGCACACGCGGTGTGCCATCTCCTCGTGCGAATGGTGCGACCGGGACGGCCTCGACTGCCGGTTCTGCTCGGGTACCGGATGGTGGCGGCCCGAGCGCCCGCACCGGGACACGAGTGGGATCATCGTGTGGCTCCGGGTCGACGAACCGTGCCGGGGATGCGCCGGCACCGGCAAGGAGCACAGCCCGACCGTGGCGATCTGAGGATCCCGCCGCCGCGGTCCGGACGAGGCGGGGGACCGAGGAGGATGCGGTGCGCTGGGTGACCTACCTGTCCCCGAGTGGCGGCGGCGAGCGAGTGGGGGCGCTGGACGACGGCGACGTGCTGGGCGTGCCCGACCCCCGGAGCCTGGACGAGCTGCTGGCCGACGGGGTGCCCGCCCTGGCCGGGGTGCTGGCCAGCACCCGCCGGGCGCCCATCGAGATCATCGTCGAGTGGGAGGCGCGCATGTGCGCCCCGCTCTCCCCGTCCTCCCCGGTGGCCGTCCTGTCCGGCGGCGACGTCTGGGAGGTCCCCCCGCGCCTGGTCGGCGCCGTGGACGACCCCGTCCCCGCCACCGCCCACAGCGCCCGTGTGGGCCTCGCGGCGGTCGCCGGCGCTCCGGGGCGGGTCGACGCCCGCACGCCCGCCTGCCTGTGGCTGGACGCCGCGGGGGAGCCCGTCCTGCTCGGCCTGGGCCCGGTCCTGGTCACCTCCGACGAGCCGATCGCGGACTGGGAGGCGGCCGTGGAGGTCGAGGGCACCGAGCGCGGGCGCGCCGTGCTGGACCCCGGGGACCCCTGGCTGTCCCGGGAGGCGGGCCGGGTGAACGCCCTGCTGCCGGTGGACGCCGGTCCGCTGGCCGAGGGCGACGAGGTGTTCGTGGACCTGGGCGAGCTGGGCTCCTACGAGGTCAGGGTCGGCTCCCGGGTCTGACCCGGCACGCACCGTCGGGGCCCGCCCTAGGGCGTGTACTCCCAGTGCCAGGGCTCGAAGCCGCCGCGCGCCCAGGGCGGGTTGTCCCAGCCGAACCCCGGGGCCCGGTCGAGCATCCATTCGTGCTCGGGGCTGCCCGGGACGTTCACGCCCCCGCACAGGTCGACGGCCAGCCCCATCCCGTGCGTGCTGGTCCCCGGCCGGGCCGCCATGCCGGGCAGCATCTGCTCGAACAGCGACACCTGCTCGTGGTAGGGGCGGTAGGAGTCGGTCACGCACATCGCGCGCCCGAACCTCTCGCGGTAGGCGGCGTCCAGGTCGATGAAGGCCGCGGCGGCGTCGGCGCGCAGCCGCTCCCCGGGCTGGGGGAGCGGGCACAGCAGCGAGTCGGGGATGCGCCCGTTGGAGTGCGCCGACACGTCGCCCCCGGCGCAGGCGGGGGCGTCCTCCACAGGACCGGTCCCGGCGCCCGGCTCGGGTCCGGGCAGGGCCCCGGACGCCGGGGCGTCCCTCGCCTCGCGCGGCGCGCCGCCCCCGGCCTCCCGGCGGGCCTCCAGCCGGGTCTGCTCGGCGATCAGCCCGGCGAGGGCCTCCTCCTGGACCCGGATCGCCTCCTCGGCCTCCTCGCGCGCCTCGTCGGCCCGCTCGGTCGCCTCCTCCTGTTCGCGCTCGGCCTCCCGCGCCGTCTCGGAGTGCGTGTCCGCGGCGACCCCGGCCGCGCGGGCCCGGCCCAGCTCCGCGGAGCGGTGGTCTCCGATCAGCGACAGGTCGGCGGCCAGGTCCAGCATCCCCGCCGGTCCCTGGGCCCCGAACAGGGCGCGGGCGGGCGACAGGTCGGCGCCCTTGTAGACGGCGGCGGCCTGGCGGGCGACGGCCAGCCGGGAGGCCTCCCCGCGCGCCCGGGTCTCGGCGACGCGCTCCCGGGCGGACTCCCCCTCCTCGGCGAGCTCCTCCAGGAGCTCGCGTTCGGCGATGTACTCCTCGATCCGCTCCCCGGCCTCGGCGCGCAATCCCTCCAGTTCGGCGCGCAGTGTCGCCAGCTCGACCACGGGGTCTTCGGCGGCGGCGGGGGAGGGGCAGGAGAACGCCGCGAGCACGGCGAGGCCCACGGGAAATGCGAACCTGACCGAAAATGCGGGCCCGGCGGAGCGGACCCGCGCTGGGCTGCCCGAACGTTCCGCTTTTCGGTCATTACCCAGTGTGTTCGACGATGGACGCAATACCGCGCACATGCCCGCTTCCTCCCCCGGACCTGCGTGTACGTATTGTCACGATGTCATGTCGAGGTGGTCTTGATGGGGAAGCCGATGGTGTGTCCAAAAAGTTACCCGAACGCCCGGTCGGGTTTCGGTCCCCATGGCTGACCAGGGAGATTGGTAATAATGCCGACAATGACGGCATTATGGGGCCCGGTGAGCGAAGTGATCTTGCTCTGTGGGCCCCGAACGCCCGCAGCGATCCCTTCGCCCCCATTGGTACGCTATCCACCGCACGCGCACCCGCTGGAACTCTTTGGTCGGGTGGGCGGCTCCTCTCCTCCCAGGCGAGTCCGGCGGACAGTCTTCACATCTCCCCACATTCCCCACCGCTTACCGGTTCGGTGGCCACCAGTGGTCCATGCCGATGTGCCCGAGTGCTGCTCGGGTCGGAGCGGTCGGCCCTGGGTACCGACAGCCGTTCACGGCGGTGACACGAAAGGTTGCGAGGGTCCGTGTCGACACGAGCGACGAAAAACGGGGCCGGCGCGCAGAGCGAGGCAGCGCAGGCCGAACAAGCCGATGCCGCGCCCCAGCGCAGTCCCGATTGGTGGAGGCCACGTAACTGGCGGGTGCGTTCCCGTCTGGTGGCCCTCATCGTCATCCCCACCGCCGTGGCTCTCGCCCTCGGTGGTCTGCGGGTCTACGAGGCCGCGGTCTCCACGGTCACCCACGCGCACATCGAGGACCGCGCCGAGGTCGGCGTCCTGATCGTGCAGCTGGCCAACCAGCTCGGCCGCGAACGCAGCGCCAGCGCGGTCTACATCTCCGACGACCCGGACCCGGCGCGCCGCTCCGAAGACAAGCGCCAGGCCCTGGAGGAGGAGCGCGCCGCCACCCTCGACCTCCAGCAGACGCTCAACGCGCGGCTGGAGGACATCGGCGAGGTCGACGGCAGCCTCGCCAACACGCGCCTCAACAACATGCGCACCCAGCTCACCACGCTGGACTCGCTGCGCGACGAGGTCGACGACACCCGCATCACGGTGCTGCCGGTCGTCACCAAGTACCGCACCATCACGCGCTCGCTCACCGAGTTCAACCAGACGATCGCCGACGAGACCGGCGACACCGAACTGCGTGAGAGCGTCCGCACGCTGACGGCCCTGTCGAACGCCCGCGACCAGCTGTCGTACGAGACCGCCCTGATGGGCCACTCGCTCTACCGCAACTCGATGACCGGCGGTATCGCCGAGGCGATCGACTCCAGCCGCGCGCGCTACGACAACGAGATCTCCAACTTCGTCCAGGCGGCCTCGCCCACCCAGCGCGACATCTTCGACGAGAACTTCACCGGCCTCCAGGTCAGCCAGGTCTCGACGATGCGCATGCGCGTCATGTACCGCGCCGAGCGCAACGCGCCGCTGAGCGGCGTCACCTCCAACGACGGCCCCGACGACTACATCGAGATCGCCGGCGTCGCCCTGGGCAAGCTCCAGGACGTCGAGGAGCAGGTCGCCGAGGGCATCCAGAACGACGCCGCCCAGCTGCGCGCCACCGCGCTCACCCGCGCCCTGATCGACCTCGTCGTCGTCGCGGGCGTGCTCCTGGCCGTGTTCATCCTCACCTCCCTGGTGGTCCGCTCCCTGGTGCGCCCGCTGCGCACCCTGGAGGACGGCGCCCGCCGGGTCGCCGAGCGCGACCTGCCGGACGCGATCAACCGGATGCAGGAGGCCGGGGCGGTCCCCGAGAACGTCAAGGTCACCCCGATCGAGGTCGACACGCACGACGAGATCGGCGAGGTGGCCCGGGCCTTCGACGACGTCCACCGCGTGGCCCTGACACTGGCCTCCGACGAGGCCGCCCTGCGCAGCAACGTCAACGCGATGTTCGTCAACCTGTCCCGCCGCAGCCAGACCCTGGTGGAACGGCAGCTGCGACTGATCGACGGCCTGGAGCAGTCCGAGCAGGACTCCGACCGCCTGTCCGACCTGTTCCAGCTCGACCACCTCGCGACGCGCATGCGCCGTAACAACGAGAACCTCCTGGTCCTCTCCGGGCAGGACAACACGCGCAAGTGGGCCCAGCCGGTCCCGCTGGTCGACGTGCTGCGCGGCGCGGTCTCCGAGGTCGAGCAGTACGAGCGCGTCAACGTCCGCGCCCCCTCCCACATCTCGGTGCTGGGCCGCCCGGTCAACGACGTCATCCACCTCGTCGCCGAGCTGGTGGAGAACGCGACCTCGTTCTCCCCGCACGACACCGAGGTCCTGGTCAGCGCCAAGACCCTCGACAACGGCGGCGTCCAGGTCGACGTCACCGACAGCGGTATCGGCATGGCCGCCGAGGACCTGGCGGCGATCAACGCCCGCCTGGCCTCCCCGCCGGTCATCGACGTCGCGGTCTCGCGCCGCATGGGCCTCTTCGTGGTCTCGCGCCTGGCCCACCGCCACGGCATCCGCATGAACCTCAAGGAGGCGCACGGCGGCGGCACCACCGCGGTCGTCGTCCTCCCGCCGGACCTGCTCATCACCCCGGTCGAGGGCCAGCACGCCCTGGGCGGCGCCGACAGCCGCCTGGAGCTCTCCGCGGCGGCCCCCGACACCTACGCCGACGCCGAGGCGGCCTTCGCCTCCGGCCCGGCCGCGCCCGAGCCGACCGACACCTGGCAGACCCAGGGCGCCGGCACCGACCTGGGCGCCGGACTGCCCAAGCGCCAGCCCGGCACGTCCTCGCGCGCCGACGAGCACCCGCCCAGCGGCCAGGACCTGTGGAACTCCGGCTCCTCCGCCGGGACCGAGAGCACCGGCTCCGACGTCTGGGGGACCAGCGGCTCCGGCGCGATCTCCGGCGAGACCGGTTCCCAGCGCCGTGTCGTGGACCCCTACGACACCCCGGAGGAGACCGCGCCGGCGCCCGAGAGCACCGGCCACAGCCTCTTCGACCCGGCGCCGCGCGAGGAGACCGGCGGATCGCTCTTCGAGCGCCCCGTGGACCGCTCCACCGACACCGGCTCGTTCAGCCGGCCCGCCGACACCGGGGCCTTCAACCGCCCCTCCGAGACCGGCGCGTTCGACCGCCCCGCGGACACCGGCGCCTTCCGCCGCCCGTCCGACACCGGTGCGTTCCGCCGCCCCGAGCCCGAGAGCTACGACGCCTTCGGCGGCGGACGCTCCGAGCGCCCCTCGTCCGACGCCCTCTCGGGCAACGGCTCCTCGGCCGACGCCGGCCGCCGCCGGGACGAGTCCGACACCGAGACCTTCCCGGCCGTCTCCGCCTCGTCCGCCCCGGCGGCCCCGTCCTCCACGGACTGGACCACCGGCGGGCAGCGGCCCCCGGCCGCGAACGAGACCGGTTCCTGGCGCTCGGGCAACGGCGCGGGGGAGAACCGCGAGGGCTACGGCTCCACGGCCTACCTGTCCCGCCGCTACGGCGCGGCCCAGGGCCCGGCCGGCAACACGGTCGTCCCGCCCACGCCGGGCGGCGAGGAGAACGACTCCCTGCCGATCTTCGACGCCATCGAGTCCAACTGGTTCCGCCGCCGCACCGGCGGCGGCCCCACGGTGGACGCGACGGAGACCGGCCCCATCCGCCAGGTCCCGGCGGCGCCCGCCGCCCCGGCGGCCCCCTCCGCGACCGCGGCGCCGCAGTCCGCCCGGACCGCCGAACCGGAGACCCGCTCCGAGCAGGAGTGGAACTCCGCGGCCGACCGCGGCTGGAAGGCCGCCCGGTCGGCGGCCGAGCCCATCGCGGGCGGCCTGACCACCTCGGGGTTGCCAAAACGGGTTCCCAAGGCAAACCTTGTCCCTGGGACCGCCCCCAAGCCGGAGAACTTCAAGCAGATGCCGACCCGCAGCGCCGATCGCGTCCGCAACCGGTTCTCGGGCTTCCAGAAGGGCGTCCGCGATGGCCGCAGCCGCCTGGGCGACGGGCAGTCGGAGGGGTGACCGGAGTGGACAACGGCGGGGCAGGGTCCCTCTTATTCAGGGAAGCCGGATGCAATAGCATCTACCGAGCTTCTCGGACGCGTCACACCCGTCGCTCGAAGAGAATCGAACACCAGGCTCCCGACCACCCCCACGGGAGGGTCCGGGCAGTTGCAGAGGCAGTGCTGTCACATGCCGTGCCGGCGGTAGCAGTGCCGAAGAGACCAGCCGGCGAACTTGGACAGGAGATCAGATGAGTCGACAGGTGAATGAACTCAACTGGTTGATCACTGACTTTGCCGACCGGGTGCCCGATGTCGCCCACGCGATCGTCGTCTCGTCCGACGGTCTGCCGCTGGCGTCGTCCGCGGGCTTCCCGGCCGACCGCGCGGACCAGCTGGCGGCGATCGCCTCCGGCCTGTCCAGCCTGACCCAGGGCGCGGCCAGGGTGTTCGAGGGTGGTGCGGTCGCCCAGACCGTCGTGGAGATGGAGCGGGGGCTGATGCTCATCATGGCCATCAGCGACGGCTCCTGCCTGGCGGTACTGGCCTCCGCGGAGAGCGACCTCGGTCTGGTCGCGTACGAGATGACCCTGCTCGTCGAGCGGGCGGGGCGGGCGCTGACACCAGCGGCGCGCACCTCGGGAATCCACTGATCCACCACCGACAGGAGGAAGTGGTGGCACCTCACAGTAGAGATGCCGGGAGCGCCTCGTGGTTCGGACAACAGCCGAGCGGTCCCCCCACAGGGGGGATCCCGGCGGTTCCGGGCGGCGGAGATGTTCCTCGACCTATCCAACAACCGTACGATCAACGATCCGCTGCGGGAAGCGCGCCCAGTTCTCTGGTCCGCCCCTACGCGGTGACCAAGGGCCGTACCAAGCCGAAGTCGCAGCTTCCCCTCGAAGCTCTGATCTCGACGACGACGACGGCCCTCAACGAGTCGGGCACGCTGACGCCCGAATGGCAGGCGATCAGCGACCTGTGCCGGGAGTGGCGCTCCGTGGCGGAGATCTCCGCGCTGTTGCGGATGCCGCTCGGCGTGGCGCGGGTGCTTGTGGCGGACATGTCCGAGCAGGGACTGGTCCAGATCAGGTCTTCGCTCAACAACGACGCCCGCCCGAACACCAACCTGCTTGAAAGGGTGCTCAGTGGACTTCGCAAGCTCTAGCCCGGCCGAGGAAGGCGGTGCTGGGGGGAACGCGATGACGTCGGTCAAGATCGTCGTCGCCGGGGGCTTCGGTGTCGGGAAGACGACATTCGTGGGCTCCGTCTCCGAAATCGTGCCGCTGACCACCGAAGCGGTCATGACCAGCGCCAGCGTCGGGGTCGACGACCTCGCCAAGACGCCGGACAAGCAGACCACGACCGTCGCCATGGACTTCGGCCGTGTGTCTCTCGATTCGGACCTGATCCTGTACCTGTTCGGCACGCCCGGACAGCACCGGTTCTGGTTCATGTGGGACGACCTGGTCAAGGGCGCCATCGGCGCCGTGGTCCTGGTGGACACCCGCCGCCTCGCGGACTGCTTCCCCGCGATCGACTACTTCGAAGAGGCGCGCCTGCCCTTCATCGTGGCGATCAACGGGTTCGACGGGTACTACCCCCACGCCGCGGACGAGGTCCGGGACGCGCTCACGCTCAGCCCGGAGATCCCGATCGTCCAGGTGGACGCCCGCGACCGGGCCTCCACCAAGTCGACGCTCATCACCCTCGTCGAGCACGCCATCACGGTGGGGGACCCCGAGGGCGCCGCAGGACAGCCCACCTCCACCGGCGGCCAGAACTCCTGGCGCTAGCGGAGGCCGATTCGGGCCGGGGTCCCGCACAGTGCACGGCCCGGTTCCCGCCAGACGGGAACCGGGCGTCCGTGCTGCCTGGCATCATGTCCGGATGAGCTCTTCCTCCCATCCCGAGCCGGGGATGACCGGCCGCTTCCGCGAGGTCGCCGAGCGCGTGCTCGACGCCCTCCTCGACGAGGACCCGGAGTGGGCCCTGGACCTGGGCGACCCGCGCGGCGCGGACCGCCTCACCGACCGCTCCGAGGAGGCCGACACACGGCGGGCGCGCCTTTTCACCGACGCCCTGGGCTCCCTCGACGACATCGACGACGACCTGCTCTCCCCGGGCGACCGGGTCGACCTGGAGGTCCTGCGCGCCCGGATCGGCTCCGAACTGTGGCACACCGCCGAGCTGCGCCCGCTCTCCCACGACCCCCTGGAGCACTCCCCGGGCGACGCCGTGTACGCGCTGGTGGAGCGCGAGCGGCTCCCCGTGGCCGACCGGCTGGCGGCCCTGGCCGCGCGCTGCTCCGCCCTGCCCGGCCACCTGGCCGTGGCCCGCGAGCGCCTGGGGTCCGGCCCCGGCATGTCCCGGGTGCACGTGGAGACCGCCCTGGCACAGCTGGAGGGCACCCGCACGCTCCTCTCCGACGGCGTGGCCGCCCTGGCGGCCCGGGAGCCCGACGCCGCCCCCGCCGACCTGGAGAACGCCCTGGAGGCCGCCCTCGGGGCGGTGGAGGAGTACGGGGAGTGGCTGAGCGGACGGCTGGAGTCCGCCACCGCCGACCCGCGCCTGGGCGAGCGGGTCTACGCCGCCCGGCTCTGGTACACCCTCGACTCCGAACTGTCCCCCGAGGCGCTGCTGGTCCGCGCCCAGAGCGATCTCATCGCCACCGAGGAGGCCCTGGCCGAGGCCTCGTCCGCCTACCTCGGACGCCCGCCCGCCCCCGGGCTGGCCGCCGAGGCGCTGGCCCGGGTGGCCGCGGAGAACGCCACCGGCCCGGACACCGTGCGGCCCCTGTGCGAGGACGCCCTGGCGCACCTGGACCGCCGGGTGCGCGAACTGGACCTGGTCACCGTGTACGACGACCCCGTCCGCGTCATCCCCATGCCGGAGTCGCGGCGCGGGATCGCCGTCGCCTACTGCGACCCGCCCGGCCCGCTGGACCCCCGGGCCGCGCAGAGCCCCACGCTCGTCGCAGTCTCCCCGCCCCCGAGGGACTGGCCCGCCGCCCGCCGGGAGTCGTTCTTCCGCGAGTACAACGCCGGGCTGCTGCGCAACCTCATGGTCCACGAGGCGGTGCCCGGCCACGCCCTCCAGCTCGCCCACGCCTCCCGCCACCGCGGCGGCACGCGGGTGGGCCGGGTGCTGTGGAGCGGCCCCTTCGTCGAGGGCTGGGCGGTCTACGCCGAGGAGCTGCTGGCCCGCCACGGCTGGTCCGACGACCCCGCGGACAACGCGGTGCTGCGGCTGGTGCAGCTCAAGATGCGGCTGCGGATGATCCTCAACGCCATCCTGGACGTGCGCCTGCACACCGGCGACCTCACCGAGGCCGAGGCGATGTCGCTGCTCGTCGGGCGGGGGCACCAGGAGGAGGGCGAGGCCGCCGGGAAGTGGCGCCGGGCCCTGCTCACCAGCGCCCAGCTGTCCACCTACTACGTGGGCCAGGCCGAGGTCGCGGACATCGCCCGCGACCTGGCCGCCGTCCACCCCGGCCGGTCCGACCGCGAGCGGCACGACATGATGCTGGCGCACGGCTCCCCGCCGCCCCGGCACCTGCGCACCCTGCTCGGCCTCTGAACGCCCCGCCCGGGGCCTGGCCGGAACCGGACCGTCCGGAGCCGGTCAGGCCCCGGGGGAGGCCGCCGCGTGCGTGGCAGGGTGACGGCATGAGCATCCCGCGGCGACCCACCGCACGCCTGCGCCCCCCGTCCCCCTTCCCCGCGGCCGCCGAACGCGCCCTGAAGGCCCTGCGGGCGGCCGACCCCTCCTGGGCCCGCTCCCTCGGCGACCCGGCGGCCCCCGGGTGGTTCTTCGACGACCGGAGCCCGGAAGGGGACGGGCGGCGCACCGCCCTGTACCGGCGCGCCCTGCACGAGGCGGAAGGGGCCGCCCCGGCCCGCGCGACGCCCGACGAGGCGGTCGACCGGGACGTCCTGCGCGCCCGCGCCGCCGCCCTGCTGTGGCGCACCGCGGACCTGCGCCCCCAGACCTGGAACCCGGTCGCCCACGACCCCGCCGCGGCCCTGGCCGGACTCCTGGACGACGTCCGGCTGCCGGAGGCGGAGTACCGCGACGCCGTCCTCGCCGCGGCCCTGGAGATCCCCGGGCACACCGGCGCACTCCTGGCCCGGCTGGAGAAGGGCCCCGGCGTCCCGCCCGCGCACCTCACCGCCGCGATGCGCGTCGGAGAGCACCTGGAGACCGAGCTCGAATCCCGGGTCCGCGTGGTGCTCTCACCCGCCTCGGCGGCCCCCGGCGAGCGGACCACGGCCCTGATGGCCTGCCACCGGGTCGCCTCCGCCGCACGCGGCCACATCCTGTTCGCCGCCCACGGCCTGGCGCAGCGCCGGGCCGCGGGCCCCCGCGTCCCCGAACACCGCCTGGGCGGCTCCTACACCGACCTGCTGCGGCACACCCTGGACACCGGCCCCGACGCGGTGGAGGCGCCGACCGATGCGGAGAAGGCCCTGGAACAGGCCGAGGAGGAGGTCGCGGACGCCGCCGCCCGCCTGTGCGACCGCGCCCCGCACGCCGGCCAGGTGGAGGAGGCCCTGGCCGGCCTGGCCGCCCACCCCGTGGAATGGGGGAGCGCCCACGGGGAGACCCGGCGCGCCCTCGACCACGCGCACGCCCGGCTCGCCGAGCTGGGCCTCGTCCCCGCCGGCCCGCCCCCGGACCTGGTCCCCCCCGCGCGGCGAGCACCCGTCGCCGCTCCGGCTGGACCCGCCCCGCCCCCTCGCGGAGGACGCCGGCGCCCGGCGCCCCCTCCTCGTGTCCGGCACCCCGCCCGCCCCCGACGCCGACCCGGTGGCCCGCCTGGACCACCGCGCCCGCCACCACCGCCACGACCTGCGGCTGCGCGTCACCCGGCTGGTGGCGCGGGCCCAGGCGCTGACCTGCGCTCCCTCCCCCGCCGACGGGGCGCCGCCGGTGCGCGCCCTGCTGCCCGCGCCGCTGTTCGTCCTGGGCTGGGAGGCGCACGCGGCCGACGAGCTGGCCCGCCGGGGCTGGTCCGGCGGCGGCCCGGGCGACGCCGAGGGGTCCGCGCCGACCGGGCCCTGCGCCTGCTGGCCGCCCTGGACCGGCTGCGCGACGCCCTGGCCGCCGTCGTCGAGGTCCGCCTGCACACCGGCGACCTCACCGAGCCCGAGGCGATCGGCATGCTCACCGTGCGCGGCCACCACGACGTCGAGGAGGCCGACCGGATCTGGCAGGGGGTGCGCACAGCCGTGTTCCCCGCGGCCGCCCGGTACATCGCCCGCCGGGAGACCGCCGCGCTGCTCGCGGACCTGTCCCGGGCCCGACCCGGGGCGGGGCCCCGGGCCCTGCTCGCCCACGGCCCGCTCGCCCCCCGGCACCTGCGCACCCTGCTCGGCCTCTGAACGCCCCGCCGGGGAGGTCCGCGGCCCGTGGCCGCCGCCACCTCCCCGGCGCTTCTATGCTGGGTCCGCGACAGGGCACGACGGCGCGGAGGGGTCGGCGATGACGGACGGCAGCGGCTACGAGGAGCGGGGCGGCGCCCCCGGCGCGGGCGCGGGGGAGCCCGACGGCTGGGAACGGCTGTGGACCCCGCACCGGATGGCCTACATCAAGGGCGAGAACAAGCCCTCCGGCCCGCGCCCCGAGGACGGCTGCCCCTTCTGCCGGGCCCCCGGCCTGAGCGACCCCGAGGGCCTGGTGGTGCACCGCGGCAAGAGCGCCTACGTCGTCCTCAACCTGTACCCCTACAACAGCGGCCACCTGCTGGTGTGCCCCTACCGCCACGTGTCGGAGTACACCGCCCTCAACGAGCAGGAGACCGCCGAGGTCGCCACCCTCACCCAGGAGGGGATCCGGGCCCTCACCGCCGCCTACCGCCCCCAGGCGTTCAACGTGGGCATGAACCTGGGGTCGGCGGCCGGGGCCGGCATCGCCGCCCACCTGCACCAGCACATCGTCCCCCGGTGGGGCGGCGACACCAACTTCATGCCGGTCATCGGCCACACCAAGGTGCTCCCCGAGCTCCTGGAGCAGACCCGGGAACGGCTCGCCGGACACTGGCCCTCGGACTGATCCCGGCGGACCGGGGTAGGGGCCGTGGAACCCGGCGGACACGAGATTCGTTCGTCCGGTGCGGGGACGCGCCGTTCGCGGCGTATCGCCGCGGCCGACTGTTAGGATCATCGCCGTGCGCGCCCCGTGCGCGCACGCGCGGTACCTCCCAGAACCCCAGACATCCGGGCCGGTGCCGTCCCGGCTGGCGTCGATCGCGCACGGACCGCAGGCCCGTCGGCCGGCGGGGCGTCGCGTGCGCCAGGAAATCCCCGGCACACGCCGGTGGAGGTGCACTAGACGACATGCTGAGAATCCTTCGCCCCTTGGTCTCCAGGGTCACCGCTCCGCTCGGCCGGAGCCTGGCCCGGATCGGCCTGACCCCCAACATCGTCACGATCATCGGTGCCGCCGGCGTCGTGGCCGGTGCCCTCTACTTCTATCCGCGCGGCCAGCTGTACGCGGGCTCGGTGGTCATCACCGTGTTCGTGCTCTTCGACATGCTCGACGGCGCCGTCGCCCGGGCCAAGGACTCCGAGAGCGCCTTCGGCGCGTTCCTCGACTCCAGCCTCGACCGCATCGCGGACGCGGCCATCCTGGCGGGCCTGCTGTGGTGGTTCATCGCCGGCGGGGACGACCCCCTGCTCGCCGGACTCACCCTGTTCTGCCTGATCAGCGGGTTCATGGTGTCCTACATCAAGGCCCGCGCCGAAGGCCTGGGCGTCAACTGCGACGTCGGCGTGGCCGAGCGCACCGAACGCCTCATCGTCATCCTGGTGTCGGTGGCCCTCAGCGAGTTCGGCGTCCCCTACGTCCTGGCGGGCGGCCTGTGGGTGCTGGCCGGCATGAGCCTGCTGACCATCCTCCAGCGCCTGCTGGAGACCCGGGCGCGGCTCAACGAGATCGACGCCCGGGACAGGGAGCGGGAGCAGGAGGACGCCGCCGGCGCGGAGCCCGCGGAGGGGACCGCCCCGGACCTCCTCGACGACACCGACGAGGGCGCCGAACCGGCACCCGGCAACCAGCGCTAGACACCGGAAGGGGCACGACGTGGACGAACGGGTGGCCGCAGCCGCCTACGCGGCGGCATGGGCGGCCGTGGGCCGCGCCCCCGAGGGCGCGGGGCGGGCGGTGTTCCGCCACCTGGCCGACCGCTCCTGGCGGACCCACGACGAGGGCACCCGCGGCCTGGAGCGCAACCTGCGCCGCCTGGTCGGCCCCGGCGCCACCGACGCCCAGCTGCGCGCCCTGTCCCGGGCCGGGATGCGCTCCTACATGCGCTACTTCTACGAGATGTTCCGGCTGTCGGCGATGACGCCCGAGCGCATCCTCGGCGACACGCGCGCCACCGGCGTCGAGACCCTGGAGAAGGCCATCGCCGACGGCCGCGGAGCCGTCGTCGCCCTGCCCCACATGGGCAACTGGGACCACGCCGGGGCGTGGATCACGCTGCGCGGCATCCCCCTCACCACCGTCGCCCAGCGGGTGCGGCCGGAGAGCCTGTACCGGCGCTTCACCGCCCACCGCGAGTCCCTGGGCATGGAGGTGCTGCCGCTGACCGGCGGGGCCGTCGGCACCGTGGGCACCCTCACCCGCCGGCTGCGCGACGGCGGCCTGGTGTGCCTGCTCGCCGACCGCGACATCAGCGGCACCGGCGTGGAGGTCGAGCTGTTCGGGGAGGCCGCCCGCGTCCCCACCGGCCCGGCCGCCCTGGCGATGAACACCGGGGCCGCCCTGCTGCCCGTCTCCCTGTGGTACGACGGTCCCCACTGGTGCATCCGCATCCACGACGAGGTCCCCGTCGCGGAGGGCGCCACCCGCTCCGAGCGGATCCGGCGCACCAGCCAGGACCTGGTCCGGGTGTTCGAGGGCGCCATCGCCGAGCACCCCGAGGACTGGCACATGCTCCAGCCGGTCTTCGTGAGCGACCTGGACGCGGACCGCGCCCTCCGGGCCCGCCGGGAGGCCGGGGCCGCGCCGGAGGCCCCGACGCGCGCGGGCGGGCGGGCCGGGTAGGCCATGGGCATGCGGATCGGCCTGGTCTGCCCCTACTCCTGGGACGTCCCAGGAGGGGTGCAGCAGCACGTCGGCGACCTCGCCGACGCCCTCATCGCCCGCGGCCACGAGGTCTCGATCCTGGCCCCGGTCGGCGACGGCGCCGCCGACCTGCCCGACCACCTCGTCCCGGCCGGGCGCCCCGTGCCCGTGCCCTACAACGGGTCCGTGGCCCGGCTGAGCTTCGGGCCGCGCACGGCGGCCCGGGTCCACCGGTGGATCGCCCGGGGCGGGTTCGACGTCCTGCACATCCACGAGCCCGCCGCCCCCAGCGTCTCCCTGCTGGCCTGCTGGGCCGCAGAGGGCCCCCTGGTGGGGACCTTCCACACCGCCAACCCGCGCTCGCGGGCGATGGCCGCCGGCTCCCACGCGCTGCGTTCGGCCCTGGAGAAGGTCCACGCCCGCATCGCGGTCTCCGAGGCCGCCCGCCGCACCCTGGTCGAACACCTCGGCGGCGACGCCGTGCTCATCCCCAACGGGGTGGCCGTCCGCCGGTTCGCCGACGCCCGGCCGCTGCCCGGGTTCCCGGGGGAGGGCGGGTCCATCGGCTTCCTGGGCCGCCTGGACGAACCCCGCAAGGGGCTGGCCGTGCTGCTGGAGGCGTTCACCCGGCTCGCCCCGCACCGGCCCGGGCTGCGCCTGCTGGTCGCCGGCCCCGGGGACCCCGGTCCGGCGCTGGCCGCCGTGCCCGACCGGCTGCGCGAGCGGATCGTCCTCACCGGCCGCCTCGACGACGGGGACAAGGTCCGCGCCTACCACTCCGCCGACCTGTTCTGCGCCCCCAACCTGGGAGGGGAGAGCTTCGGCATCGTCCTGACCGAGGCCATGGCCGCCGGGGCCGCGCTCCTGGCCAGCGACATCCCCGCCTTCTCCGCCGTCCTGGGCGGCGGCAGGGCCGGCGAGCTGTTCGCCGTCGGCGACGCCGCGGACCTGGCCCGCCGGGCCGACGCCCTGCTCGACGACCCCGACCGCCGGGCCGCCCTGTCCCGCGCCGCCCGGGAGGCCGTCCGGGCCTACGACTGGGACACCGTCGCCGCCGACATCGTGTCCGTCTACGAGACCGTTCTGGCGGGGGAGCGTGTCCGCACCCACTGACGCGGCCCCGGTCCGTAACCTGGGAACGAGGGGGTGCGCACCGTGAGCGAGCAGGCCCTGGCGGTTCTCGTGGTCGTCGGCGCCCTCGTCGCCGTGATCGCCTGCGCCCTCTACCTGTCCTGGCGCGCCACCCGGCTGCACCGGCTCCACCAGCGCGTGGACCTGTCCCGGGCCGGGCTGCGCACCGCCCTGGACCGGCGCAGGGAGACCGCCCTCCGCCTGGCCCGCGTGCTGGGCCCCGTCCACGCCGCCGCCCTGCTCCCGGCCGCCGACGCCGCCGACGGCGGCGAACCCGCCGAGAGCGCCCTGTCCCACTCCCTGCGCCGGACCCTGGCCGACCCCGCCGCGCTGCGCGCCGCCGACGCCGCCGGGCTGCTGCCCGCCACGGCCTCCGCCGCCAGGGGCGTCCACCTGGCCCGGGTGTTCTACAACGCCGCCGTCGCCGACACCCGCCGGGCGCGCCGCTCCCGGGTCGTCCGGCTGTTCCGCCTGGCCGGCGGGGCACCGCTGCCCGACTTCTTCGAGATCGACGACCGGCCGCCGGAGCTCCCGGCCCCGGTGGCCGCACCCGACACCCTGTAAGGCCGGGGCCCCGGAAAACGCCTATCTGGCCAAAGCCCCCCGGAAGGGGAGGAACTACCATGGTGGTCCGGGAGACCCGGGGTGCGCGGCGCCGAGGCGTCCGCGCGCCCCCAACGCGCGAACGCCGGCCGCCGTCCGGGCGCGCCCATTCCCCTGGAAACACCTGATGGGACGGGAGTCCACCACCGTGGCTGACAACGCAGCGACCACCCCCGACGGCGCAGTCGGTACCCAGCGCGTCAAGCGGGGCATGGCCGAGCAGCTCAAGAACGGCGTCATCATGGACGTCGTCACGCCGGACCAGGCCAAGATCGCCGAGGACGCCGGCGCCGTCGCGGTCATGGCCCTGGAGCGCGTCCCCGCCGACATCCGCAAGGACGGCGGGGTGGCCCGCATGTCCGACCCCGACATGATCGACGGGATCATCGAGGCCGTCTCGATCCCGGTCATGGCCAAGGTCCGCATCGGCCACTTCGTCGAGGCGCAGGTCCTCCAGAGCCTGGGCGTCGACTTCATCGACGAGTCCGAGGTCCTGACCCCCGCCGACGAGGCCCACCACATCGACAAGTGGGCGTTCACCGTGCCGTTCGTCTGCGGCGCCACCGAGCTGGGCGAGGCCCTGCGCCGCATCGCCGAGGGCGCGGCCATGATCCGCTCCAAGGGCGAGGCCGGCACCGGCAACGTCGTCGAGGCCACCCGCCACATGCGGTCCATCCGCGCGGCGATCAAGCGCCTGGGCACCCTGGACGAGGCCGAGCTGTTCGGCGCCGCCAAGGAGCTGCGCGCCCCCTACGACATCGTCAAGGAGGTGGCCGAGCTGGGCAGGCTCCCCGTTCCGCTGTTCTCCGCGGGCGGTGTGGCCACCCCCGCCGACGCCGCGCTCATGCGCCAGCTCGGCGCGGAGAGCGTGTTCGTCGGCTCGGGCATCTTCAAGTCCGGCGACCCGGCCAAGCGCGCCGACGCCATCGTGCAGGCCACCCTCCACTACGAGGACCCCGCCGTCATCGCGCGCGTCTCGCGCGGCCTGGGCGAGGCCATGGTCGGCATCAACCTGGACGAGCTGTCCGACTCCCAGCGGTACGCCGGGCGCGGCTGGTAGCGGCCCCGGGCCCGGGCGGACGCCCGGGCCCGTCCCCCCGTTCAGGCAGTACAGAGTGAGGACGTACGTGACCCACAGACCCACCATCGGCGTCCTGGCCCTCCAGGGGGACGTCGCCGAGCACCAGCGCGTTCTCGACACCCTCGACGTGCACACCGTCAAGGTCCTCTCGCCCGAGCACCTCGACACCGTGGACGGACTGGTGATCCCCGGCGGCGAGTCCACCACGATGTCCAAGCTGGCCGTGCGGTACGGGCTGCTCGAACCGCTGCGCAAGCGCGTCCGCGCCGGGATGCCCGCCTACGGGACGTGTGCCGGGATGATCATGCTCGCCGACCGTATCCTGGGGGGCACCGCGGACCAGGAGACGGTCGGCGGCATCGACATGACGGTGCGCCGCAACGCGTTCGGCCGCCAGACCGAGTCCTTCGAGACCGGTGTCCGTATCGACGCGCTGGACGGCGGACCGTTCGACGCGGTGTTCATCCGGGCGCCCTGGGTGGAGGAGGTCGGCCCGGACGTCACCGTGCTCGGCACCGTCCCCGGCCCCGACGAGGCCGGTAGGATCGTCGCCGTACGACAGGGCGGCCTGATGGCCACGTCCTTCCATCCCGAACTGACCGGCGACGCGCGTATCCACCGCCTCTTCGTCGACATCGTGAAAGGACTCGCATGAGCGGCCACTCCAAGTGGGCCACCACCAAGCACAAGAAAGCCGTCATCGATGCCAAGCGGGGCAAGCTCTTCGCCAAGCTGATCAAGAACATCGAGGTGGCCGCGCGCACCGGTGGCGGTGACCCCGACGGGAACCCGACGCTCTACGACGCGATCCAGAAGGCCCGCAAGAACTCGGTCCCCCTCGACAACATCGAGCGCGCCCGCAAGCGCGGCTCCGGTGAAGAGGCCGGCGGCGCCGAGTGGCAGACCATCATGTACGAGGGCTACGCCCCCGGCGGCGTCGCCCTGCTCGTGGAGTGCCTCACCGACAACCGCAACCGCGCCGCCTCCGAGGTGCGCGTGGCGGTCACCCGCAACGGCGGCAACATGGCCGACGCCGGATCGGTGTCGTACCTGTTCAACCGCAAGGGCGTCGTGATCGTGCCCAAGGAGGGCACCACCGAGGACGACGTCACCCTCGCGGTGCTGGACGCCGGCGCGGAGGAGGTCGAGGACATCGGCGAGGCCTTCGAGATCGTCTGCGAGGCCACCGACCTGGTCCAGGTGCGCACGGCGCTCCAGGAGGCGGGCATCGACTACGAGTCGGCGGAGTCCAGCTTCCTGCCGACCATGGAGGTCCCGGTGGACGCCGAGACCGCCAAGAAGGTCCTGCGCGTGGTGGACGTCCTGGAGGACTCCGACGACGTGCAGAACGTCTTCACCAACGCCGACATCCCCGACGAGGTCATGGCCGAGCTCGGCTGACCGACCCGTCACGACGCCGGTGGCCGCACCCCCGCCCGGGAGTGCGGCCACCGGCGTCCGGGGGCGGCTCAGTCCGCCATGTCGAACCCGGCGACGACCCTGGTCGGGCGGATGCGCACGACCAGCTCCCCCGGCACGCCGTTGCGGCGGCCGTACTCCTCCGCCCTGTCCTCGCCCATGTAGCGGGCGGCGATCGCGGTGGCGGTGCGCAGGAGTTCGCCGGGGTCCTGCGAGACGCTCGCCTCGCCCTGGACCTGCACGAACCCGTACGGGGGCTCCTCCAGGTCCACGCACAGCGCCACCCGCGGGTCGCGGCCGACCGCCCGGCCCTTGGCCGTGGACGCGCCGGTGTTGAACACGATCTCCCCGTCCTCGACGATGAACCACACCGGCACCACCAGCGGCCTGCCGTCGGAGGCGGTGTAGGCCAGCTTGCCGGTACGGGTGCCGGCGCTCAGGAATTCGCGGACCCGGGGATCGCCGAGTGAAGTCGTCATACCGCGAGCCTAGGCCGGGGGCCCGGGCCCCGCGGTGAACGGCACGGCCCTGTTCCCGCCCCTCGGACCGGGAAGGGGTGCTATCGGGTGACCCGGGGCAATCGGAACAAAAGGGTCATCGGTACCATCCTCGTGCCGTCCCACCCCCAGGGCGGCCGGACGCGAGGAACGAGGTGCCATGGGCGAGGTCGTGCCCGACGGGACGTGGCGGATCGGCGAGCGCGAGGGCGTCGCCCTCTCGGGCCGCTGGTGGAAGTGGGTGTGGTCGGCCCCCGAGGGGCGCGACCCCGTGCAGGACCCCACCGGCGCCCACGCCGCGGTCAACCAGCCCGACGGCCTGTGGTTCCTGGCCGGCACCTACGGCGGCCGGGTGGTGCGCCGCTGCGAGGTGCCCGCCGGGTGCCCGGTGTTCTTCCCGGTGCTGAACATGTACCACGACTCCACGTACTCCCGCAGGCCCCGGTCGATGCCGGTCGAGCGGGCGGCGGCACACCTCAACGGTGTGCCGCTGCCCCTCCAGGAGTTCGCCGGGACGTTCCGCGCCCCGCTGTGGACCCGGTGGTGCACGTGGGGCCTGTGGGGCGGGATCGCCGGGCTCAGCCCGGGCGGCTACGTCCTGGAGATCAAGGCCGACACCGGCGACGGCTTCTGGGTGGACACCACCTACCACCTCACCGCCGTCTGAGGGCGCCCCGGCGTCAGCGCAGGGGATCGAGCGCGGCCAGCGCCGACGGGGCGCGCCCGGTGGCGATCCGCTCGGCGAGGAGGCGGCCGGTGACCGGGCCGTGGGTGAGCCCCCACATGCCGTGGCCCGTGGCGGTGTACACGCCCGGCACCCGGGTGGCGCCGACCAGCGGCACGCCGTCCGGGGTGACCGGGCGCGGGCCGACCCACACGTCGCTCCGCTCCGACCAGCGGACCCCCTCAGGAAGGGGCGGGCCGAGCGCACGATGGCCTCGACCCGGCGGGGACGCAGGGCGTCGTCCGGCCCCCGGAACTCCATGGTCCCCGCCACCCGCAGCGCCCCGCGGTAGGGCGTGCACGCCACCCGCGCCTCGGGCAGGTAGACCGGGCCCGGGACCGGTTCCTCGACGGGCACTGTGAAGGAGTACCCGCGGCCCGCCCGCACCGGGAGCCGCACCCCCAGGGGCCGCAGCAGGCGGTCGGCCCAGGCCCCGGTGCACACCGCCGCGGCGTCGGCGCGCAGCGGTTCACCGGTCCCGGAGACCACCGTGATCGTCGAACCCGAGCGGTGCACGGCGGCCGCCTCGAAGCCGTCGCGGACGACGCCGCCGCGTTCGCGTACGGACGCGGCCAGGTTGCGGACCAGGGTCCCGGGGTCGACGTGGCGCTGGCCCGCCAGCCGGACGGCGGCGCGGATCGACCCCGCCGCCTGCGGCACGAGGGCGTGCGCGTCGTCCTCCGCCAGCGCGGCGCGCTCCACCTCCAGGCCCAGAGAGTCGAGCTCGTGCAGCAGGACGAGCGCCGCCTTGGGGGAGCGGAACAGCGCCGTGACCGGGGCGGAGACCGCGGTGGTCGCCACCCCCGCCTTCTCCAGTTCGTCGAACGCCTCCAGGCAGGCGGTGTTCAGCGGCAGGTTCGCGCGGACCGCGCGCTCCCAGGACGGCCACCGGCAGTTCGCCGCGAACCGGAGCAGGAACGCCCACAGGGCGGGGGAGGCCGTCGGCGGGATCGACAGCGGCGCGTCGGGGTCGACCAGGGAGCGCGGCCCCTGGAGCAGGACGCCCGGTTCGTTCAGCGGGATCGCCAGGTTCGGGGAGAGCCAGCCGGCGTTGCCCCAGGAGGCGCCCGCGCCGACCCCGTCCCGGTCCACGACCGTGACCCGCACGCCGTGCTCCTGGAGGAACCAGGCGGTGGACAGTCCGACCACTCCCGCACCCACCACCAGCACGTGGTCCGTCATTTCCGTTCGACCTCATTTCCCATGGTTGTCGGCCACCACCATGGGCCCTTCCCGGGTAGGGGGTCTTGTCGGGAACCGACAATCGGGAGGGTCCTTCTTGTCCTGCGGGGACGGTCAGGCCGGGGCGGTGATCCGGGCGTCGTCGCGGGTGGGGCCGGAGAAGACCGCCTCCAGCGGGGTTCCCAGGGCGTCGGCGATCTCCTCCGGCGGCGTGGGGCCGTCGGCCAGGACGGGCCGGGCCGCGGCCAGGGCGTCCGCCAGGGCCGCCTGGCGGCGCAGGTGGGCGTCGGCGCGGGCGTCCAGGGGGCCGGGCGCCGGGTGCAGCGGGTGGCTGGGGGCCGGAGCGTCGCCCGGGGTGGGCACGAGCGGCCGCCCCGCCCGGTCGGTGTAGCCGGTGCAGTGCCGCAGCCGGCCGCCGGCCGCGGCGGCGCTGTCGGCGTGCGTCACCACCAGGGAGTCCACCCCGCCGGTGGCGGCCAGGGCGTACCGGTGGGCCGCCAGGTCCAGGTGGCCCACCCGGAACGCCCCCTGCCAGGGGTGCGTCCCGTTGTGCGGCTCGGGCAGCAGGCCGGCCAGCGACGGGTCCTCGGTGGGGAAGGGCCCCGCCCCGTGCCGCGTGGTGTAGGCGCGCACCACCCCGATCCGGCGGGCGTCGCCGGGGCGGCCCGCCTCGGCCAGCAGCGCCAGCGGGTTCGCGGTGGTGGTCGTGGACCAGGTGGTGTGCGGGTGGAACCCGTGCCATTCGTCCAGCAGCACCCCCTGGGCGCCCTCGAACACGACCGGGGCGCGGGCCAGCAGGCCCGGCAGGTACGCCTCGTCCACGATGCGCACCCCTCGGGCGAACCCCCCGTACGCCGCGACGCAGTCCTCGACGTCCGGGGACGTCCGGGACCCGTCGCCGAGCTCGCGGCGGAGCGCGTCGAGGTGGTCGGCCAGCCGGTGCAGTTTGCGGCGCAGCACCGCGGGCGTGCGGCAGTCGCCGGCCGTGGGGGCGTCCCCGGGCCGGGCCAGGGCGTAGGCCATCGCCTCGCCCACGCCCATCCCGCACGACCCGTGGCGGCCGCCGCCCCGGGCCCGCTCGCGGATCCGGTTGGCCTCCTGGTGCCAGGGGGTGGCGATCAGCGCACGCTCGTCCACCGTGACCAGGCCGAACGGGTCCGGGACGCCGAGGGACGCCAGGTGGGCGCCCTCGGCGGCCAGGGCGAGGGGGTCCACCACCATCAGCCGGGACAGGTGCGTGGGCACCGGCCCGTCCGGGGCGAGGGTCCCCGCCCCGAACTGGGAGAACGTGTGGTGGCGTCCGTCCGGGGCCACCACGTTGTGGGCGGCCTGGGCGCCCCCGTTGGCGCGCACGACGGCGCCGTAGCGCCGCCGTGCGCACAGCAGATCGACCGTCACACCCTTGCCCGCGTCGCCGAATCCCAGGTCGACGACGACGGCCGAGGTGTCGGCCCACGCGGGGGCGCTCACAGCCGGTCCGTCCCCGGGGCCGAGGCGTCGCCGCCGGGCAGCCCGGACGAGCGCACGATCGAGCCGCGCGGACCGGCCAGCGGCGCCAGCGCCCTGCCCACGACGCCGCCGGCGTCGGACCCGGCGTCGGCGAGGTCGGACAGCCCCTCCTCCAGGTCGATGGCCTCCTCGGACAGGCCGATCGTCACCGCGATGGTCTCCGACACCGCGCCCAGGTCCTCCAGGTGGATGACGTTCTGGCCCAGCTGCTCGTCCCAGAAGGACCGGACGGCGTCGTTGGTGAAGTGGCTGCTGCCGCTCGGCATGATGAAGTACACCTCGAACCTGCGCCGCAGCTCGGCGAGGATCTGCGGGAACGGGATGTCCTCGGCCAGGTCGTCGCCGATCACCTCGCGCACCTCGCGGGCCTTGACCTTGCCGTAGGCCTTCTCGTCGCCGATGAGGAACAGGTAGCCCTTGCGGCCGCGCTTGTCCAGGCAGTCCATGGCGGTGTGCCGGGCCATGAAGTACATGGCCAGCTCGTAGGACTCGGTGACCTGTCCGCCGCCGCCCCCCTCCAGCAGGATGTTGTTCAGGTCCTCCTCCAGCTCGTTGCCGGACTCGAACTGCCCGATCTGGAGCGGGGCCCGGTCGCAGGTGGCGTCGCCGATCCCGCCGAACAGGATCTGCGGGTGCTCCACGTAGCCCTTGCGCAGCAGCAGGCCGAACAGCGCGGGCAGCTTGGTCTGGAGCACGCGGGGGACGCGGCCCATCGAGCCGGTGACGTCGAACAGCACCGAGATGGCCAGGGACTCGGGGTGCTCGTCGGAGTCGCGGCTCTCGCGGAAGGCGACGCCCTTGGGGTCGAGCTTCTCGTGGACCTTCCACTTGCTGCGGGGGACGGACGACAGCACGTCGTCGGTGTAGCCGAAGTCGCTGCGTCCGGCGGAGGCGTTGTAGGCCTTGCGGGCGTGGTAGGCGTCGGTGGACCAGTGGCTGCTTCCCATGGTGGTTCTCCTCTGGGGTGAAGGGGTCTCGGGGTCGGTGGGGCCGGGGGCCGCGGGGTTCGGTGGTCCGCGGGGTCAGTCCGGCATGGTGAAGGGGCGGAACCGGCGCGGCCCGTAGAGCCGCTCCAGGACCTCGTCGAGTTCGATCAGCAGGGCGAACCCGTCGGAGGGGCGCTGCCGCGCCGCCGGCAGGGCACAGCCCCTGGCGAACGAGCGCAGCTCCCGCGGCAGGCGCCCGGCGGTGACGTACTCGATGCACCGGGTCGCCATGTAGATGTCGGTCCGCACCGAGGCGGGGCCGCGTTCGGCCACCTCGGACGGGTAGAGGTCCTTGCGGTGGGGGACCATCGCGGGGATGTGCGGGGCGGTGCGCGCGGCGTGCGCGGTGACCGAGTAGCACCAGTCGACCAGGACCAGGCCGTGCTCCCCGGGGTGGATCAGCACGTGTTCGGGCACCACCGCCCCGTGCACCACCCCGGCCCGGGAGGCCGCGTCGACCGCCACCAGCAGGCGGCGCCACATCCACGCGGCGTCGCGCGGGTCGACGCCGTCGGGGTGGGCGCGGCGCACATCGGCCAGGCTGTGGAAGCCGTCCAGCCGGTCCAGCACGTTGGCCCTGCGCTCGACCCCGGTCGCGGCGTCGCGGTGGCGGATCGACTCCAGCAGCCGGGGGAAGAACGCCCGCGCCTCCTCCGGCCCGCGCTCGCGGATCCGCTCCAGGGCGGTGGCCTCGGCCTCCATGAGGTCGTTGTCGCGCGGGGACCGGGGCACCTTGATCACGGCGTCGCGCCAGTCGCCGTCCCGGTAGCGGACGGGGTACAGGTCGGCGACGTCGCCCGAGGCCAGGGGGGAGGACCCCACGTGGTAGCCGCGGGCGGCGGTCACCACCACGTGGTCGTCGAACCCGATCCGGCCCCGGACGGCCTCCTGGTAGCGCGTCCACATCCCGGTCAGCCGGGTGAACAGCGCGGCGTCGCCCCCGGGGGTGTCGGGGTGCAGCAGGCGGGCGAGCCGCCGGTGGGCGGACGAGGCCGCCGCGGGCACGGTGTCGTCGGCGGGCAGCGGCCCGAACAGGTCGGACGGGTCGCGGGCGGTGAGGACGGCGCGGGCGGCCTCCTCGACGGTCATCGGGACCTCCACGGGGGTCATGGGGCGCTCCTGAGCAGCGGCGGGTGCAGGGCGGCGGTGCCGCCCGCCCGGTACAGGCGGGGGCGGCGGCCCCCGCCGGAGCCGCCGCGGTCGGCGAGCTCCCCGGTGTCCCGGACGAAGCCGGGGGCGGCGAGGATCTTGCGGTGGAAGTTGGCGGCGTGCAGGGACCGGTCCCACACCGCCTCGTACACCTCGCGCAGGTCGGTGATGGTGAACACCGGCGGCAGGAACGCGGTGGCCAGGGAGGTGTACTCCAGCTTGGCGCGGGCCCGCTCGACGGCGTCGGCGATGATCCGCGCGTGGTCGAAGGCGGGCTCGTACCGCGCGGTGCCGCCGTGCCCGAGGTCGCGCCAGGGGACCCAGGCGGCCTCGGCGGTGTCGCGGCCCTGCTCGGGGTCGGGCAGGTCGGGGGCGAGCAGCATGTACGCCACCGAGAAGACCCGCATGCGGGGGTCGCGGCCGCGGGCGCCGTAGGTGCCCAGCTGCTCCAGGTGCAGGGTGGTGGGCAGGGCGGTCTTCTCGGCCAGGACGCGCAGCGCGGCGTCGGGCAGGTCGGGGTCGGCGGGCCCCCGGGGGTCGTCCTCGGCCCGGACGAAGCCGCCGGGCAGCGCCCACCGGCCCTTCTGCGGGCTGGCGCCCCGGCGGACCAGCAGCACCAGCGGCTCCCGGGCGCGGATGGTCATCGCCACGACGTCGACGGTCACCGCGACGGGGGCGTAGGCGTGCGGGTCGTAGGCGGCCAGGAACTCCCGTTCGTCCGCGTCCCGCCGCATCCCGTCGTCCACCATGGTCGGTCCAGTTCTTCTCAGAGTGAGTTTTTCTCGCTTCGAGAAGAACTTAGCACGGCCCCCGCCGCGGAGTCCACCCCCTTTTCCCGGCCGGGCCGCCCGGTCCGGTACGGTCGGTCCGGCGGAAGGGGAGAGCGTGGAGAGCCTGGCGGACCTGGTGGGACCGGGCGCGACCGTCGCCCTGGGCGACGGGTTCGGCGCCCCGCGGAGCGTCACCGCCGACCTGTGCGCGGCCGCCGCGCGCGCCGGCGGCGTCCGCCTCGTCCTGGGCTGGGTCCCCGAGGCCGACCCCGGGCTCGACCCCGCCGCGTTCGCCGACGCCCGCACCGTCATGCCCGGCTGGGGCCTGCGCGACCACGTCGACCGCGGCCTCATCGCCCACCCGCCGGTGCGCATGTCCGCCGTCCCCGCCCTGCTGCACGGCCTGTGGCGTCCCGACCTGCTCGTCGCCTCGGTGGTCCCGGTGCCCGGCGGGTACGCCTTCGGCAGCGAGGCCGGCTGGCTGCGCACCGCCGTCGAGGCGGGCGCCCTGGTCGCCGGGGTGGTCTCGCCGAACCTGCCCCGCGCCGACGCCGGGCCGCCGCTGCCCGCCGACCGCGTCGTCGTCATCGGGGAGAGCGACCGCACCGCCGGGACCCTGCGCCCCTCGCCCACCGGCCCCGACCAGGCCGCCATCGCCCGCCACCTGGCGCCCCTCATCCCCGCCGGCGCCCGCCTCCAGCTCGGCTTCGGCCCCGTGCCCGCCGCCCTGGCCGCCGAGCTGCGGGTCCCCGTGCGCATCGACTCCGGGCCGCTGCCCGAGGCCGCCGTCGACCTCGACGAGCGCGGCCTGCTGCTGGGCGACCCCGTGGGCATGTACCTCGTCGGCGGCCCGCGCCTGCACGCCTGGGCCGACGGCCGCCCCCTGCTGCACTCCGTGGAACACGTCCTGGCCCCCGGCCGCCTGTCCGCCGACCCCTTCGTCGCCGTCAACACCGCGGTGGAGATCGACCACGACGGCCAGGTCAACGTCGAGGGCACCGCCCGGGGCGTGCTCGGCGGCATCGGCGGCCACTCCGACTACGCCGCGGCCGCCACCCGCTCCGTCGGCGGGCTCAGCGTCATCGCCGTCCCCACCCGCCACCGCGGCCGTTCCACCCTGGTCGAACGCCTCTCCCGGCCGGTCACCACCCCCTCCCAGGACGTGGAGGTCGTGGTCACCGAGCGCGGCGTCGCCGACCTGCGCGGCCTCTCCCGGGCCGAGCGCCGCGCCGCCCTGGCCGACCTGTGGGGGACCGGCCGCGCCTGAACGCCCCCGCCCCGTCCCCGGGCCCCGGTACGCTCGACCGGCACGGCCCCCGAGACACGCCGGGCCGGGCGCGGGACTCCTGTCGTCCCGCGGCATTAGCATGGTGCGAACGAACGTTCGAGAAAGGTGTGGGGCGCGTGCGCGTGCTGGGAATCGACCCGGGGCTCACCCGGTGCGGCGTCGGCGCCGTCGAGGGCGCCATCGGCCGCCCCCTGAGCCTCATCGGCGCCGACGCCATCCGCACCTCCCCCGACGAGGACCTGCCCCAGCGCCTGCTGGGCGTCGAGCGCGGCATCGAGCGCTGGCTCGACGAGGTCCGCCCCGACGCCGTCGCCGTCGAGCGGGTCTTCGCCCAGCACAACCTCAGCACCGTCATGGGCACCGCCCAGGCCAGCGGCATCGCCCTGGTCTGCGCCGCCCGCCGCGGCCTGCCCGTCGCCCTGCACACCCCCAGCGAGGCCAAGGCCGCCATCACCGGCAGCGGCCGCGCGGACAAGGCGCAGGTCGGCACCATGGTCGCGCGTATCCTCGGACTCGACGGCCCGCCCCGCCCCGCCGACGCGGCCGACGCGGTCGCCCTGGCCATCTGCCACATCTGGCGCGGCGGCGCCCAGGCCCGGGTGGCCCAGGCACAGCAGGACTTCGCCCGCAAGGTCGAACTGGCCCGCCGCGCCCGCGGCGCCCGCCCCTAGGGAAGGAGAAGGGCACCCGGTGCCCCCATGACATGATCGCGTTCCTCACCGGCCGGGTGGCCGCACGCGGCGCCGGCAGCGCCGTCATCGACGTCGGCGGGGTCGGCATGTCCGTGCAGTGCACCCCGAGCGCCCTGTCCCGCCTGCACGTGGGGGAGACCGGCACCGTCGCCACCAGCCTCGTCGTGCGCGAGGACTCCCTCACCCTCTTCGGATTCGCCGACGACGACGAGAAGCACCTGTTCGAGCAGCTCCAGACCGCCTCCGGGGTCGGCCCCCGGCTGGCCCTGGCCATGCTCTCGGTGCACAGCCCCGACTCCCTGCGCCACGCCGTGGCCACCGAGGACACCAACGCCCTGACCCGGGTCCCGGGCATCGGCAAGAAGGGCGCCCAGCGCATCGTCCTGGAGCTGCGCGGGAAGATCGACCCGCCCGTCTTCACCGACGGCACCCTGCCGCCGGTCCCGGACGGCGCCGGGGCCGGGCCCAACGGCGCCTGGCGCACCCAGGTGGTCTCCGGCCTGGTCAACCTGGGCTGGTCCGCCAAGGACGCCGAGGCCGCGGCCGCCGCCGTCGCGCCCCAGGCCGAGGAGACCGCCGACGTCGCCGTCCTGCTGCGCAGCGCCCTGCGCACCCTCAGCCGCGCCTAGGAGGGCCCACCGTGTACGACGACCACGACCGACCGACGGGACCGGCGGACCGGGACCTCCCCGGGCCGTACGCCCGGGAGGCCGTCTCCTCCGAGGCCGGAGCCGACGAGCGCCGGCTGGAGGGCGCCCTGCGGCCGCGCGCGCTCGACGAGTTCGTCGGCCAGGAACGGGTGCGCGAACAGCTCTCCCTGGTCCTGGACAGCGCCCGCAAGCGCAACCGCGCCCCCGACCACATCCTCATGTCCGGCGGCCCGGGCCTGGGCAAGACCACCCTGGCCATGATCATCGCCGCCGAGCTGGGCTCCCCCCTGCGCATCACCTCCGGCCCCGCCATCGAGCGCTCCGGCGACCTGGCCGCGGTGCTGTCCACCCTCCAGGAGGGCGAGGTGCTGTTCCTGGACGAGATCCACCGGATGGCCCGCCCCGCCGAGGAGATGCTCTACGTCGCCATGGAGGACTTCCGGGTCGACGTGGTCGTGGGCAAGGGACCCGGCGCCACCGCCATCCCCCTGGAGATCGCCCCCTTCACCCTGGTCGGCGCCACCACCCGGGCCGGGATGCTGCCCGCCCCGCTGCGCGACCGGTTCGGGTTCACCGCCCACATGGACTTCTACTCGGCCGAGGAGCTGGAGCGCATCCTGCACCGCTCGGCCGGGCTGCTCGGCGTCCCGCTGGCCGAGGACGCCGCCCGCGAGATCGCCGGGCGCTCGCGCGGCACGCCCCGCATCGCCAACCGGCTGCTGCGCCGGGTCCGCGACTACGCCGAGGTGCGCGGCGACGGGATCATGTCCCTGGACACCGCCCGCGCCACCCTGGAGCTGTACGAGGTGGACGCCCTGGGCCTGGACCGCCTCGACCGCGCCATCCTCGACGTGCTGCTCCGCCGCTTCCGCGGCGGCCCGGTGGGCCTGTCCACCCTGGCCGTGTCGGTGGGGGAGGAGGCCGAGACCGTGGAGGTGGTCGCCGAGCCGTTCCTGGTCCGCTCCGGGTTCCTGGCCCGCACCCCGCGCGGCCGGGTCGCCACTCCGCTCGCCTGGGCCCACCTGGGGCTCACACCCCCGCCGGACGCCGCCTTCGGCGCGGCCGCCGCGGCCCAGGGCGGCGGCACCACGGGTTCCGGCGGTGCCAACGGAACCAACGGCAACGGGTCCTCGGGCACCCCCTGAACCGCCCCGGCGCGGGTCGCGGCCGCCTCCGGAGGCGGGGTGCGACCGTTAACACTCCGATCCGCGCCGGTTGGGGAACGGTGACCGGCGACACGTAAGCTGTGACGGACCGACGGAGATACGGGGTGACACCCCGGTCCGGAGAGTGCGTTCCGGCACCGAAGGAACGCATCGGCCGCCCGGAACGTTGTAGCCACCGGGTGCCGTGCGGGCCGAACACGTCCGACCGGCACGAACAGGGTGGCCGCCGCGTCGACCGCGCCGCCGGCCACAGACGAAGACTTCAGGAAGGACGCCCCGTGCAGGGCCTTTACCAACTCGCCGACGGAGCCGCGCCCGCGGGCGGAGGAATCCTCTCCTCGCTCCCCATGATCGCCCTCATCCTCCTGGTGTTCTGGCTGCTCATCTGGCGGCCCAACCAGAAGCGGCGCCAGCAGGAGGCGCAGATGCAGAGCGCCCTCGTCCCCGGGGTCGAGGTCATGACCAAGGCGGGTATCTACGGCACCGTCGTCGAGGTCCAGGACAACGACGTGATCCTCGAGATCTCGCCGGGCACCCGGATCCGCATGCTCAAGCCGGGCATCGGTGAGATCCTCACCCCGCAGGCCGACGACACGCCGGTCGAGGACCGCCCCGACTTCGGCGACGACGACCCCAAGCCCAACAACTGACGGCCGCCGCACGCGCCCCGTGGCGATACCGCCCCGGGGTCGGCGGCCCGGCGCGCCGACGCGCGGATCCTCCGGTACCGGCCCCCACCGGGGCCGGTACCGCCGTGTGCGGCCGCCCCAGCGGCCGCCCCCGCAGGAGCGCCGGCACCGCACGGCACGGACGTGCCGCAACGACAGCCACCCCGGAACACCAGTAAGGTCCACACCGCACCATGGCCCACGACGACACCCCCGCGGACACCGCCGCCGCCCCGGACCTGCTCCTGGGCCGCATCCGCGACATCCCGGACTTCCCCAAGCCCGGCATCCTGTTCAAGGACATCACGCCGCTGCTCAACGACCCCGCGGCGCTGGCCGCCACCGTCGCCGGCCTCGCCGAGCCCTTCCGGGACGCCGGCGTGGACCACGTGGTCGGTCTGGAGGCCCGCGGATTCATCTTCGGCGCCCCGGTGGCCCTGGCGCTCGGCGCCGGGTTCGTCCCCGCGCGCAAAGCCGGGAAACTGCCCGCGGCCGTGATCGAGCAGCCCTATGATCTGGAGTACGGGACCGCGACCGTGGAGATCCACGCCGACGCGGTCACCGAGGGCTCCCGGGTGCTCATCGTCGACGACGTGCTGGCCACCGGGGGCACCGGGCGGGCCGCGGTGGACCTGGTCCGCAAGGCGGGTGGTACGGTCGTGGGATTCTCCGTCCTGATGGAGCTCACGGCTCTCGGGGGGCGCGAGAGGCTGTCCGACGTGGAGCCGCACGCCCTCCTCTCGGTCTGAGAGACCCGCCCGCACCCGCCGACCCGACGTCCGGCGTACCGGGATCCGGCGTACCGGAGGCCCCCTGAGCCCGCGGCCGCCGACCGCGTCGCCGCGCGTCAGCGCCGGTGGGAGGCGGGCGGGGGACACTAGACTGGACGGGGAGCGGCACCGCGGCCGTGATCGGCGACCGGACCTGAAGATACGCACGTGCACCGGAGAAGCCGGGCGACGCCGACCGCCCGTACGATCCGGGCGGAACCGCGGGAGGTAGGCATGCCAGGCGAAGTGGTCCCGACCGGGGAGGTAACCGGGAACGGGACGCGACAGGACGCCGCCCGCCCCGGGACCGACGGGAACGCCCCCACGACCGACGACCGCCAGGAGGGCGCCGCCACGGCGGCGCCCTCCACCGCATCCACGCCCTCCACCGTGCGGGTCCGCAGGAGACTCGCCCGACTCGGCGCCCAGCGGGGAGTGACGATGAACCCGGTGCTGGAACCACTGATCAAGACCGTGCGCGCCACCCACCCCAAGGTGGACGTGCGGCTCATCGAGCGCGCCTACGAAGTGGCCGCCCACCACCACCGGGACCAGAAACGCAAGAGCGGCGACCCCTACATCACCCACCCGCTCGCCGTCGCCACCATCCTCGCCGAACTCGGCATGCAGGAGGCCACCCTGGCCGCCGCCCTGCTGCACGACACCGTCGAGGACACCGGGTACACGCTCGGCGAGCTGCGCGCGGACTTCGGCGACGAGATCGCCGAGCTGGTCGACGGCGTCACCAAGCTCGACAAGGTCAAGTACGGCGAGGCCACCCAGGCCGAGACCGTCCGCAAGATGGTCGTGGCCATGGCCCGCGACATCCGCGTGCTGGTCATCAAGCTCTGCGACCGGCTGCACAACATGCGCACCCTGCGCTACCTGCCCTCGGTCGCCAAACGAGAGAAGAAGGCCCGCGAGACCCTGGAGATCTTCGCCCCCCTCGCCCACCGCCTGGGCATGAACACCATCAAGTGGGAGCTGGAGGACCTGGCGTTCGCCACCCTCTACCCCAAGCGGTTCGACGAGATCGCCCGCCTGGTGTCCGAGCGCGCCCCCCGCCGCGACGTGTACCTCCAGGAGGTCATCGAGGCGGTCTCCGGCGACCTGCGCGAGTCCAAGATCAAGGCCACCGTCAAGGGGCGGCCCAAGCACTACTACTCGATCTACCAGAAGATGATCGCCCGCAACGTCGGCTTCGACGAGATCTACGACCTCATCGCCGTGCGGGTGCTGGTGGACAGCGTCCGCGACTGCTATGCGGCCCTGGGGACCATCCACGCCAGGTGGAACCCCGTGCCCGGGCGGTTCAAGGACTACATCGCCATGCCCAAGTTCAACATGTACCAGTCGCTGCACACGACGGTCATCGGACCCTCGGGCAACCCGGTGGAGCTGCAGATCCGCACCCGCGCCATGCACCGGCGCGCCGAGTACGGCATCGCCGCCCACTGGAAGTACAAGGAGGACCGCAACAGCGGCGGGACCGCGGCCACGCCCAAGGGCGGCTCCGACATGGCGTGGCTGCGCCAGCTCATCGACTGGCAGCAGGAGACCAAGGACCCCGGCGAGTTCCTGGAGTCGCTGCGCTTCGACCTGTCGGTGCAGGAGGTGTTCGTCTTCACCCCGCAGGGCGACGTCATCTCGCTGCCGCAGGGCGCCACCGCGGTCGACTTCGCCTACGCCGTGCACACCGAGGTCGGCCACCGCACGGTGGGCGCCCGGGTCAACGGCCGCCTGGTGTCGCTGGAGACCGAGCTGCACAACGGCGAGACCGTCGAGATCATCACCTCCAAGGACCCCGACGCCGGGCCGAACCGCGACTGGCTCGACTTCGTCAAGAGCGCCCGCGCCCGCAACAAGATCCGGCACTGGTTCACCAAGGAGCGCCGCGAGGCCGCGATCGAGCAGGGCAAGGAGGAGATCGCGAAGGTCATGCGCAAGCAGGAGCTCCCGGTCAAGCGCCTGTTCAGCGGGGAGTCCATCGTCGCCCTGGCCGACGAGCTGCGCTATCCCGACGTGGACGCCCTGTACGCGGCGGTGGGGGAGCGGCAGGTCAGCGCCCAGAACGTGGTCGCCAAGCTGGTCGACTCCATGGGCCTGGCCGACGACCACC
Organism: Nocardiopsis sp. NPDC006139; assembly: GCF_040614155.1. Lineage (NCBI taxonomy): Bacteria > Bacillati > Actinomycetota > Actinomycetes > Streptosporangiales > Nocardiopsidaceae > Nocardiopsis > Nocardiopsis sp. NPDC006139. The sequence continues at coordinate 239,019 of NZ_JBEXTT010000006.1, forward strand.
CCGAGGACATCGCCGAGCCGGCGCTGCCCGCCAAGGCGCCCCGCCAGCGCCAGCCCGGCAACCCGGGCGTGGTCGTGGAGGGCGACGCCGACGTGTGGGCGCGCCTGTCCAAGTGCTGCACGCCGGTGCCCGGGGACGACATCGTCGGCTTCGTGACCCGCGGCAACGGGGTGTCGGTGCACCGCGCCGACTGCGTGAACATCGCGACCCTGGACCCCGAGCGCAAGGTGCGGGTGGACTGGTCGCCGACGGAGGACTCGCTGTTCCTGGTGGCCCTCCAGGTGGAGGCGCTGGACCGGGCCCGGCTGCTGTCGGACATCACCCGGGTGCTCTCGGACCAGCACGTCAACATCCTGTCGGCGACGGTGCAGACCAGCCGGGACCGGGTCGCCCAGAGCCGGTTCACGTTCGAGATGGCCGACCCCGCCCACCTGGGCAGCGTGCTGCGCGCGGTGCGCAACGTGGACGGCGTCTACGACGTGTACCGCGTCCGCAACTGACCGCCCGGGCGGGCGCCGCGGGCGTCCGCCCTCACCCGTCGGCGCGCCGCCCGTGGACGGTCATGCCGCTCGTCAGGGTCAGGGCCCAGGGCTCGTCGACCCCGTCCAGGTCCAGGGCGGTGATCAGGTGGCACATCAGGCCCATGGCCATGAAGTACCGGACCTGCTCCCGGGTGCCGCCGGACAGCTCGTGCACCAGGGTGACCGTCGAGGCGTACCCGCGCCGCATGCACTCCCGGACCTCGGGGACGTCGGCCGCGCTCTGGGCGTGCACCTGGAGCATGAGCAGGTCGCGGTCGGCGATCAGCTCCGCGTAGGAGTCGCCCATCGCGGCCAGGACCTGGGCCGCGGGGGCGCCGGGCGCCTTCTCCGCGCCCTCGCGCAGGGCCTGTTCGATGAGCCCGAAGCAGCGGTCCAGCGTGGCCGTGAACAGGCCCAGCTTGCTGCCGAACAGCCGGAAGACGTAGGCCTGCGAGATCCCGGCCGCGTCGGCGATCTCCGTCACCGGGGTGGCGTGGTAGCCGCTCCGGGCGAAGACGGGCACCGCGTGCCGCAGGATCGCCGCCCTGCGCGCCTCGGCCGTGGAACGGCCCGCTTCGGTAACGCTCATGTAAGTGAGTACACACTCATGAACGTCCGGTGTCAATCCGAACGGCGGCCCCGGCCCGCGAGGGGCCGGGGCCGCACCTCAGATGCGGATCGTCGTGGACCGCACGATCTGGAACACCGGGTGCCGGTGCGCCTCCGCCTCGAAGGCCTCGGCCGGCGCGTCCGGCGGGGCCTCGAAGTACGGTGCCACCACCAGTGCGCGGGGGTGGTCCACGTACTCGCGCAGCACCGGGGCCGCCTCCGCGGCGTCCAGTTCGCGCACGCTGACCAGCTCGATCCAGCCGCCCTTGCGCAGCGTCGCGAACCCGTCCGCGCGGATGTTGCGCACCCAGTCGACCTCCCCGTAGGGGGCGACCAGGAACCGGCCCTCGTTGTTGTCCACGAGGTTGATCGGGACGGTGCGCAGGAAGCCCGTCCTGCGCCCCCGCGTCGTGAGCAGGTACGTGTCGGGCGGGCACACCCCGTACTTGACGAAGCCGCCGAGCGCCGCGTTGAGCACCCGTCGGCCGCGCGTCATCTCGAACCGCTTCGCCGGTTCGTCCACCATCTGGCTACTCCCTCGATCGCTTGCCCCCCATTGTGGTGGTTGCCCGGGGGGAACGGCAGGCCGGAGGTCACCGGAAGGCCGAGATGCCGGTCACCGCCTGTCCGATGCTCAGCGCGTGGATCTCCTCGGTGCCCTCGTAGGTGGCCACCGTCTCCAGGTTCACCATGTGCCGCATCACCGGGTACTCCAGCGTGATCCCGTTGGCCCCGTGCACCGACCGGGCCGCCGCGGCCACCCGCTGGGCCGCGGCGACGTTGGCGAACTTGCCGAAGCTGACGTGGTTGTGGTGGGCCAGCCCCCGGTCCTTGAGCCGCCCGATCTGGAGGGCGGTCAGATCGGCGTGGCCGACGTCCACGACCATGTCGGCGAGCTTGCGCTGAGTCAGCTGGAAGCCGGCGATCGGCCTGCCGAACTGCTCGCGGGTGCCCGCGTACTCCAGCGCCGCCTCGTAGCAGGCGCGGGCCGCGCCCGCCGCGCCCCACACGATCCCGTAGCGGGCCTCGTTGAGGCAGGACAGCGGGGAGCCCAGCCCGCGCGAGCCCGGCAGGACCGCGTCGGCGGGCAGCCGGACCCCCTCCAGCACCAGCTCGGAGGTGATGGAGGCGCGCAGCGACAGCTTCCTGTGGACGACGTTGGCGGTGAACCCGGGGGTGTCGGTGGGCACCGCGAACCCGCGGATGCCCTCGTCGGTGGCGGCCCACACCACGGCGACATCGGCGACGGACCCGTTGGTGATCCACATCTTGGTGCCGTCGAGCACCCAGTCGGAGCCGTCCCGGCGGGCGCGCGTGCGCATCGAGCCCGGGTCGGAGCCGGAGTCGGGCTCGGTCAGGCCGAAGCAGCCGATGGCCTCGCCCGCGGCCATGCGGGGCAGCCAGTGCTCCTTCTGCTCCTCGGAGCCGTACTTGTGGATCGCGGCCATGGCGAGGGAGCCCTGCACGGACACGAAGCTGCGCAGCCCCGAGTCCACCGCCTCCAGCTCGCGGCAGGCCACGCCGTAGGCGACGGCGCTGGAGCCGCCGCAGCCGTACCCCTCCAGGTGCATGCCGAGCACGCCCAGGTCGCCGAACGCCTTGGCCAGGCCGCGCGGGTCGGGCAGGGTGCCGGCCTCGAACCAGTCCGCCACGTGGGGCAGCAGCTCGCGGGCGGCGAACGCCCGGACCGCGTCGCGCACGTCGCGCTCGGTGTCGTCCAGTCCGGCGTCCACGGCCAGGAAGTCGCGGGGGTCCGGGGCGGGTGCCTTGCGGTCGCTCATGGGTTTCCTTTCGGGTGCTGTTGGACGGCGCCGCGTTCGACCATCGCGTCGATCAGGTCCGCGGCCAGGCCCAGTTCGGTGAGGATCTCCCGGGAGTGCTGCCCCAGCAGGGGCGGCGCGGTCAGCGGGGGAGGCGTGTTCTCCAGCCGGAACCCGGCGCGGACCTGCTCCAGGAGGCCGGCGGTGGGGTGGTCGACGGTGCGCAGCACGTCGTCGCCGCGGGCGTCGGCGGTACGCAGCGCGTCCAGCACCCCGCGGACCCGGCCCACGGGCACGCCCGCCGCCAGCAGGCGCTCGGCCCAGTGGTCGGCGGACCGGGAGCGCAGGGTCGCGCTGATCTCCCCGACCAGCTCCCCGCGGTGCTCCACCCGGCCCGGGTTGGTGGCGTAACGGGGGTCCGCGGCCAGGTCGGGCCGCTCCAGCGCCTCGCACATGCGCAGGTAGAGCGCGTCGTTGCCGGCGGCGATGACGAGGTCGGCGTCGGCGGTGGGGAACGCCTGGTAGGGGACGATCGTGGTGTGCGCGTTGCCGACCCGGGCGGGCTCGGCCCCGGTCACCAGCGCCTGCTGGGTGAGGTTGACCAGTCCGGACAGGGTGGAGTTGATCAGGGACGCGCTGACCTCCTCGCCCCGGCCGGTGGCGCGGGCCCGCATCAGGGCGCCCAGGATGCCCACCGCGGCGTTGAGCCCGGTGAGCACGTCGGTGAGGGCCACCCCGACCTTGCTGGCCGGGCCCTCGGCGGGGCCCGTGGTCCCCATCAGGCCGCTCTCGGCCTGCACCACGATGTCGAACCCGGGGCGGCCCGCGGGCTCGTGCTCGGGCCCGAACCCGCTCACCGAGCAGTACACGACCGCCGGGTTGCGGGCGCTGACGTCGGCGTAGCCCAGGCCCAGGCGGTCGATGACGCCGGGGCGGAAGTTCTGCACCACCACGTCGGCGCCCGCGCACAGCTCCTGGACGGCGGCCCGCCCGTCGGGGTCCTTCAGGTCGACGGCCAGGCTGCGCTTGTTGCGGTTCACCGACAGGAAGTAGGCGGCCTCCCCGCCCGCCCAGGGCGGGCCCCAGGCGCGGGTGTCGTCGCCCCGGCCGGGCTGCTCCACCTTGATCACCTCGGCCCCCATGTCGGCCAGGAGCATGGTGGCGTAGGGGCCGGCCAGGACCCGGGACAGGTCGGCGACGCGCACCCCGGTCAGGGGCAGGGGTTGAGGCACGGACAACGGGTTCACTCCTCGCCGCTCGGCAACTGGTGGTCGTCCCTGAGCTGGTAGTAGCTCTCCAGGCAGCGGCGCAGCGCGGTGGTGAGGGCGGCCCCGGACTGGCCCGCGTAGCGGGTCTGCACCCGGCGCACCAGTTCGGCGATGTCCTCGGTGACCGACTCGCCCTCGACCAGGGCCCGGAAGAAGTCCTTGGCCAGGTCGGTCAGGAGCGTGGTGTCGGCGGCGACGATCCGGCCGTCGGCGGTGTCCACCGCCAGGACGACGCCCAGGCGCTGGTACTGCGAATGGCTGGCCACGGAGTCGGGCAGGCGGGCGTAGCCGGAGATCAGGACGACCCGGGGATTGCGGAAGACCTGCTGCATACGGTCGTGCACGTACGTCACCTCTTCGATCGCGGGCATGCGAAAACTCCGATGCTCTGGAGTCTCGCGCCTGGGAGGCGTCCGGGGGGAACCGGACACCCGCGACGTGAGGGCAGATGCGGACCAGTATGGCGCGCCCGTTCCCCGGCTGTCGAGCGGGGAGGCGCGAAAGGGTGTCCCGGGCCACAGCCGGACCGCCCTGTTGCGTTCCGCGAGCGCTGTGTTAACCTGCGTCGCAGGTCACGAGTACCAGCGCGAAGCCCCGGCTCGCTGGTCGGCAACCCTCCTTCCGCGGTGGGGTGCCCCGGGTGAGGACCAGGTCCCGACACGACCGTGTCGGACAAGCGCGGACCCTTGGCGCTGCCCCACCGGCACCCGTGGGTCCCACGACCCGCAGAAGAGGTGTGCCATGACCGTCGTCACTCCCATCGGCTCCGCCCGCTCCGCCCAGCCCGACCTGGGCCGGTGCACGATCGTCACCGCCGATGAGGGTGTCCCCCTGGTCTCCGGCGAGCGCGTCGAGTACGCCAACCTGGACTACGCGGCCAGCGCCCCCTGTCTGACCCCGGTCGCCGAGGCCCTGGCGGCGGCCCTGCCCTACTACGCCAGCGTGCACCGCGGCGCCGGCCACCACTCCCGGGTCAGCACCGAGGCCTACGAGCGGGCCCGCCGCTCGGTGGCCCGCTTCCTGGGGGTGCGCGCCGAGCCCGCCGACGCGGTGGTCTTCGTGCGCGGCACCACCGACGCCCTCAACCTGCTGGCCCGCGCGGTGCCGCAGGGCTGCACGGTGGTCGTGTTCGAGTCCGAGCACCACGCGAGCCTGCTGCCCTGGGAGCACCCGGCCTCCCGCGCCGGGTCGGTCGTGCGCCTGCCGCTGCCGGAGTCCCCGCGGGCGGCGGTCGACGCCGCCCGCGCCGCACTGGCCGCCGCCCCGCGGGGGCCGCGCCTGCTCTGCGTCACCGCCGCCTCCAACGTCACCGGCGAGATCTGGCCGGTCGAGGAGCTGGTGGCGGCCGCCCACGCCGAGGGCGCCCGTGTGGTGGTGGACGCCGCGCAGTACGCCCCGCACCTGCCGTTCAGCCTGTCGGCCACCGGCGCCGACTACGTGGCCCTGTCCGCCCACAAGCTCTACGCCCCGTTCGGGTCGGGCGTGCTGGCCGGGCGCGCCGACTGGCTGCGCGAGGCCGCGCCCTACCTGTCCGGCGGCGGCGCCACACGGCTGGTCACCGAGGACGACGTGGTGTGGAACGACCTGCCGGCCCGGCACGAGGCGGGCAGCCCCAACGTGCTGGGAGCGGTCGCCCTGGCCGCGGCCTGCGACACCCTCACCCCCCGCGTGCAGGAACTGCTGCACATCCACGAGACCTCGCTGGTGGAGCGGCTGCGCGCGGGACTGGCCGGGATCGACGGCGTGCACGAGCTGTCCCTGTGGGACGAGGACCACCCGCGGGTGGGCATCGTGTCGTTCGTCGTGGACGGGATCCCCGCCGACCTGCTCGCGGCGGCGCTGTCGGCCGAGTACGGCATCGGCGTCCGCGACGGCCTCTTCTGCGCCCACCCGCTGACCCGCCACCTGCTGCCCGCGGGCCACGGCCAGGCGGTCCGGGCCAGCCTGGGCGTCGGCACCACGCGGGAGCACGTGGACCGGCTCGTCGGCGCGGTCGCCGACCTGGTCGAGCACGGCCCGCGCTGGGAGTACGCGGACGCGGACGGACGCCTGGTCCCGGTGCCCGACCCCCGCTGACGCCCCGCCCCGCCGGGCCCCCTGCGGCGGGGCGGCCCTCCCGCCGCCCCCGGGACGGGAGGTCTCCGATCGGGGGCGCCGCCCGCGGGCGGCGCCCCCGATGTGCCTTTCAGGACCTACGCCTCGGAATCCCTGGGGTCACAAGGCGCAACAAACGACGAAATAGGGCACATAACACACAGGGGTGTGCCGGGAATCACTTTCCCAAGGGGTAGCATCAGGCCCTGATGGCATGGCGCGGTGCCGCGGACCCGACCGGTCCTGCCGACGGCGCGCCGGCCTCCCACGAGCGGACCGGCTGGGGGAGCGTGATCGTGACGGACGTCCGAGGCAACGAGGCGGGACCGCTCAGGGGCGCCCACCGCGAGCCGGTGCGCCGACCCGCCCGCGGATCCGGCGTCGTCGACCTGCGCGGCAGGCCCCCGCGCCCGAGCCCGGAGCCCGACGAGGCCGCCCGCCGCCACACCGCGTTCCTGGACCGGGTGACCGCCTACCTGTGCGCGGACGCCGGGACCGGCCAGTTCGTCGACTGGGGCTGCCCGGTGCCCGGCCTGGCCGCCATGGTCCGCGCCCACCGGCCCGGCGCCCGCGTCGTCCACGTCGCCCCGCCCGGGGTCGCCGGGACCCTCGCCTCCTCCGACGGGGCCGTGGTCTCCTCCGAGGGCGGCCCCTCCGCCGCCCTGCACCGCCTCGCCACCTCCGGGCTCGTCGACCTCGACGAGCCCGTCGCCGTTCTCATGACCCGGCCCTTCCCCGCCGACGCCCCGCCCGGGGGCATCGCCGACCTGTACGGCCTGCTGCGCGGCGGCGGCCACCTCGCCCTGGCCTCCACCGCGCCCCACCAGGTGCTGCTGCGCGCCCTGGCCCCCTTCCACCCCGTCGAACCCGGGGCCGCCGACCTGGTGTGGTGGCCCTATCCGGACGAGGACGTGGCGGCCCGCGGCAGCGGGATCCTGGGCGCGCTCGGCCGCGCGCCCGCACGGGGCGGGGGCGGGAACCGATGGCGACGCTGAACTGGACGGGCGAGATCCTGGCGCAGCTCCAGTTCTACTGGGACTTCTCGCTGTGGCCCCGGCTGGAGGGGCTCACCGACGCGGAGTTCCACTGGGAGCCCGCCCCCGGCGCCTGGGGCGTGCGCCCCGGCCCCGACGGCCGCTTCCGCCCCGACCGGACGAGTCCCGAGCCCGACCCGCCGCCGGTCACCACCATCGCCTGGCGGCTGGGCCACATCGTCGTCGAGGTCCTGGAGCTGCGCGACGACCGCCACTTCGGCCACGGCGCCCTGCACGGCGTCGAATGGCCCGGCACCGCCGACGGCGCCCGCGAGCGCCTGCGCCTGGCGTACCTCTCCTGGTCCGACCACGTCCGCTCCCTGGACGAGGAGGGACTGGCCGCCCCGGTCGGCGGCGCCGAGTCCCCCGAGTGGTCCGACTTCCCCATGGTCGCCCTCGTCCTGCACGTCCAGCGCGAGGTCATCCACCACAGCGCCGAGATCTCCCTGCTCCGCGACCTCTACCGCGCGGGCCCACGGTGACCCCGTGCCCTAGACGACGTGGAGGGGGTCGACGCGGATCTGGGCCAGGTGCTCCTCGCGGCGGGCGCTGCGGGCGGCCGCGGCGGCCTTGAGGGAGCGGGCCAGGGGGCCCACCCCCGCCCGGGACACCCGGAGCAGGGCGCGCTCGGTGGTGTCGGTCCCGCCCGGCCCGGCGGGGCCCCCGCGGTCGGGCCCGACGGGCACCGGGCCCAGCAGCTCCACGCCCTCGGGCAGCTCCACCTGGTCCAGGAGCTCGCGCACGTGTTCGGGGCCGCCGGTCACCGAGGCCATCGACACCGCCGGGGGGAACCCCAGCTCGCGGCGGTCGGCCAGCTCGCGTTCGGCGAACCCCGCCGGGTCCCAGCGCACCAGCGACTGCACCACCGGCGACGACGCCTCGGCGCACACCACCACCGTGCCGCCCGGGCGCACCAGCGCCGCGGCGCTCAGCCACCGCCGCAGCGTCTCCTCGGCCGCCCGCAGGTCCAACCGGTTGAGCAGCGCCCAGCCGTCCAGCAGCACCGCCGCCGCGTACCCGCCCTCGGCCACCGGTTCGGCCCCCGGGGTGGCCACCACCAGCGACGGCGTCCCCGGCACCGCGGGCAGCACCTCGTCGCGGCCGGAGGTGCGCACCGCCACCGACGGGAACGCCCGCCCCAGCTCCTCGGCGGTGCGCCGGTCGCCCACCACCACCGCGCGCATCCGGTTCACCCCGCACTCGGGGCACGCCCACGCGCCCGCCACCCGGCCGCACCACCCGCAGGAGGGCAGGGCGTGCGAGCCGCGCACCGCCAGCGGCCCGTGGCAGGCGTCGCAGCGCGCGGGCTCCCGGCAGCCCGCGCAGGCCAGCGTCGCCAGGTAGCCGCGCCGCGGCACCTGGAACAGCACCGCGCCCTCCCGGGACGCCTGCCGCGCCACCCGCAGCGCCAGCCCCGGCAGCCGCGCCGAGCGCGCCGCCCCGTCCCGTTCCAGCTCGCGGTCGTCCCCCGCGGCCCGCACCACCGGGGCGCGCCTGCGCAGCACCGCCCGGTCGGCGACCAGCTGCCCGGCCCAGCCCGAGTCCACCAGCATCTGGGCGTCGGTGGTCCGGGTGTGCCCGCCGATCAGCGCCCCCGCCCCCGCCCGGTGGGCGCGCATCGACAGCACCGTGCGCGCGTGCGGGTAGGGGGCGTGCGGGTCGGCGTGCACGTCGTCGCCGTCGTCCCACAGCACCACCAGGCCCACGTCGCGCACGGGGGCGAACGCCGCCGCCCGGGTGCCCACCACCACCCGCACCCGGTCGCGCAGCACCGCCAGCCACCGCCGGTACCGCTCGGCGGGACCCAGCCCGGCGGTCAGCGCCACGTGCCGGTCCGGACCCAGCACCGCGGTCAGCGCCGCGTCCACCCGCTCCACGTCGCGCCCGTCGGGCACCACGACCACGGTGCCCCGCCCGGCGGCCAGCGCGGTGCCCGCCGCCACGGCGATCGCCTCGGGCCAGTCCGGCCCCGGCAGCGCGTTCCACACGGCCCGGGGCGCCCTCCCCGCGGCCAGCTCCGCCAGGAACGCCGGGCCGTCGGGGTAGTCCTCCCACGGCCCCGCCCCCGGTGCGGCGAACCCCCCCTCGGCGCCCCCGGCGGGCTCCTCCTTCTCGGCCCGGGCGTGCCGGGGCGGCACCGCCAGCCGCAGCACGTCGCTCAGGGTGCCCGCGTACCGGTCCGCGACCGCGCGGGACAGCCCCAGGACCTCGGGGGTGAGCACCGGCTCGGGGGAGACCACCGAGTCCAGGTAGGCCAGCCGGCCGGTGAACTCCGACGCCTCCACCCGCTCGGCCAGGAACCCGGCCAGCTTCCGGTTGTTGAACCTCACCCGCACCCGGCAGCCCGGCACCGCGGCCTCGTCCATGTCGGCGGGCACCCGGTAGTCGAAGTACCGGTCCAGGTGCGGCAGCGGGGTGTCCACCACCACGCGCGCGACCGGCAGCCGCTCGGCGGGCGTGCGCGGGGCCGGGCGGCCGGACCGCTTCTTCTCCTGCTTCTTCTCCGCCGGGGGCGCGGCGGGAAGCTCGAAGAGGACCCCCTCGGGTCCGGTGGGCTGGGATGTCATCACCCTCTGGTGTACCAGAACCCGGCGACACCGGCCGTGGGACGCCCGGTACGGCTGGTAGAACTGGGAACCGCGGCGGTGGGCCGCGGACCGCACAGCCAGGGGGGACCCGCATGAAACTCGTCTTCGCCGGAACACCGCAGGTCGCGGTTCCGTCCCTACAGGCGCTGATCGACTCCGACCACGAGGTCGCCGCCGTCGTCACCCGCCCCGACGCCCGCTCCGGGCGCGGGCGCAAGGTGGCCCCCAGCCCGGTCGCCGAGCTCGCCGAGAAGGCGGGCATCGAGGTCCTCAAGCCCGCCAAGGCGGGCGACCCCGACTTCCTGGCCCGCCTGGCCGAGATCGCCCCCGACTGCTGCCCGGTGGTCGCCTACGGGGCGCTGCTGCCCCAGGCCGCCCTGGACATCCCCCGACACGGCTGGGTCAACCTGCACTTCTCCCTGCTGCCGGCCTGGCGCGGCGCCGCCCCGGTCCAGCACGCCGTCCTGCACGGCGACGACGTCACCGGGGCCTCCACGTTCCGGATCGTCAAGGAGCTGGACGCCGGCCCCGTCTACGGCACCCTCACCGAGGCCGTGCGCCCCACCGACACCAGCGGCGAACTCCTGGAGCGGCTGGCCGACGCGGGCGCGGGGCTGCTGGTCCGCACCGTCGACGGCATCGCCTCGGGCGAGCTGTCCCCGGTCCCGCAGCCCGACGCCGAGGTCTCCTACGCCTCCAAGCTGGAGCCCTCCGACGCGGAGGTCGACTTCACCGCCCCGGCCCAGCGCGTCGACCGGCTGGTGCGAGCCTGCACGCCCGCCCCCGGCGCCTGGACGACCTTCCGCGGCGCACGGCTCAAGCTCGGCCCCCTCGTCCCCGTCACCGACGCCGACACCCCGGCCCTGGACCCGGGCCGCCTGCACGCCGACAAGAAGCGGGTCCTGGTCGGCACCGCCACCCACCCGGTGCGGCTGGGCGAGGTGCAGCCCCAGGGCAAGCGCGCGATGAACGCCGTGGACTGGGCCCGTGGCGTGCGTCCCACCGCGGATGACCGCCTGGGCGACTGAGCTGCCGTAGGCTCGACCGGGTGGGGCCGCGCCCCACCCGGTCACGTCCTTCAGGCCCAGGAGCAGCACACCTTGAGCGAGCAGTCCCGATCCCCGTACCGCCGTCCGCGCCGCGGGCCCCGCCCAGGCGGGGCACGGTCCGGCGGGGCCCAGGGCGCTGCCGCGAAGCCCGGCGCGCCCCGCGACCCGGCCCGCCGGGTCGCCTACGACGTCCTGCGCGCGGTCCAGGACCGCGACGCCTACGCCAACCTGCTGCTGCCCTCCCTGCTCAACGAACGCGGCATCGCCGGCCGCGACGCGGCCCTGGCCACCGAGCTGACCTACGGCACGCTGCGCCTCCAGGGGACCTACGACGCGATCATGGAGACGTGCGTGGACCGCACCCTGGCCTCCGTGGACGCCGAGGTGCTGCCGCTGCTGCGGCTGGGCGCCCACCAGCTGCTGTCCACCAAGATCCCGCCGCACGCCGCCGTCAGCGCCACCGTGGACCTGGCCCGCCGGGTGGTCGGCCGGCACCGGGCCAGGTTCGCCAACGCCGTCCTGCGCAAGGTGTCCGCCCGCGACCTGGACGAGTGGACCGGGGTCGTGGCCCCGGACCGCGCCGTCGACCCCAGCGGGTACCTGTCGGTGGTGCACAGCCACCCGCGCTGGATCGTCAAGGAGCTGGCCCGCGCCCTGGGGGAGCGGTCCAAGACGGGCCTGGTGGAGACCGAGCGCCTGCTCGCCGCCCACAACGAGCGCCCCAGGGTGACCCTGGTGGCCAAGCCGGGCCGCGCCACCGTCGAGGACCTGGTCGCGGCCGGGGCCGAGCCCACCCCGTACTCGCCGTTCGGCGCGCGGCTGACCGAGGGCGACCCGGCGGCGATCCGCGAGGTCCGCCAGGGCCGCGCCGCGGTCCAGGACGAGGCCAGCCAGCTGGTGGCGCTCGCCCTGACCCGGGTCGACGTCCAGGGCCGCGACGAACTGTGGCTGGACATGTGCGCGGGCCCCGGCGGCAAGGCCGGGCTGCTCGCCTCGCTGGCCGGGCGGCGCGAGGCCCGCCTGGTGGCCTCGGAGGTCCAGCCGGCCCGCGCCGGGCTGGTCGCGGGCGCGGTGCGCCGCGCCCCGCGCGACGCCGGCCGGGCGATCGCCGCCGACGGCACCCGGCCGGCCTGGCGCCCCGGGACGTTCGACCGGGTCCTGGCCGACGTGCCCTGCACGGGTCTGGGCGCGCTGCGCCGCCGCCCCGAGGCGCGCTGGCGGCGCACCGGGGACTCCGCGGCCGAGCTCGCCCCGCTCCAGCACGATCTGCTGGTCAGCGCCGTGGAGTCGGTGCGGCCGGGCGGGGTGGTGGCGTACGTGACGTGTTCCCCGCATCTGGACGAGACCGACGCGATCGTGCGCCGCGTCCTGGCCGAGCGCGACGACCTCACCCTGCTGCGCGCCCCCGACCTACTGGACGAGGTGCCCGGCCTGGCGGCGGGGGAGGACGGGAACTACGCGCAGTTCTGGCCGCACCGGCACGGCACCGACGCCATGTTCCTGGCCCTGCTGCGCCGGAACTGACGCGGCGCCCGGCGGCGCTCCCGCCCGGAGCGCCGCCGGGCTTTCCCGGCAGAACCGGACAAGCGTGATCTACATCGTCAAGTTGGTGCTTTTCGCGAAAGCACCCAGGTCCGACCGGACGCCCCGGCACCGCGGCCGCCACCGCCCTGGCTACACTGCCAGGCGTGGCAATCCAGATCTCACCCAGCATCCTCAGCGCCGACTTCGCGCGCCTGGCCGACGAGGCCGCCGCCGTCCCCAACGCCGACTGGCTGCACGTCGACGTGATGGACGGGCACTTCGTCCCCAACCTCACGCTCGGCCTGCCCATCGTCGAGTCCCTGCTCAAGGCGACCGACACCCCCCTGGACTGCCACCTCATGATCGAGGACCCCGACCGCTGGGCGCCCGCCTACGCCGAGGCCGGGGCGGGCAGCGTCACCATCCACGCCAAGGCCGCGAGCGCCCCCGTGCGCACCCTGCGCGAGATCCGCCGCCTGGGCGCCCGCGCCGGGCTGGCCCTCAACCCCGCCGAGCCGGTCGAGCCCTACGCCGACCTCGTGGGCGAGATGGACATGCTCCTGCTCATGACCGTCGAGCCCGGCTTCGGCGGCCAGAAGTTCCTCGACCTGGTCCTGCCCAAGATCCGCCGGGCCCGCGAGATCCTCGACGGCCGCGAGGCCTCCGTCTGGCTCCAGGTCGACGGCGGTGTCGGTGACGAGACCATCGAACGCGCCGCCGAGGCCGGGGCCGACGTCTTCGTCGCCGGGTCCGCCGTCTACGGCGCCCAGGACCCCGCCAAGGCGATCGACTCCCTGCGCGCCCAGGCCGTCGAGGCCGCCGCCCGGGGATAACGATCCCGGTGCGGCCGGGAACCCGACTGGCCACCGCCCCGCCGCACCCCCTAGGCTGGCGCACCGTAGTCGTCGATTCAGCTTGGTCGCGGCTCCGTCTTCCCCCCGCGCCGGCGGTCTGGGGGAGCGGCGCGGCGTGAGCACGTAGCCAAGCGCGGACACCTGGGGTGCGCGCTGTGATCATGGACGTGCTGTGGGACGCGGAGACCGCGCCCATCGAGTGGCTCCAGGGCCTGGCCGACTGGCCGGTCCTGCCGTTGACCGCCGTCACCGGCCTCGGTGCCCAGGCGGTCGTCATCCCCCTGCTGGCGCTGGTCTTCTGGTGCGTCAGCCCCGGCCTGGGCGGCCGGCTGCTGGTCCTGGCCATCTCCTCGTCGGTGGTCAACCACCTGCTCAAGCTCTTCGTCCACGGGTCGCGCCCCTCCTGGTACAGCGCGCAGATCACCCAGCACACGAGCGAGTCGAGCTTCGGCATGCCCTCGGGGCACGCCCAGGGCGCCACGGTGGTCCTGGGGTACGCGGGGATCAGGTCCGGCCGCCGCGGGCTGCTGTGGGCCGCGCTCGCGCTGGCCGCCCTCATCTGCTTCTCCCGCGTCTACCTGGGCGCGCACTTCATCAGCGACGTCGTCGTCGGCGTCCTGCTGGGGGCGCTGATCCTGTGGGCGTTCCTGCGCTGGGAGGACCGCGTCCTGGCCTGGTGGCGCGGGCTGCCGACGGCGCGCTGGGCGTCCCTCGCGGTCGCGGCGGCGCTGGTGCCCTGCGTCCTGGCCGCCCTGTGGCGCTACACCGCCCGCGGCGACTGGACCGTCCCCGCCGAGTGGATCGGGGCCGTCCCGCCCGACCCGGCCGGGTACACCCTCTCCGGCGTCTACTCCACGTCGGGCGCGCTGCTGGCCGTCCTCGTCGGGCTCACGCTGCTGGACCGCCGCGGCTGGTACTCGGCCCGGGGGCGGATCGGCGCGCGCGCCGCCCGGTTCGTCCTGGGCCTGTCCGTGGTCCTGTGCATCGAGGTCCTCTCCCGGCTGCTGTCCGGGCCGCTCACCGGGATGGCCGACGCCGTCGCCTCCTTCGCCGCCTCCGGCGCGATCCTGTTCTGGATCACCTTCGGCGCGCCGGAGCTGTTCGTGCGCAGCGGGCTGGCGGAGCGCCCCGGCACGCCCCCCGGCCAGGGCGGACACGCGCGGGACCGGCTGGACGACCTGCCCGGGGCATGATCCCCATCACACGAACTATGCGCTGTTGCTACTGCGGCGTTAAGATCGTTGGCGTCTCAGACATCAGTTGAGAATGCGTGCTCCGGGGTCGGTGAAAGTCCGAACCGGCGGTGACAGTCCGCGACCCGGCCGAGTCCATCGGCCGGTTGAACCGGTGGAATTCCGGTACCGACGGTGAAAGTCCGGATGGGAGGCAGCACGCGTCGGGACGGTCTGTGCGCCGTGGTGCCCCCGTGCCCGCGGCCCTTCGCCGACCCGCCGTGGACGCATGTTCCGCACACGCCCCGGAGCCGTACCAGGCTATTGGGAAGGCAAGGGCGTGTTCACAGGAATCGTGGAAGAGCTCGGCGAGGTCGTCTCCCTCACCCCCGCGGGCACCGCGGGCGAGGCCGTGCGGCTCACCGTGCGCGGCCCCCTGGTCTCCTCCGACGCCGGCCACGGCGACTCCATCTCCGTCAACGGCGTGTGCCTGACCGTCGTCGACCGCGGCGAGGGCACCTTCACCGCCGACGTCATGAAGGAGTCCCTGGACCGCTCCTCCCTGGGCTCCCTGGCCGCCGGCTCCCCGGTCAACCTCGAGCGCGCCGCGCGCGTCGACTCGCGCCTGGGCGGGCACATCGTGCAGGGCCACGTGGACGGCACCGCCCGCCTGATCTCCCGGAATCCGGGCGACAACTGGGATGTTCTACGGTTCGAGCTGCCCGCCGGGCTGTCCCGGTACGTGGTCGAGAAGGGGTCGATCACGGTCGACGGCACCAGCCTGACCGTGTCGGCCGTCAGCGACCCGGGCGCGGCCCGGGGGTTCTTCGAGGTCAGCCTCATCCCGGAGACCCTGCGCGCCACCACTCTGGGCTCCCTGGCCGTCGGCGCCGCCGTGAACATCGAGGTCGACGTGGTCGCCAAGTACGTGGAGCGCATCACCGCTGTGGCCGCCGCCGAGGGCCGCGCGCACACCTGACCCCCGCCGGAGCGGACCCCGACGGCCCGCCACCGATCCCACACCACACCCACCGACACCTGGAGCGGGAATGACCGTCACCGACACCACCCCGGCCGCGGCCGACGCCGAGCGGCCCGTGGTCCTCGACCCGATCGAGGACGCCATCGCCGATTTCGCCGCCGGACGCGCCATCGTGGTGGTGGACGACGAGGACCGCGAGAACGAGGGCGACATCATCTTCGCGGCCGAGCTCGCCACCCCCGAGCTGCTGGCGTTCATGATCCGCTACACCTCCGGCGTGGTCTGCGTGCCCATGGAGGGCCCGGACCTG
Source organism: Nocardiopsis sp. NPDC006139 (assembly GCF_040614155.1). Lineage (NCBI taxonomy): Bacteria > Bacillati > Actinomycetota > Actinomycetes > Streptosporangiales > Nocardiopsidaceae > Nocardiopsis > Nocardiopsis sp. NPDC006139. Next base: position 254,784 of record NZ_JBEXTT010000006.1, read on the forward strand.
GACCGGCTCGACCTGCCGCTGATGACGGCGCGCAACGAGGAGAGCCTGCGCACCGCCTACACCGTGACGGTGGACGCCCGCGAGGGCGTCAGCACCGGCATCTCCGCCGCCGACCGGGCGCACACGATCCGCCTGCTGGCCTCCGCCGGGAGCCGCCCCACCGACTTCGTGCGCCCCGGGCACATCCTGCCGCTGCGCGCCCGTCCGGGCGGCGTGCTGGCCCGGCGCGGCCACACCGAGGCGTCGGTGGACTTCGCCAGGCTGGCCGGCCTGCGCCCCGCCGGCGTGCTGGCCGAGGTGGTCGAGGACGACGGCACCATGGCGCGGCTGCCGCGCCTGCGCGAGTTCGCGGACGAGCACGGCCTGAAGCTGGTGTCGGTGGAGCAGCTGGCCGCGTACCGCCTGGCGCTGGGCGAGTCGCTCACCGAGGAGGAGGCCCACCCGCCGCTGGTGACCCGCCTGGTGGAGACCCGTATGCCCAACCGGTACGGGCAGTGGCGCGCCGTCGGGTTCAAGGGCACGGCCGACGGCGCCGAGCACGTCGCCCTGGTCATGGGCGACCTGGGGGACGGCACCGACGTCCTGGTGCGGCTGCACTCGGAGTGCCTGACCGGCGACGCGTTCGGGTCGCACCGCTGCGACTGCGGCCCGCAGCTGGACGCGGCCATGGCCGACATCGCCCGCGAGGGCCGCGGCGTGCTCGTCTACCTGGGCGGCCACGAGGGGCGCGGCATCGGGCTGCTGCACAAGCTGCGCGCCTACGCCCTCCAGGACGAGGGGATGGACACCGTCGACGCGAACCTGCGGCTGGGGCTGCCGGCGGACGCCCGGGAGTTCGGCGCCGGGGCGCAGATCCTCGCCGACCTGGGCGTCTCCTCCGTGCGGCTGCTGTCCAACAACCCGGAGAAGGCCCAGGGCCTGGAGCGGCACGGGGTGCGGGTCAAGGAGCGGGTGCTGATGCCCGCGTTCCTCACCGCCGACAACGCCGCCTACCTGCGGACCAAGCGCGACCGGATGGGGCACGACCTGTCCGGCGTCACCGACTGACCCACGAGAACGAGACGACTGGAGCGAAGAAGCGATGAGCGGTGAAGGACGCCCGCAGGGGCAGGACGTCGACGCCTCCGGCATGTCGGTGGGCATCGTGGTGACCCGGTGGAACGCGCCGATCGTGGAGCCGATGCTGGCCAACGCGCTGGCGGTGGTCAAGGGGTCGGGCGCCGCCGAGCCGGTGGTGGTCCGGGTGGCCGGGGCGGTCGAGATCCCGGTGGTGGCCCAGGAGCTGGCCCGCCGCCACGACGCGGTGATCGCGCTGGGCGCGGTCATCCGCGGCGGGACCCCGCACTTCGAGTACGTGTGCCAGTCGGTGACGCAGGGGCTCACCGAGGTGGCGCTGCGCCAGTCCACCCCCGTGGGCAACGGCGTGCTGACCTGTGACACCCTGGAGCAGGCGCGGGACCGCGCCGGCCTGCCGGGCAGCGCGGAGGACAAGGGCGCCGAGGCGGCCCTGGCCGCGCTGGAGGCGGCCGTGGTCCTGCGCGGACTGCGGAGCTAGGCCGTTCGGGGAGTGGGGGTCACGAGTGCGGACGAGGGAACAGACCGTGGACGAGGCGGCGCGGCGGCCTGAGGGGCCCAGGGTCTGGCGTCCCCGGGCGGTGCGGATGGTCGCCTACGGGCTGGGGCTGCTGATCGTGGCCACGATGGCCGTTCTGGCGTCGGTGCTGCCGGGCGACTGGCGGTTCATGGACCGGCTGCTGCTCGTGGGCGTGGGCCTGGCGATCGCCGCGACCCTGCACCTGCTGGCCCGGCCCAGGCTGGAGGCGTCGCGGGACGGGGTGACGGTGGTCAACAGCATCCGCACGCACGTGCTGTCGTGGGCGGAGATCGTGGACGTGCGGATGCCCGAGGGCGAGCCGTGGCCGTCGGTGGACCTGTCCGACGGGACCACGCTGGCGGTGATGGGCATCCAGAGCGCCGACGGCGACCGGGCCCGGGCCGCCCTGGAGGAGTTCCGGGAGCTGCTGCGCGAGCGCGGCGAGGCCGCGGAGCCGGACCGGGACTGACCCCGGGACCCGCGGTCCCGCCCGCCTTGTGCGAACGTCCAACGGGAGCCTTCGTTTCTTGACGGAACGGAGGCTCCCGTCATGCCGGGCGGAGCACATAGTTTGGTGGTGAAGGCCACAGAACGTGGAAGCCGACGGGGAGCGGGGGGCCGCGTGCGCGATATCCGAGAGGCCGTGGCGGAGATGTACGCCTCGGGGGAGAGGTTCGCCGTCGCGACGGTGATCGACACCTTCAAGAGCGCGCCGCGCCCGGCCGGGGCGGCGATGGCGGTGAGCGCCTCGGGGGAGGTCGTCGGGAGCCTGTCGGGGGGCTGCGTGGAGGGCGCGGTCTACGAGGAGGCGATGGAGGCGATCCGCACCGGGGTACCGGTGCGCCGGACCTACGGCGTCGCCGACGAGGACGCCTTCAGTGTGGGGCTGACCTGCGGCGGGACCCTGCACGTGTTCGTGGAGCCGGTGGACCGCGGGCTCCACCCCTCGCTGGGCTCGGTGCTGGGCGCCCTCGACGAGCACCAGCCGGTGGCGGTGGCCACCGTCGTGTCGGACCCCTCCGGCGGGGACCGGGTGGGTCGGCGCCGGGTCGTGTGGCCCGGGCACGCCGAGGGCGACGTGGGCGGCGACCGGCTGAACGACGCCCTGGACGACGACGTGCGCGGCATGCTGGCCCAGGGCACCACGGGCCTGCTGCGCTACGGCGCGGACGGGCAGCGGCGCGGTGACGAGCTGGAGGTGTTCGTGCAGGCGTTCGCGCCGCCGCCGCTGATGCTGGTGTTCGGCGCGATCGACTTCGCGGCGGCCGTGGCCAGGATGGGCGCCTTCCTCGGCTACCGGGTGACGGTGTGCGACGCCCGCCCGGTGTTCGCCACCGCCAAGCGGTTCCCCGCCGCGGAGGAGGTGGTGGTCAAGTGGCCGCACGTGTACCTGGACGAGGTGGCCGACCGCGTCGACGAGCGCACGGCGATCTGCGTGCTCACCCACGACCCCAAGTTCGACGTGCCGGTGCTGACGGCGGCGCTGCGCACCCGCGCCGGGTACATCGGGGCGATGGGGTCGCGGCGCACCCACGAGGACCGGATGGCGCGGCTGCGCGAGGCGGGGCTGTCCGAGGGGGAGCTGGCGCGGCTGCACTCGCCGATCGGCCTGGACCTGGGGGCGCGGACCCCGGAGGAGACGGCGGTGTCGATCGCCGCCGAGCTGGTGCGCTCCCGCTGGGGCGGCAGCGGCCGGGCGCTGAGCGAGACCACGGGCCGGATCCACCGGGACGTCACCGTGGCGCCCTTCCTTCCGGCCGGATTCGGTCACGTCGAGAGGTGAACCGGAACACGGGGGCGGGCGGAACCGCAGGTCGTCCCCGGCGCCCGGACCGGGGCGGGGAAGACTTTCGGACGGGGTCGCCCGGGCGGCCGGTACGCGGTGCCCGCGCGTGGCATCATCGCGTCATGGGAAGCGGCGTGGGGGAACACGGCCGGGTGGCGGGGCTGCTGCTGGCCGCCGGCTCCGGGAGCAGGCTGGGCAGGCCCAAGGCGCTGGTCGAGGTCGGCGGTGAGCGCCTGGTCGACCGGGGGGTGCGCACCCTGCGCGCCGGCGGCTGCGTGCCCGTCGTGGTGGTGCTGGGCGCCGCGGACACGGCGGTCCCCGACGCCTGGACGGTGCTCAACCCGGAGTGGGCCTCCGGGATGGGCTCGTCGCTGCGGGCCGGGATCGACGCCCTGCCCGACGGGGTCGACGCGGTCCTGATCTCGCTGGCCGACCAGCCGCTGGTCACGCCCGAGGCGGTGGCCCGGCTGGTGGCGGCGCACGCCGAGGGCGCCCGCGCCGCGGTGGCCACCTACCGGGGCAACCAGCGCAACCCGGTGCTCATCGGGCGCGAGCACTGGTCCACGGTGCACGCCATGGCCGTCGCCGACGTGGGGGCGCGCCCGTTCCTGCGCGCCTACTCCCACGTGGTCACCCCGGTGGCCTGCGACGGCGTCGCCAGCCCCGAGGACATCGACACCCAGGAGGACCTGCTGCGCCTGCGCGACCTGATCGGCCGCTAGAGCGGCGTTCTTTCGAACCTCCGCCGCGCTTCGGCCCGCCCGCCGCCGGCCACCGCCCCGGACGTCTCCTCCGGGCCTTCGGGACCCCGCCGGGCGCTTCACACAGCGGAGGCGGTGATGCCGAAGGCGTGCCGGGTGGTCGCGCCGGGTTCCAGGACGATGAGCCCGGTGCCGGTGTTGAACGCGTCCGGCGGGCAGGTCATGGGCTCCACGGCCAGGTGGGCGCGGCGGTCGGCGCCGGCGAGGGTGTCGGAGCTGAACAGCTGCAGGTACCCGAAGCTCGCGTCGCACCACACCGAGACCCGGTGGCGGGGCCCGTCCACGTGGGTCCAGGCCCGGCCGTCGGCGTCGCGCTCCCCGATGACGAAGGCGGTGTCCAGGACGGTGTCGCCGAGTCGGCGGCCGGGCGGGCGGAAGTCCATGCCGGTGCCCTGTACCGGGACCGGGTCCCCGACCGGCAGCAGCCGGTCGTCGACGGGCTGGCGGGCGGCCACGGGAGCGCTCAGTGTGAGCTCCCCGCGGTCGGCCAGGTCCCGCACGGGCTCGCCCAGGTCCAGGTAGGGGTGGAAGCCCAGCCCGAACGGCGCGGGTGAGTCCCCGGTGGCGCGCGCGGTGGTGGTGACGGTCAGGCCGTCCCCGTCGAGCCGGTAGGCCAGGTCCAGTGCCAGCGGGAAGGGGTAGCCGGCGGTGGCGGGCAGGTCCAGGTGCAGCACGGCCTCCGCGTCGGAGGTCCGCACCGGGGTCCACACCCGGTCGTGGACCAGGCCGTGGATGGCGGACCCGGTGGCGGGGTCGTTGACCTCCAGCGTGTGCTCGCTCCCGCCGAACCGGTAGCGGCCCCGGCCGATCCGGTTGGGCCAGGGGGCCAGCACCTGTCCCTGGAACGCGGTGGGTGTTCCGGTGTAGGGCCACACCAGGTCCCGCCCCCGCCAGGTCAGCGCCTGGAGCGCGGCGCCTTCGACGGCGACGCGCGCGCCGAAGTCCCCCGAGCGCAGTTCGATGGTCTCTCCCACGTGCGGCCTCTTCCTCGTGCCCGGTTCCCCACCGCGGTCCGGCCCCTTGCCGAACCGGGAGATCTTAACCGAGCAGGCCGTCGAGCGGGATGAGCACACCCGAGCCCAGCGCCAGCAGTCCGGTGGACAGCAGCACCACGAGCATGAACACCGACCCGGCCACGGCCATCCGGTACGCGGCCAGGCGGCGGCGCGCCCGCGAGGAGTCCTTCTTGCTCGCCGCGGTGCGGCCCATCGCGATGAGCGCGACGGACAGCAGCACCGGGAGCGGCCAGGAGGCGCCCAGCTCCCCGGGCAGCAGCCCGGTGACCGCGCCGGCGGCGTCGGCCAGCGTTCCCAGGAGCGGCCCGTGGGCGGCGTCGAGCAGCCCGGTGTAGGCGTCGGTGACGAACGGGCTCTGCGGGTAGAAGCCGTCCTCCGGGCGCAGCGCCCGGCCCAGCCCGTCGACCAGGCCCAGCAGGGCGGCCGGGTAGGCGAAGCGGCGGCACCTGCCGGCGGACATGGCCTTCTGGATCTGGGTCATGGTGCGCTGGACCCGTTTGGCGGCGCGCTCCTGCTGCCTGCGGGCGGCGCCGGGGTCCTGCGGTCCCGTGTTCCGGTCGTCGGGCCGCTGCGCGGCGCCCCACCGGTTCCAGCGGGGGCGGGCGGCGTCCTGCGGCGCGGTGCCGCCGACCACGGGGGTGTCGCCGGTGGCGGCCTCGGCCCGGCGGCGGCGCGCGTCGGAGACCCGGCCGCGGGTCTCGTCCCAGCGGGCCCGGGCCGAGCCGGTCAGCGCGGCCCACCGGTCCTGGCGGCGGGCCCGGCCGTCGGCGCGTTCGCGGTCGGCGATGGATCCGCCGATGCGGACGGCCTCGGGGAGGAGCAGCACGGCGGTGAGCAGGGCGGCGCGCGGGGCGATCGGGTCGCCGCCGCCGTCGCGCAGGCCGGTGCGGCGCTGCTCGTTCCACCAGGGGGCGTGCGGGGCGGGGCTGCGCTGGGCCGGGTGCCAGGACTGGCGGCGCAGCAGGGCGCGGTGCCGGGAGGCGGTGTCGGGTTCCAGGACCAGTTCGACGGCGCGCGCCCAGGTGGTGTCGATCTCGTGGGCGGCGGGCCGGTCCGGCCGGTCGGCCCCGGGGCCGGTGACGCGGTCCAGGGTCTCGGTGACCCGGCGCATCAGCAGGGGGACCTCGTGCTGGGCGCGTTCGAGCAGGACGCAGCGGCCCGAGCCGTCGCTGCGGCAGCCCGGGTGGGGGCACCAGTGCTGGGAGGCCAGGCCCACCGCGCCCGACTCCAGGGCCTCGCGCACCACGGCGTGCCGGCTGGCCTCGCCGGTGGCCAGCTCCAGCAGGCCGTCGGCGCTGATCTCGTGGCCGCGGTAGCGCGGCGGCATGCCCGGCACGTAGCGGGCGGCCAGGGCGCTGATGGCGATGTGCGCGCGCTCGGGGTGGCCGTCCAGGCCGGTGAGGTAGGCGCGGTCGAAGGTGTGGTCCTTGACCTCGCGGTCCAGCCAGGTGCGCAGCTCCGACCAGTGGGTGCGCAGCCACAGGGCGCCGGTCTCGGAGCGGTCCAGCAGGTCGAAGGCCAGGCTCGGCGGGTCCTCGTGGGAGGCCCCGGCGAACACGATGGGGCGCAGCCGGCGCGCGGTGCGCAGGGCGGGCCGCTCCCCGGCCAGCCACTGGGCGACCTCGGCGTACCCCCAGCGGGCGGCGGGGGAGGGGGCGAGCAGTCCGCGCACCAGCAGCCGCCAGTGCTCGTCGGTGACGGCGGAGATGTCCACCTCGGAGTTGCGGGCGGTGAGCCAGTTGCCGCCGCGGTCGGGGCGGCGGCCGGTGACCAGCTCGTGCGCCATCACGCCCAGGGACCACCAGGCGGCCGGGGCCTCGCGGCGGCCCTCGACGACCTCGGGGGCGGCGTAGTCCTCGGTGATGGCCAGGCCGCCGTAGACGCGGCTCATGGTGGCGCGGACGGCGCCGCCGAAGTCGGTGAGCGCCAGTACCGGCGGGTCCAGGGAGCGGACCAGCAGGTTCTCGGGCTTGACGTCGGTGTGGTTGTGTTGGAGGTCGTCCTGCCAGTGGCGCAGGCACTCGGCGACGGCGGAGACGACGGCGCGGGCGCGGGCGTCGTCCAGCGGGGCCCGGTCGATGACGGCGCGCAGGGAGCCGTGCTCGAAGTACTCCTGGGCCTCCCAGGCCAGGTCCTCCTCCCAGGAGCTCTTGGCGTGGCCGTAGCCCTGGACGGCCGGGGTGTGCGGGGAGGCGGTGCCTCGGGCGCGCAGCCGGTCCAGCAGCTCGCGGTTGATGTCGTGGCCGGGCCGGTACACCTTCAGCGCCAGGCGGCGGCCGGGGGAGTCGGTGGGTTCGACCAGGTAGACGACGGCCTCGCCGCCCGCGCCGATGCGGTCCAGGACCTGGTAGCGGCGGCGCAGCTCGGCGGGGACGGCGTAGTCCAGGTCGCTGGCCGGGCCGACGACGACCCGGGAGACGAGGCGGGCCAGCCAGTCCAGGAAGGGGCCGAACAGGGTGCGCCACCAGGGGGCGCGGGCGTCGCCGCCGGGGCGCGGGGCGCCGGGGCCGGCGGTGGCCCCGGCGGGCCGGTCCACCCGGGTGGGCGGGGCCGCCGGGCCGGGGCCCTGGACGCGGGTGGGAGGGGTCGCGTCGCGGCCGGAGCCCGGCCGCAGGACACGGGTGACCCACCGCGTGGCCCGCGGGGCGGGATCCGCCTTGGCGGTGGGCGCGGTGGGTTCGATCCGTTGCGTCGGCGCGTTGTCGTCACCGGTGTGGGGCGTGACCATGGAGGTCGGTGCCGTCCTTCGGTTGCGTGGGTGTCGTGGCCGGGATCGGCGGGCCGTCTCCAGGTTAGATGCCCGGCGACGGCCGGTGTCGACCGTGCGCCCGCGGACCCCCGTCGACGATGCGCGCCTCTCCCCGTCTTTCACCCTCTAGGACTCCGGTCACGCCCTCCGGGTTCCCGCTGTACGGGTCCGTTCGCTCACAGGCCGTCAGTGGCCGCGCGGGGTGACGCCGAGCTTCTCGCAGGCCTCCCGGTACATCCGCACGACCTCCTGCCGGATCTGGGCGCGCTCGGTGAGCGGGTGGGCCCAGGGGATCCGCACGGTGTGCTCGGTGCCGCCGACGGTGACGGCGTACTCCCCGGCCTCCCCGTCCAGGCCGGTCATGCGGGCCCCGGTGGCCTCGGGGTGCCCGCCCAGGGCGCGGCAGATCAGCAGGGTGTCCTCGGGGTGGTCGCCGTTCATGTGGGCGGTGACGGCGGTGACGACCTCGGGGGAGAAGGGGCCGGACATGGCGGTCCTTCCTGTCGGGCGCGGGTGCGCGGGGCGAGGGGCGGGGGACCGTCCCGCCCCGGTCGACGATAGCCGAGCTTCTCCGAAGATGGCGACACAGTGTCGTCAAAGTCCGGTGTCGTCCGAACCCGGGGCCGCCCCCGGCGGCCGGGGGCGGCCCCGGGGAAAGGCGAAGGCGCCCGCGGGACGGACGTCCGCGGGCGCCTTCGGAGGGCGGCCTCCCGCCCCGCCCCCGAGGGGCGGGGGGCCGCACGGCGCGTCCGCTCCGGCCGGCGCGGCCGGAGCGGACGCCGGTCCCCGGGGTCAGGGGGGACGCGCCGCCGGGCCGGTCAGGCCTGGCGGGTGAACTCGGCGTCGATCGTGATGGTGATCTTGTCGCCGATGACCACGCCGCCGCCGTCCATCGGCATCTCGATGTCGACGCCGAACTCCTTGCGGCTGATCTGGGTGGTGGCGGAGAAGCCGGAGCGGTCCAGGCCGTAGGGGTCGAGGGTGGAGCCGTTGAACTCCAGCTTCAGCTCGACGGGCTTGGTGTTGCCCTTGATGGTCAGGTCGCCCTTGAGGACGAAGTCCTCGCCGTCGGCGGCCAGGCCGGTGGAGCGGAAGGAGAACTCGGGGTGGTCCTCCACGTGGAAGAAGTCCGCCGAGCGGATGTGGTTGTCGCGGTCGGCGTTGTCCGTGTTGATCGAGGTGGCGTCGATCGTGGCCTCGACCGAGGACTGCGCGGGGTCCTCGGGCACGGTCAGGGTGGCGTCGAACTTCTCGAACCGCCCGTGGACCTTGCTCACCATCATGTGGCGGACGGAGAACCCGACGGTGCTGTGAGCGGCGTCGATCTTCCAGGTGCCGGCCTTGAGTTCCTGCGCTGCCATCTGACTGTCTCCCTGTCGCGGGTCGGGGACCCGGTTCTCGGGCCCTTCTGTTGCCTAGGAACAAGGTACCTTAGAAATATCTTCCTGGGAAGAATCTAATGTGGTCGACGCCCCATGCGCAACCGCCGCCACTAGAATCGCCCCCATGGAGAACCCGGCATGGCTCGACGACGGCGAACAACGGGTCTGGCGGAGCTTCCTGCGCGTCAACGCCTGGATCTACGACGAGCTCGAACGCGACCTGCGCGGACGCGGCGGCCTCGGCCTCATCGAGTACGGGATCCTCGTGCACCTGTCCGAGGCCCCCGGGCGGCGCATGCGCATGCGGGCCCTGGCCGACAGCGTCATCGTCTCCAAGAGCCGCCTCTCCCACCAGATCGCCCGCCTCGAACGCGACGGCCTGGTCGGCAAGGAGGAGTGCACCGACGACCGGCGCGGCCTGTGGGCCGTCCTCACCGACGAGGGGGCGCGCCTGCTGGCCGAGGTCGCCCCCGGGCACGCCGCCCGGGTCCGCGCCCTGATGTTCGACCGCCTCGGACCGCTGGGCACCGCCGAACTGGAGGGCCTCCTCGCCGCCCTGGAGCCGGACGGTGACGCCCCGGCGGCCGCCGGGCGGCGTTCCGGTGTCCAGCGGGCCACCGTCGGTGACGGGTGAGCGCGAGGCCGCCCCGCCCGGACCCCCGCCCGGGTAGAGTCGGGGGTCGTGAGCAGACCAACGATCATCGGCGCCCAGAACTTCCGTGACGACGACGGGAGCGCCGACCCCGAGGTCGAATCCCGCCTGCGCGCCCACGCCGCCGGCGAGATCGGCGACCGCCAGGTGCTGGCCGCCCTGAGCGGCTCCCGCGTCCTCATCCCCGTGGTCGCCGTGGCCACCGAGACCGAGGAGGGCGTCGGCGGGCTCACCAAGGACAAGAACAGCGAGGTCGCCGTGCCGGTCATGACCGGCAGGGACGGCCGCCGCGGCGTGCTGGCCTTCACCTCGGTCGACGCCGTCCGCCGCTGGCGCTCCGACGCCCGTCCCGTCCCCTTCACCACCAAGGACGCCTGCCAGGCCGCCGTGGAGGAGGGCGCCGACGCCCTGGTCATCGACGTGTCCGGCCCCGTGCCCTACACCGTCCAGGGCCGCTTCCTGACCATGCTCGCCGAGCAGGGCACCGTCCCCGAGCCCAAGGACGACCCCCAGGTCCTGGCCCTGGTCTACCGGGTCACCCACACCGAGTTCGGCATCGAGCGCGTGCGCATCCACCCCTCCCAGCGGGCCGACATCGGCATCCGCCTGGAGCTGGAGGAGCGCGACGACGAATCCCTGCGCCGCGTCGCCGAGCGCCTGGCCGCCGAGCTCCGCCACGTCCTGCCCGGCGGGATCGAGCTCAGCGCGGTCGTGCGCGCCAGGCGCGAGACCGACTGAGGGCCGCGGAGTTCTCCACAGGCGGCGCCCGGGCCTGTCGGCGCGGCGCGCCGACGGGTAGCTTCGCATCATGCCCACCCCCTCGGCACTCGCGCCCCTCGCCGACCACTGGGCGGTCGCCGTCATCGCGGTCACGGCCCTGGCCGGCCTGCTCGCCGGACACGTCGGCGGCCGCCTGGTACCCCTGTTCGGACCGGCCGGCCCGCACACCCGCGCCCCCCTCGACGCCGCCGCCACCAGGGACGGCGCCGCACAGGCCCGTGCCGGGCACGCGGGCGCGCCGGAACCGGAGCCCGCCCCGGGCGAGGACGGACCGCCGCCGCCGCGCTGCCCGCACTGCCTGGCCGAGCTCCGGTTCTGGCGGTGGTTCCCCCTGGTGGCCGACCGCGCCTTCCGCGGCCGCGGAAGCTGCCCGCACTGCGAGCAGACCGTGCGCTCCCACCCCGGGGCCGTCCTGCTGGCCGTGCCCGCCGCGGCCCTCGCCGGGGCCGCCGCCGTCCTGCACCCGGACTGGACGCCCCTGTGGCTGCCCGCGGTGCTCTGGCTCATCGCGGTGGGCTCCGCCCTGTCCGTCGTCGACCTGCGGGTCCAGCGCCTGCCCGACGCCCTGGTCCGGCCCGCCTACCCGGTGGCCGCCGCCCTCATCGCCCTGGCCGCGCTGACACCGCCGGACGGACCGGCCCCGGGACGGCTCCTGGACGCCCTGCTGGGCATGGTCCTCGTCACGGTCCTGTACTGGCTGCTGTGGCGGATCCACCCGCGGGGGATGGGCCTGGGCGACGTCCGCCTGTCCGGGCTGACCGGCCTGTACGCCGGGTGGGCGGCCGGGCCGCTGGGCGCGCTGACCGCCGTCTTCTGGGCGTTCGCGGCCTTCTCCGCGGTGGGCCTGGTCCTGATCGCGCTGCGCCGCGCCTCCCCGGGCTCGACCTTCCCGCTGGGGCCCTTCATGCTCGCCGCGACCCTCGCCACCGTCCTGGCCGCCGGACCCCTGCTGCCCGAACTCTGAGACCGGATGCCACCCCTCGGACCGATCCGTGAAAAGATCGGTCCATGTTGCGTTGGCTGACCGCAGGGGAATCCCACGGGCCGGCACTCGTCGCGATTCTGGAGGGCCTCCCGGCCGGTGTGTCCGTCACCTCTGACGACATCGCCGCCGCGCTGCTCCGCCGCCGCGCCGGGTACGGTCGTGGCGCCCGGATGAAGTTCGAGCAGGACCAGGTCTCCGTCATCGGGGGCATCCGACACGGCCGCACCCTCGGGGGCCCGGTCGCGATCGAGGTCGGGAACACCGAGTGGCCCAAGTGGGAGCAGGTGATGTCCCCCGACCCGGTGCCCGCCGAGGTGCTGGACGGCATCGCCCGCAACGCCCCGCTCACCCGCCCCCGGCCCGGCCACGCCGACCTCGTCGGCATGCAGAAGTACGGGCACACCGAGGCGAGGCCCATCCTGGAGCGCGCCAGCGCCCGGGAGACCGCCGCCCGCGTCGCCATCGGCGAGGTCGCCCGGCGGTTCTGCCGCCAGGCGCTGGGCGTGGAGATCCTCAGCCACGTGGTGTCCATGGGGCCGGTCTCCGTCCCCGACGACGCGCCCGAGCCGGGCCCGCAGGACCTGGCCGCGGTCGACGCCGACCCGCTGCGCTGCTTCGACCCGCAGACCAGCGCCCGCATGGTCGAGGAGGTCGACGACACCAAGAAGTCCGGGGACACCCTCGGCGGCGTCGTCGAGGTCCTCGCCTACGGGCTGCCCCCGGGCCTGGGCACCCACGTCCACTGGGACCGCCGCCTGGACGCCCGGCTGGCCGCCGCCCTGATGGGCATCCAGGCCATCAAGGGCGTCGAGGTCGGCGACGGGTTCCGCACCGCGGCCCGCCGCGGCTCGCAGGCCCACGACGAGATCGAGCCCGGACCCGACGGGGTCCGCCGCCGCACCAACCGCGCCGGGGGCGTCGAGGGCGGCATGAGCACCGGCGACCCGCTGCGGGTGCGCGCCGCCATGAAGCCCATCGCCACCGTGCCGCGGGCGCTGGACACCATCGACACCGAGACCGGTGAGCCCGCCCGGGCCCACCACCAGCGCAGCGACGTCACCGCGGTCCCGGCCGCCGGCGTGGTCGCCGAGTCGATGGTCGCCCTCGTCATCGCCGAGGCCGCCATCGAGAAGTTCGGCGGCGACTCGGTCGAGGAGACCGCCCGCAACCTCCGGGGCTACCTGGACTCCCTGGAGATCCGCTGACCCGTCCGGGGCCCGCCGACGGCGGGCCCCGGGACCGAGACGAAGGTGGGAAGTAGCGTGTCACGAGCGATCGCGGTCCTGATCGGGTCGCCCGGCTCGGGCAAGTCCACGGTCGGGGAGGCCCTGGCCCGGCGCCTGGGCGCCGACCTGCTGTGCACCGACACCGAGATCGAGAAGCGGGCGGGCAAGCCCGTCGGCGACATCTTCCTGGAGGACGGCGAGGAGCACTTCCGGGCGCTGGAGCGCGAGGTCGTCGCCGAGGGGCTGCGCTCCTGGGAGGGCGTCATCGCGGTCGGCGGCGGCGCCGTCCTGGACGAGGACACCCGTCGCGACCTGGCCGACCACCACGTGGTCTACCTCCAGGTGGAGTTCGCCGAGGCCGCCAAGCGCGTCGGCATGGACGCCGCCCGGCCCCTGCTGGTCGGCAACCCCCGGGCCCGGCTGCGCAAGCTCCTGGACGAGCGGCTGCCGGTCTACGAGTCCCTCGCCACGGTGACGGTGCCCACCACCGGGTTCCACCCCGAGGAGATCGTCGACGCCATCGTGCCCACCCTCGACACCGGGAAGGCCGCACCGTGACCACCACCCGCATCCGCGTCGGCGACGACGCGGGACGCTACGACGTCGTCGTCGGCAGCGGCGTGCTCGCCGAGCTGCCCTCCCTGGTCGGGGAGGCCTCCCGCGTCGCGGTGATCCACCCCGAGGGCCTGGACGCCGTCGCCCGCCCGGTCGCCGGCGCCCTGCGGGCCGCCGGGTACACCGTCCACCCCATGCCCGTCCCCGACGGGGAGGCCGCCAAGACCGCGGCCGTCGCCGCCGACCTGTGGACCCGGCTGGGGCTGAACGGCTTCACCCGCAGCGACGCCGTCGTGGGCGTGGGCGGGGGCGCCACCACCGACCTGGCCGGGTTCGTCGCCGCCACCTGGCTGCGCGGCGTGCGGGCCGTCCTGGTCCCCACCACCCTGCTCGGCATGGTGGACGCCGCCGTCGGCGGCAAGACCGGCATCAACACGCCCGAGGGCAAGAACCTCGTCGGCGCCTTCCACCCCCCGGCCGGGGTGCTGTGCGACCTGGCCACCCTGCCCACCCTGCCCAGGGCCGACTACATCGGCGGGCTCGCCGAGATCATCAAGGCCGGGTTCATCGCCGACCCCGTCATCTGCGACCTGGTCGGGGACGACCCCGAGGGGGCCGCCCTGCCCGAGGGCCGCCACACCCGCGAGCTCATCGAACGGGCCGTCCGGGTCAAGGCGGAGGTGGTCTCCGGCGACCTCCGGGAGAGCGGCCTGCGCGAGATCCTCAACTACGGCCACACCCTGGGGCACGCCATCGAGCGCGCCGAGAACTACACGTTCCGGCACGGGTACGCCGTCTCCATCGGCATGGTCTTCGCCGCGGAGCTCGCCCGGCTCGACGGGCGCATCGACGCGGACCTGGTGGCCCGCCACCGCGAGCTGCTCACCTCCGTGGGCCTGCCCGTCTCCTACGGGGCCGCCGCCTGGCCGGGGCTGCGCGCCTCCATGAGCGTCGACAAGAAGGCCCGCGGCGCCACCCTGCGGTTCGTGGTCCTGGACGGCCTCGCGAAGCCGGCCATCCTGGCCGGGCCCGCGCCGGAGCTGCTCGACGCGGCCTACGCCGCCGTCGCGGGCGACGCCCCGGTTCCGGGGAGCCACTAGACTGGCAGCCAGGCGGCCTGTGCACAGGCGCGCCCGGGACGGCTCCCGGGGCGCCCGCGGCCCGCCCCACCGAACCGCCGACCGGGCCCTGCGAGGTTCCGGTCCCCGACGTGTCAGACCCCTGGGAGAGACGACCGAAGTGGCCACGACGAACGACATCAAGAACGGCACGACCCTGCGGATCGACAACGTTCTGTGGAACGTCCTCGAGTTCCAGCACGTCAAGCCGGGCAAGGGCGGCGCGTTCGTCCGTACCAAGCTGAAGAACGTCCTCACCGGCAAGATCGTGGACAAGACCTTCAACGCCGGCGCCAAGGTCGAGTTCGCCAACGTCGACCGCCGCGACATGGAGTACCTGTACCACGACGGCGAGTCCTACATCTTCATGGACACCCAGACCTACGACCAGCTCCCGGTCCCCGAGGCAGTGGTCGGCGACGACAGCAACTTCCTGCTGGAGAACACCAAGGTCACGGTGGCCACCAACGAGGGCAACCCGCTCTACATCGAGCTGCCCGCCGCGGTCGAGCTGGAGATCACCCACACCGACCCCGGCGTCCAGGGCGACCGCTCCACCGGCGGCACCAAGCCCGCCACCGTCCAGACCGGCGCCACCATCCAGGTGCCCCTGTTCATCTCCACCGGCGAGCGCGTCAAGGTCGACACCCGCACGGGCGACTACCTCGGGCGAGTCAACTGATGAGCGGAGCACGGCGCAAGGCGCGGCGGCGCGCGGTCGAGGTCCTCTACGAGGCCGAGGTGCGCGGCATCTCGGTGGAAGAGGTCATCCGCCGCCGCCGGGCCCAGCCCGAGCCGCCGATCAACGAGTTCACCGAGCAGCTGGCCCGCGCCGTCGACGGACACCGGGACCGCATCGACGAACTCCTCGACACCTACGCGATCGGCTGGACCCTGGAGCGGATGCCGGTCGTGGACCGCAACATCCTGCGGATGGGCGCCTACGAGCTGCTGTGGGCCGAGGACATCCCCGACGCGGTGGCGATCGCCGAGGCCGTGGGGGTCGCCAAGGAACTGTCCACCGACGAGTCTCCCAACTTCGTCAACGGGCTGCTGTCCAGGCTGATGGAGAACAAGGCGACGCTCGCCCTGTAGGCGGGGGCGGGCCGGCGCGCGCACGGGGTGTGGGCGGGCCGGGTGGGACGAGCACTGTGGGGGACCGGTGGGTGACAGGAGCGAGGCGGCAGTGAGCGGTCTGGGAGAGGGCGGGGCCACCGGCCCGGGCCGGGCGGCCAACACCGCGCGGACCGCCGTCGTGTGGGAGGCCCTGGCCGGACTGCTGGACCGCCTCGGCGGCGACTCCCCCCTGGACATCGTCGACGCCGGGGGCGGGACCGGAGGGGCCGCCGTCCCGCTCGCCGAGCTCGGCCACCGGGTCACCGTCGTCGAGCCCAGCCCCGACTCGCTGGCCGCCCTGGAGCGCCGCGCCGCCGAGCGCGGGGTGCGGGTGCGCGGCGTGCAGGGCGACACCGGCGACCTGGCCACGCTGTTCCCCGAGGGGAGCACCGACCTCGTCCTGGTCCACAACGTGCTGGAGTACGTCGACGACCCCGTCGCCGCCCTGCGCGACGTGGTCGGCATCACCCGGCCCGGCGGCGCGGTCAGCCTGCTGGTCACCAACGCCGTCGCCGGGGCCCTGCACCGCGCCCTGGCCGGACACCTCACCGACGCCCGCGCCCTCCTGGAGGACGCCGAGGGCCGCTGGGGCCCGGGCGACCCGATCCCGCGGCGGTTCACCCGCCGCGGCGTCCTGGAGCTGGTCGGCGCCGCCGGGCTCACCGGTGAGCGGGTCCGCGGCGTCCGGGTGTTCGCCGACCTGGTCCCCGGCCACGCCTGGGAGGGCGACGTGCACGCCGGCCGCCACCTGGTGGAACTGGAGAAGGCCGCGGCCGATCATCCCGAGCTGCTGGGCATCGCCACCCAGCTGCACGTCACCGCCCACCGGCCCTGAGAACCGTCCCGCCCGGCGCGTAGCCTGACCGTATGAGCCGACGTCAACTGGAGCGCGGGGCCGCGCTGCGGGGCATGGTCACCCCGCAGGGCATCGTCCCCCTGGGCGCGGACTTCCCGCGCGACGGGTCGGGCCCGGACTCCGACTGCAACGTCCTGCACCTGGACATGGACGCGTTCTTCGCGAGCGTGGAGCGGCTGCGCAACCCCGGCCTGGCGGACACGCCGATCATCGTCGGCGGCACCGGCCCGCGCAGCGTCGTCTCCTCCGCCGACTACCGCGCCCGCGCCCGAGGGGTCCACTCCGCGATGCCGATGGCGCAGGCCCTGCGCCTGTGCCCCGGCGCCGCCGTGTTCCCGCCCGACGGGCGCGCCTACCGGGAGGTCTCCCGGGCGGTCATGGAGATCCTGCGGGCGGTCACCCCGCTGGTGCAGCCGCTGTCCCTGGACGAGGCGTTCCTGGACGTCTCCGGGGCGCGCAGGCGCCTGGGCGGGCCGGTGCGGATCGCCGCGATGATCCGCGAGAGGGTCCGCGCGGAGCAGGGGCTGACCTGCTCGGTGGGGGTGGCCGCCACCCGGTTCACCGCCAAGCTCGGCTCCACCCACTGCAAACCCGACGGCCTGCTCCTGGTGCCGAGCGCGTCGGTCCGCTCCTTCCTGGACCCGCTGCCGGTCGGCGCGCTGCCCGGGGTGGGGGACAAGACCGAGCGGACCCTGGCCCGGATGGGCGTGCGCACCGTCGGCGCCCTGGCCCGGTACGACCGCGACCTGCTGCGCATGGAACTGGGCGACAAGCACGGCGCCCGGCTGGCCGACCTCGCCCACGGCGTCGACGACAGCCCGGTGGAGCCCGAGAGCGAGGACAAGAGCATCGGCGCCGAGGAGACCTTCGCCGTCGACGTGGCCGACCCCGAAGAGGTCCACCGCGAGCTGCTGCGGCTCTCCGAGAAGGTGGCGAGGAGGCTGAGGGCCTCGGGGCAGATGGGGCGCACGGTGAGCGTCAAGCTCCGCAAGGGCGATTTCTCGACCATCACCCGGGCCCGCACCCTGCCCGACGCCACCGACGTCGGCCGGGAGATCAACGCCGTCGCCCGGGCCCTTTACGCCGAATCCGGGCTGAGGGGAACCCCGATGCGCCTGGTCGGCGTTCGCATGGAGGGGATCGTTCCCGCCTCCGGGGTGCACCGCCAGCTGGCCCTGGACGAACAGGACACGGGGTGGCGCGACGTCGAGCGCGTCATGGACCGGGTGGCGGAACGATTCGGACCGGGCGCGCTACAGTCGGCGGTATTGGCCAAGCGTGACGAAAACGACGTATGATGCCGCAACTTCCGGGCCGTCCTCAGCGTTACATGGGGTAGGACCGGAGTCAGGGTAGACAGAGAGGCATGGAAGCCGGTGTTTCCGATACAGCGCGGGGGTATCGTGGCCTTGGTCGGTCAGGTCCGCACGCAGCTTTTCCTTCCACGGTGCGCTAGCGCACCGTATTCTGGGCATACCACTGACCAAGAGATCATTGATCAGTACCCGTCACCCCAACCGGGGACTGTTGTAGGGAGGCGCCGTGCCGCTCTCTGAACACGAGCAGCGCATGCTCGACCAGATCGAGCAGGCGCTGTATGCCGAGGACCCGAAGTTCGCGAACACCGTTCGGCAGACGAACCCCGTGGTCCATCACAAGCGCCGGATCATCAAGGCCGGGCTCGGGTTCGTCCTCGGCCTCGTGCTGATGCTGACGGGCCTGCTGCTCGGCAGCAGCGTCGGCCTCGCGGTCGGTGTCACCGTCAGCGTGGGCGGCTTCCTCGTGATGCTGGCCTGTCTGCTGTGGGGGCTCAACGCCTGGCGCCGGGCCGCCGTCGGCGGACCTGCCGAGGCCCCGCCGGACGAGCCCAAGCGCCGCAAGGGCGACCGCCCGGGCATGATGAATCGCTTCGAGGAGCGCTGGCGCCGCCGCCAGCAGGGCGACGAGTGATCTCGCCACCCTGACCGACCGGATCACGAACGGGGCCCCGCACACCGTGCGGGGCCCCTTCGTCGTCTCCGCCTCCGTTCCGCCGGCCGGGGGCGGTGACCCCTGCCCGGGCGGGTACTCCGGGGCCAGAGAGGATCCGCTCCCGGAAGGCGGCGTGTCCGTGCCGGGAGCGGTGGCCCTGCCCGGACGGGCGTCCGCGTTCCGTCCGGGGCGGGCACTCCGGGGCAGGGAGTGTCCACCCCCGGAAGGCGGCGGGTCCGGGCCGGGGGGCGCCCCCGGCCCGGGGCGGTCAGGCGTTCTGCGGGGTGGGGTCCGCGACCGGGCGGCGGGGGCGGTCCCACAGGGAGCGGGGGAGCAGCGCCGCGCGCAGGCGCACGCCCCGCGGCACCACGGCGGGCAGGCCGCGCACGATGGCGCGCAGGTCCGCGCCGACCTCCTCGCTCCAGGAGGCCGCCGGGGCGTACCGGTCGCGCTCCTCGGCCAGCGCCAGGCGGTGCAGGGCCGCGCGCGCCTCCTCCGGGAGCGGCACCCGGTCCGCGTCGCGCAGGGCCGCCAGGCGGGCCGCCGTGCCGCGGGGGCTCTCCGCCAGGTCCCAGCCCAGGCCCAGGTCCACACAGGTGTCGCGCAGCTCCCGCCAGGCCGCGCCCGGGCGGCCCAGGCGGGACCGGCGCACGGACGCGCGCACCGCGGCGGGCAGGAACGGCAGCAGGAGGAGGGCCGCCACGGCCGCCGCGGCGGGCAGCCACGACAGGTCCGGGGCGTCCCGGCCGCCCCCGGCGGGCGCGGCCGCGGCCTCCTGCTCCTCCTCGGCGGAGGGGGACGGGGAGGGGGAGTCCTCCGGAGTCGGCTCCGGCTCCTCCTGCTCCGGGGTCGGCGCCTCCGTCGAGCCGGGCGTGGGCTCGGGGTCGGGGCGCTCGGCGGTGAGCCCGCCCCCGTCGGTGTACTCGGGCTCGGTCGCCGAGCCCTGGCCGCCCACCCCGCCCGGCGTCGGCTCGAAGCGCACCCATCCGGCGCCCTCGAAGTACAGCTCCGGCCAGGCGTGGGCGTCGCCGCTGGTCACGGTCCAGCGCCCGTCGCCGGTGCGCTCGCCCGCCGTGTAGCCGACCGCGACCCGGGCGGGGATGCCCGCCTGGCGGGCCATCACGGCCATCGCCCCGGCGAACTGCTGGCAGTACCCGGTCCGGTCCACGGTCAGGAAGTGCACCAGCGGGTCGGCGTCGGCGGGCACCTCCGGCGGGCGCAGGCTGTAGGCGAAGTCCCCCGAGGTGAAGAACTCCTGGAGGGCGACCGCCTTGAGGTAGGGCGAGTCGGTGTGGCCGGTCACCTCGTCGGTGAGATCCCGGACCTCCCGCCCGACGGAGGAGGGCACCGAGCGGAAGTCGCCCGGCAGCGACAGCGGGGACCCCGCGGCCCCGGCAAGGTCCTCGGCGGTGACCTCCCGTTCGGTGGTCTCCACCGTGAAGCTCAGGCCCGTGGGCGGCTGCTCGGTGGTGAACACCATGAGGCTGTCGGGGTGCACGTACCAGTCGCCGGAGACGTCGACGGTCCGCGCCCAGTACGGCAGCGGCAGGAAGTCCATGCCCTCGACGTCGGAGTCCAGGGACACCCGTGTCATCACGGTGTCCTCCTCCGGCGCGGACGGCCACCCGGTGGGCAGCGGGAGCTCGTCCTGGACCCGGGTGTCCCCGGAGGCGTCGACCGGGCTCATCGTCCAGTTGACGCCGTCGAACTCGTCCAGCACGTACCGGCGCAGGTAGCCGGGCTCCTCGGCGTCGGTGCGGTAGGTCAGCACGGTCCGGTCGGAGCTGGACAGCAGGTCCCGGCGCATCGACACCAGCGGGTGCGTGGTGGTGATGACGTCGTTCTGGCGGCCGACGTAGGTTCCCTGGGCCAGGGTGTGGAAGGCGTCGGTGCGCAGGCCCGGCAGCGCGGCGGGCAGGGCCAGCGCCGGCACGACGGCGACGGTCGCGGCCAGGGCCGCGGCGGCCCCGTGCCGGAGGGCGCCCAGCGGCGGCGCGGGCACCGCCACCCCCCACTCGCGGCCGCGCACCCACATGTCCACGGCCAGCAGCTGGACGAACCCGAACACGCACACGACGACCGCGCCGGTGCCGATCCCGGACCCCTCCACCACCAGCGGCACCACGGCCAGGGCCAGCAGCAGCCCGCCGACCATGCCGGGGCAGCGGGCGGTGGCGGCCAGGAAGTCGGCGGCGACGAGGAACAGCGCGAACGCCAGCGCGATGATCAGCATCACCCCGGCGGTCGCGGTCACCGGCGGTTCGTTGGTGTCGATGACCTCCAGCCCCTGGGAGAAGGCGGTGAGCACGTGCTCGACCGCCGCACCGGAGGGCAGCACGCCCAGGGGGGCCAGGTGCCCGGCGAACAGCGGGACGACGAGCAGCGCCACCACGGCCAGCTGGAGGACGGGCACGAGCAGGCCCAGCCACCCGGTCAGCATCCGGTAGAGCACCGACACGGCGGTGGCCGCGCCCATGAGCAGGACCGCGGGGAGCCACCAGTCGTCACCGCGCACCAGCGGCGCGATGAGGGGGAGGGCGCACAGCAGGGAGACCAGTGCGGCCAGGGGCATCAGGGCTTTCAACGCGGGACCTTCCCGAGGGGTGCGGCGTCGCGCCACAGCGAAGGCAGTTCGGAGAGGGCCGGCAGGTGCACGACCCGCCAGCCGGAGGCGGCCAGGATCTCGCCGGCGCCGGCGCCGGCGCGCGCCCGCTCGGAGGGCCAGGCCGCCCCCGCGCACAGCACGGCCACCCGGTGCCCGCCCCCGCTCCTGGCCAGGGCCGCGGCCTCCTCCGCGGTGAGCGCGCCCGTCACCGCGACGGTCAGGGAGGCGCCGGACGCGGGGAGGGCGGGGAGGGCGGCGGCGTCGGAGGCCTCCAGGACGGCGAGTCCGTCCAGCAGGGCGCCGGGCACGGCGGCGGGCATCCGGCCGCGCTCGGTGTGCAGCCGCACCTCGTGGTTCCGGTCGAGCAGGTGCAGGGCGACGGAGGCGGCGGCGCCCACGGCGGTCTCCAGGGAGTCGGCGGGCCCGCCGCCCGCGTGCGCGCGGCGCCGGGTGTCGAGCAGGACGACGCCGTACTCGCGCCGGTGCTGCTCGTCGCGGCGCACCATCAGCTCGCCGTGCTTGGCGGTGGAGCGCCAGTGGACCCGGCGCAGCTCGTCGCCGTACTGGTACCCGCGGGGGACCGGGTCCTGCTCGCCGATCCCGCTCTGTGTGCGGCGCGGCGAGTCGTCCCCCTGGGTGCCGCCCGAGCTTCCGCTCCGGTCCAGGGGCACGGTGGCGGGGGTGACGAGCAGGTGCTCGGGGGCTCCGGGGTGCTGCTCCACCCGCACCAGGCCCAGCGGGTCGGTGAGCGCGATCCACAGCGGGCCCAGCGGGTAGTTGCCGCGCACGGCGGGGCGGACCAGGTAGGCGAGGTCGCGGACGCCGCGCGGGCCCAGGAAGCCGATGGAGTAGCGGGGCTCGTGGCCCAGCCGGGTGGGCAGGGTGTCGCCGACCGACACCGCCGCCACCGGCCAGGTGTGCGAGGAGTTGCCGATCCGGATCATGATCCGGGCGTCGTGCCCCGCCGGGACCCGGGAGGGTACGACGCTGCGGCTGTGCACCACCCGGTCGGCGGCCCCGATCAGGGAGAGCGCCGCCGCCGGCGGCAGCGCCGTGGCCAGCACGCCCAGGACCACCAGCTCCCGCTGCCCGACGACGAACCCGGCGACCAGCGCGGCCAGGCCCAGGAGCAGCATGCACACGCCTCGGGCGGTGAGGGTTCGTCGCGGGCGCATGGACCCTCTTCTCGTAGGGGACCGGTCGGCGGACCGGCGCGGGGGATCAGCGGGGGGCGGGGACGGGCAGCCGGGCGACCAGCTCGGCGACGATCCGCTCGGGGGCCGTGCGCTCCATCTGCGCCTGCGGGCCGACCAGCAGGCGGTGCGCCAGGACGGGCACGGCCAGGTTCTGGACGTCGTCGGGGACGACGTAGTGGCGGCCCTCCAGGGCGGCGTGCGCGCGGGCGGCCCGCACCAGGTGCAGGGTGGCCCGCGGGGAGGCGCCCAGGTCCAGGTCGGGGCTGGTCCGGGTGGAGTTGACCAGGTCCACGATGTAGCGGCGCATGCCGGGGGCCACGTGCACCTCGCGCACCAGGTCGGCCAGGCGGCGGACGGTGCCCGCGTCGGTGACCGCGGCCAGGCCCTCCAGCGGCGACCCGGTGCCGTGCGAGTCGATCATGTCGAGCTCGGCCTGGGGGGAGGGGTAGCCCACGGAGACACGGGCCATGAACCGGTCCCGCTGGGCCTCGGGCAGGGCGTAGGTGCCCTCCATGTCCGCCGGGTTCTGGGTGGCCACGACCATGAACGGCCGCTCCAGGGGGCGGGTGCGCCCGTCGACGCTGACCTGCCGCTCCTCCATGCACTCCAGCAGGGCGGCCTGGGTCTTGGGCGAGGCGCGGTTGATCTCGTCGCCCAGCACGATGTTGGCGAAGACCGGCCCGGGGTTGAACTCGAACTCGCGCCGCTCCTGGTGGTAGACGCTGACCCCGGTGATGTCGCCGGGCAGCAGGTCCGGGGTGAACTGGACGCGCTGCACGGAGCAGTCCACCGCCCGGCCCAGGGCCTTGGCCAGCATGGTCTTGCCGACACCGGGGACGTCCTCGATGAGCAGGTGGCCCTCGGACAGCAGGACGGTCAGCGCGATGCGCAGGACCTCCGGCTTGCCCTCGATGACCGTCTCGATGGCGCCGCGGATGCGGTCCGCCACGGCGACGACCTCTTCCACGTCCGCCTGGACGCCGCCCCCGCGGCCGCCGTGGTGTGTGCCGAGTGACACGAGACCCCTCCCGCTGCGTGTGTCGGTGTTCGGAACCGAGGCTAGGGCCAATCAGAGCGATTGCAAACCAAAGTGCCGGAATCGGTCGTCGAATGCGGTCCAGTGCTACGAAAGTGCACTAAAGCGCGAGAATTGCTCATCTGATCATTCGTGGAGCCCGGGGTGGGGCGAACGGTGCGTTGGTGAATAAGGGGGCGAAGCGGTCGCCGGGGCTTTCTCGGAGCCACCCCGGTCCCCGCCCGGAGCCCCGGTGGCGCGGCACGCCCGGGGGCCCGACCTCCCCCACTCACACCCCACCGCTGTGACCTGCGAATTCATCGTCCAATCGGCCATTGTGCCCGCATCGGAGCTGTTGACGGTGGGGAAGAGTGGAGTAAGGTGGAGCAGCGTGGAGAGGGCGAATTCTCCACATCGGGGGGAGGTCGGGAGTGTGTTCCTCGGTACCCACACGCCCCGCCTCGACCAGAAGGGGCGCCTGTTCCTCCCCGCGAAGTACCGCGACGAGCTGTCGGGGGGTGTGGTGATCACCAAGGGCCAGGAACGCTGCCTCTACGTCTTCCCGGTCAAGGAGTTCGTGCGCATCACCGACTCCCTCGCCCAGGCCCCCGTCACCGACCGCGCGGTCCGCGACTACGGTCGCATCTTCTTCGCCGGCGCCTCCGACCAGACCTGCGACGGCCAGGGCCGGGTCACCGTTCCGGCCCCCTTGCGCGCCTACGCGGGGCTCACCCGCGACTGCGCCGTCATCGGGGCCAACACCCGGCTGGAGATCTGGGACGCCGGGGCCTGGTCGGAATACGAGGCCGCACGCGAACGCGAGTTCGCGGACCTGGCGGAGGAGGTGCTGCCCGGGGTGCTGTGAGTCCGGACACCCCCGGACCCACGGCACCGGCGAGTCCACACCCTCGCAGTCGGGGTCCGGCGACGGCCTCCGAACGCGGTGACACGAGCTGGCGCGACTTCCCCGGTGCCAGACCGTCAACGCCGGTCCGCCGAAAGGTGGACAATAGCGGCCGTGTTCGGAGGCCCGCCGGAACCCGGTGAGGCCACGCCACACCGCGGAGCCCGGCCTGGGCCGGACGCGACCGCGGCGGAACGAGGGGGAGCGCGACAGCGTGGAGGAACGGCAGCGCATGGGGGACGACACCCGGGAGCGCGGGAACGAGGGCGCGGGAGCCGGGGGGACCGGCGACGACCGCGTCGCGGCCGCCCGCACGGGGGCCGACCCCCTGCACGTCCCGGTCATGCTCGACCGCATCGTGGACCTGCTGGCACCGGCACTGGACCGGCCCGGCGCCGTGTTCGTCGACGGCACCCTGGGCCTGGGCGGCCACTCCGAGGCGATCCTCGCGGCCTGCCCGAACGCCCGCCTGGTCGGCGTCGACCGCGACACCACCGCCCTGGAGCGCAGCGCCGCCCGCCTGGCCCCCTACGCCGACCGCGTCCACCTGGTCCACGCGGTCTACTCCGAGATCCCCCGCGCCCTCGACGAGGCCGGGGCCGCGGAGGCCGACGCCGTCCTGCTCGACCTGGGCGTGTCCTCACCCCAGCTCGACGAGACCGACCGCGGCTTCGCCTACGCCCACGACGCGCCGCTGGACATGCGCATGGACCGCACCCAGCCGCTCACCGCCGCCGAGGTCGTCAACACCTACCCGGTGTCCGAGCTCACCCGCGTCCTGCGCGCCTACGGCGAGGAGCGGTTCGCCTCCCGCGTGGCCCGCGCCATCGAGCGCCGCCGCGCCCAGGGCCCCATCGAGTCCACCCGCGAACTCGCCGAACTGGTCCGCGACGCCATCCCCGCGGCCACCCGCCGCACCGGCGGGCACCCGGCCAAGCGCACCTTCCAGGGGCTGCGCATCGAGGTCAACGCCGAGCTGTCCATCCTCGAGCGCACCCTGCCCGCCGCCCTCTCCCGGCTGGCCGTCGGGGGGCGCATCGCCGTGCTGTCGTACCACTCGCTGGAGGACCGCCTCACCAAGAAGGCGTTCGCGGCCCTGGCCACCGACACCACGCCCGCCGACCTGCCCGTCCCCCTCCCGGACCGGCAGCCCGAGCTCCGGCTCCTCACCCGGGGGGCCGAACTCCCCACGGACGAAGAGAACGAACGCAACCCCCGCGCCCAGTCGGCACGCCTGCGCGCGGCCGAACGCGTGCGGCCCGCGCGGTAGTAGGGAGAGCACATGACGACGACCAGGACGGACACCCGCCGCTCCGGCAAGCGCAAGGCGCCCGCGCCGCGGCGCACCGCCGCGCGCCCGGCGGCGCCCCCGGCCGAACGCGCGCCCGCACGGG
Organism: Nocardiopsis sp. NPDC006139; assembly: GCF_040614155.1. Classification (NCBI taxonomy): domain Bacteria; kingdom Bacillati; phylum Actinomycetota; class Actinomycetes; order Streptosporangiales; family Nocardiopsidaceae; genus Nocardiopsis; species Nocardiopsis sp. NPDC006139. The sequence goes on from NZ_JBEXTT010000006.1 coordinate 280,445, forward strand.
GCCCGGCCGCCGCGGCACGCGCGCGCGCACCCAGGATCCCGTTCGTCCTGCTCATCCTGTGCCTGCTCGGCGGCGCCCTGGTCAGCCTCCTGCTGCTGCGCGGCGTCATCGCCCAGGAGGCGTTCGCCATCTCCAGCCTCCAGACCCAGAACCGTGAGCTGTCCTACGAGGAGCAGAGCCTGCGGGGCAGCGTCGCCCACCTGGAGACCTCCGAGCGCATCGCGGAGGAGGCCGAGGGCATGGGAATGGAGCAGGGTGACGCGCCCCGGTTCCTGGACCCCGGCAGCGGTGAGGTCACCGGAAACGCCGCCACCGACGGCGGGAGCACCGGTTGAGCACTCCCCGACGCCCCCGCGACCCCCGCAGGCCCGGCGGTACCGGGAAGTCCGGATCCCGCCCGGCCCGCAGTACCTCGCAGAGCGGCTCCCCGCGCGGCGGCGCGCGGGGCTCCAAGGCCGAGGGCAGGCCACCGCGCGAGGCGCGCACCGCGCCCACCGAGCGCAGGCGCCGCCGCCCGGCACCGCCCGCGCCCCCGCCGCTGCTGCGCCGCACCTTCCGGCGGGGCGCCCCGGGCAAGCGCATCCGGATCGGCGGCGCCCTGGCCCTGGCCGTCCTCGTGCTGTTCGCCGGGCGCCTGGTCCAGATCCAGGGCTTCGAGGCGGAGCAGTACGCCGAGGCCGCCTCCGAGCTGCGCCTGCAGACCATCGACATCCCGACCCTGCGGGGCGCGATCACCGACGCCGACGGCGACCCGTTCGCGCTCTCCATGGAGGTGCGCACCGTCTTCGTCGACCCCGAGGAGGTCCGCGAGGACGAGCGCGACCGGCTCATCGACGAACTCGTGACGCGCTTCGACCTCGACGAGGAGGAGGTCGCAGCCAAGGTCGACGCCAAGCCCAGCCGCTACCAGGTGGTCGCCCGCAAGGTGCCGCCCGGCGACTGGCAGGAGCTGCGCGACCTGGAGCTGCGCGGCGTGGGCGCCGAGGTCGACTACGAGCGTGTTTACCCGGAGGAGACCGGCGCCGCCGACCTGGTCGGCTTCGTCGGCAGCGAGGGCCACGGCCTGGAGGGCCTGGAGGCCTACATGGACGGGGTGCTCGCCGGCGAGGCGGGCGAGCGCCAGGTCGAGGTGGGCGTGGACGGCACCCAGATCCCCATGGCGGGCGGTGTGGCCAAGGACCCCGTGCCGGGCCAGGACGTGCGCCTGACCCTGGACCGGGACGTGCAGTGGTACGTCGCCCAGACGCTGGCGGCCCGGGTGGAGGAGCTCGACGCCGACGGCGGCAGCGCCATCGTCATGGTCCCCGACACCGGCGAGATCATCGCGATGGCCGACTACCCGACCTACTCGCCCACGGACATCGCCGCCAGCGGGCCCGAGCAGTGGTCCAACGGCGCGGTCGCCGAGACCTTCGAGCCCGGCAGCACCAACAAGGTCATCACCATCGGCGCCGCGCTGGAGGAGGGGCTGACCACCCCGGAGACGGTCTACACCGTCCCCTACGCCCTGCGGTACTACGACCAGACCTTCCGCAACTCCAGCAACCACGGCACCCAGCGCCTCACGGTCAACGGCATCATGGCCCAGTCCAGCAACGTCGGCACCATCAAGGTCGCCGACCAGGTGGGCGCCGGGGTGCTGCACCGCTACATGACCGAGTTCGGGCTCGGCCAGCCCACCGGCCTGGCCCTGCCCGGCGAGGAGACCGGGATCCTCACCGACCCCGAGGACTGGTGGGGCACCCAGCTGCCGTCGGTGTCCATCGGCCACAGCGTCACCGTGAACGCCGCCCAGATGGCGTCGGTGTACGCCACCGTCGCCAACGGCGGCGTCCGGGTGGAGCCGAGCGTGGTCGCCGGGACCGTCGACACCGAGGGGAACTTCACCCCCGCCGACGAGCCCGAGCGCACCCGCGTCATCAGCGAGGAGACCGCCGAGCGCCTGGCGCTCATGCTGGAGGCGGTCACCAGCGACGAGGGCACCGCGCCCCAGGCCCGCATCGACGGCTACCGGGTGGCGGGCAAGACCGGCACCGCCAACCGGGTCAACCCCGAGACCGGGAGCTACGAGGGCGGCGGGTACACCTCGACCTTCGCCGGGTTCGCGCCCGCCGACGCGCCCGAGGTCGTCGTCCAGGTGGTCCTGCACAACCCGCAGGGCACCTACTACGGCGGCGAGGCGGCCGGCCCGGCGTTCAACGACATCATGTCGTTCGCGCTCAAGACCCTGAAGGTCCCGCCGACCGACACCGACCCGCCCGCCATCCGCCTCTTCGAGGAGGAGGGCGCCGGCTAGGGCCCGTTCTCCCGGGCCTCCGCCGCGCCGCGGCCCGCCCGCCGAGAAGGTCCTCGACGGGCGGGCCGCGGCTCCACCGCCGTGTCCGGCGCCCCCTGGGGGAGAGGACCCGCGGCCCTGCCTCGGCGCCCCCGTCCGCCGAGTGGCGAAGGTCCCGGCGGCCTGCGGCCGCGGGCCCTCCCCGGGGACGCCTCCCACGGGCCTACGGAACCCCGCCGTGCAGGTGCCGCCGCACCGACCGGATGTGCTCCGGTCCGGTGCGGCAGCACCCGCCCACCAGCACCGCGCCCGCCCGGTGCCACCGCACCGCCTCGGCGCCGAACTCCTCCGGCTCCGACACGCCGGTCCAGCGCCGCGCCCGGGCGTCCCACACCTCGCCGGAGTTGGGGTAGGCCACCGCGGGGAACCCGGCCGCCGCCACCGCCCGGACCAGGTCCGGCACGAACCGCGGAGCCGTGCAGTTCACCCCCACCGCCACCAGCCGCCCCGCCGCCCCGGACGCCGCCAGTTCCGCGGCCAGCCCCCGCACCGGGGTCCCGTCGCCCAGCCGCTCCCCGTCCCGGCAGGACAGGCTCAGCCACGCCCGCACCCCCGGCGTCTCCCCGACCAGCCGCACCAGCGCCCGCGCCTCCGCCGCCGACGGCACCGTCTCGCAGGCCAGCAGGTCCGCCCCGGCGTCGGCCAGCACCCGCCACCGCTCCCGGTGCCAGGCGTACAGGCCGTCCTCGTCCAGGTCGTAGGCGCCGGTGTACTCCGAGCCGTCCGCCAGCGCCGCGCCGTAGGGCCCCACCCCGGCCGCCACCAGCCCCGAACCGAACGCGTCGCGCTCGGCCCGGGCCAGCTCCACCGAACGGCGCACCAGCCCCAGCGCCTCCGGCCGCGACCACCCCCGGGCCACCAGCGCCGGAACGCCCGCCTGGTAGCCCGCGGCCGTCGCCACCTCCGCGCCCGCCTCGAAGTAGGCGCGGTGCACCCGCCGGATCGCGTCGGGGGCCTCGGCCAGCAGCCGCGCCGACCACAGCCCGCCCGACAGGTCGTACCCGTACTCCTCCAGCAGCGTCGCCAGCCCGCCGTCCAGCACCACCGGCGGCCCCCCGGCCACCGCCTGCGCCACCCGGTCCATCCGCCCCACCCCCGCCCACCACGGTATTCGGGTGCGACGGGATCCGCCCCGCACCAGCGTGGAAATTACCGGCCGGTCCGCTCGAACGGTTACCCTCCACACGTGCCACCGGTAATGCGACCTGAACATACGCCCCTGCGTCCCCTGTCCGACCTCGTGCCGCTGCTCGGCCCGGACGCCGTCCTGCTGCGCCCGGACCTGGCCCCGGACCACCCGGTCCCGGCCCGCGAGGTCCAGGTGCGCGGCATCACCCACGACTCGCGCCAGGCGGGCCCGGGAGACCTGTACGCGGCCCTGCCCGGGACCCGGGTCCACGGCGCCGAGTTCGCCGAGCAGGTCGCCCTGGCGGGGGCCGCCGCCGTCCTCACCGACCCCGAGGGCGCCGACCGGGCCGCCGCCACGGGACTGCCGACCCTGGTCGTCCCCGACGTGCGCGCCGCCCTGGGCACCGTCGCCTCCTGGGTCTTCAAGAACCCCTCCGAAGACCTGCTGCTCATCGGCACCACCGGCACCAGCGGCAAGACCACCGTCTCCTACCTGGTGGAGTCGGGCCTGCGCCGCGCGGGGATGGGCACCGGCCTCATCGGCACCGTCGAGATGCGGGTGGGCGACGAGCGCGTCGCCTCCTCCCTCACCACCCCCGAGGCCACCGACCTGCACGGCCTGTTCGCCCTCATGCGCGAACAGGGCGTCACCGGCGCCGCCATGGAGGTCTCCAGCCACGCCCTGGCCCTGGGCCGGGTCGGCGGCGCCCGCTTCGACGTCGCGGTCTTCACCAACCTGTCCCAGGACCACCTGGACTTCCACAGCGACCTGCGCGAGTACTTCGAGACCAAGGCCCGCCTGTTCACCCCGGAGTACTGCGACATCGCCGTCGTCAACGCCGACGACCGCTTCGGCCGCGCCCTCGTGGACATGGTGCAGGGCGAGGGCAAGGTGCCCGTCACCACCTTCGGCGTCGAGGGGTACTCCGACGCCGACCCCGAGACCGCCCTGGAGGCGGACTGGAACGCCGTGGACGTGCGCCTGGGCGCCGCCGGCAGCACCTTCCGCATCGTCGGCCCCGGCGGGATGGAGGCGCAGGCCTCCGTCTGCCTGCCCGGGCCCTTCAACGTCTCCAACGCCATGGCCGCCGTCGTCGGCCTGGTCGAGGCCGGGCTGCCCCTGGAGACCGCCATCGAGGGCGTCGCCGCGGCCCCCGGCGTCCCCGGCCGCATGGAGAAGGTCGTCGCGCGCGAGGTCCCCGCGTCCTTCCAGGACTTCACCGCCCTGGTCGACTACTCCCACAAACCCGGCGCCGTCGAGGCCGTCCTGACCTCGGTCCGCTCCATCGCCGAGGGCGGCGTCACCGTCGTCCTGGGCTGCGGCGGCGACCGCGACCGCGCCAAGCGCCCCCTCATGGGGGAGGCCGCGGCCCGCCTCGCCGACCAGGTCGTCATCACCAACGACAACCCGCGCTCGGAGGACCCCGTCGCCATCGCCGCCGCGATGCTGGAGGGCGTCACCCGCGTCCCCGAGGACGAGCGCGCGCGCGTCACCGTCGAACTCGACCGCGCCGACGCCATCCGCCTGGCCGTCGCCCGCGCCCGGGCCGGCGACGTCATCGTCGTCGCGGGCAAGGGCCACGAGACCGGCCAGTACGTCAAGGGCGAGGTCCTGCCCTTCGACGACCGCGAGGTGCTGCGCGCCGCCATCGAGGAGCACCTGTCCGTGGACGTCCGCGAACGCCTGGGCGTCGCCCTGCTGGACGTCCACAAACCCACCGGCGGCGGCTGAGGACGCGCCGGCGGGCCCGCTCCGTGCGTTCCGCGCACGGGGCGCGGCCCAGGGTCACGAAGTGGCGGATATTGCCGTGCACAGGCCCTGCCGGGACCCCGGACACCCCAACATGTTCTAAGGTGGGTGCGGCAATCGCAGCCCGAACACCCGCCGCCCACTGGTGGCGCCATGGACGTGGTCGCCCCCGTCACCACCGCTGTGGGACCCGGCGCGGCACCGCGTGCGCGCCCGCCCGCGGTGCCATCCCCCGACCCGAGTCCTTTGGCCGGGTGGCCTCACGTCATCCCGTGGTCGCCGCGGGTCGGGCCTGACCTGAGGAGTGGATTTGATCGCGCTCACGCTCGATCGGATCGCCGAGATCACCGGAACCGCCCTCGGCGGAGCAGCCGGCCCGGACACCACCGTCGACGGACCCGTCGTGGTCGACTCGCGGCTGGTGGAACCCGGCTCCCTGTTCGTCGCCCTGAGCGGCGAGCGGGTCGACGGACACGACTACGCGCGGGCCGCGGTCGAGGCGGGGGCGGCCGCCGCCCTGGTCTCCCGCCCCGTCGACGCGCCCCACCTGCTGGTGAAGGGCGGCGACGACGAGGTCGTCGAGGCGCTGGCCCGGCTCGCCCGGTACGCCGCCGACACCCTCGCCGCCCCCTCCCGAGGCGACGACGCGGCGGAGATCATCGGGATCACCGGCTCTTCCGGCAAGACCACCACCAAGGACCTCATCGCCCAGGTCGTCGGGCGCCTGGGCGCCACCGTCGCGCCCGCCGGCTCGTTCAACAACGAGATCGGCCACCCCCTCACCGTGCTGCGCGCCGACACCGGCACCCGCCACCTGGTGCTGGAGGTCGCCGCCCGCGGCATCGGGCACATCGCCCACCTGTGCCGCGTGGCCCCGCCCCGCATCGGCGTCGTCCTCAACGTCGGCAGCGCCCACATGGGGGAGTTCGGCGACCGCGAGGCCATCGCCAAGGCCAAGGGCGAGCTCGTCGAGTCGCTGCCCGCGGCCGGCGGCCCCCGCGGCGGTGTGGCGGTCCTCAACTCCGACGACCCCAGGGTGAAGGCCATGGCCGCGCGCACGACCGCGCGCACCGTGTTCTACGGCACCGGCGAGGACGCCGAGGTGCGCGCCACCGACATCGTCATCGGCGACACCGGCGCCGCCTCCTTCACCCTGAACGCGGACGGCGCGACGGCCCCGGTGGAGCTCGCCCTCGTCGGCGCCCACCAGGTGCACAACGCCCTGGCGGCCGCCGCCGTCGCCCGCGAGCTCGGCATGGACCTCCCCGGCATCGCCGCCGCCCTGGGCGCGGCCACCCCGGTCAGCCGCTGGCGGATGGAGGTCACCGAGTACGACGGTGTCACCCTCGTCAACGACGCCTACAACGCCAACCCCGAGTCCATGCGGGCCGCACTGACCACCCTGGGCGCACTCGCCCGGGGCCGCCGACCCATCGCCGTCCTGGGCCACATGGCCGAACTCGGCGACGGGGGACGCATCGAACACGAGAAGATCGGCGAACTCGCCGCCGCTACCGGCGTCTCCCACCTGATCGTGGTCGGAGATCAGGCCGAAGGGATCGCGGCCGGGGCCGAGCGCACCGGCCGAGAGGGACTGTGGGCGGGCGAGACCGTCCGGGTCGCGGACGCCTCGGCGGCCGCCACGGCCCTGCGCGCACGGATGCGCGCGGGAGACGTCGTCATTGTGAAGGGATCACGGGTGGCAGCACTCGAAAAGGTTATCGACCTCATCACCGAAGGTGATGCCCGGTGATCGGCATCTCCATAGCGGCCGCGCTGTCGCTGATCGTCTCCATGGCGCTGATGCCGCCGCTGATCAAGCTCCTGTACCGCTTCAAGTTCGGCCAGGAGGTCCGCGACGACGGCCCCGAGGGCCACAAGACCAAGCAGGGCACGCCCACCATGGGCGGCATCGTCATCATCCTCGGCGCGGTGATCGGCTACTTCGGCTCCCACCTGGTGCTGGCGCTGGTGCAGCCCTCCGCCACCGGGCCCACCGCCTCCGGCCTGCTGGTGATGTTCCTGTTCGTCGGGATGGGCTGCGTCGGCTTCCTGGACGACTTCATCAAGATCTACAAGCGCCGCAGCCTGGGACTGCGCAGCGGCGCCAAGATGGTCGGCCAGGCCGTGGTCGGCGTCGGCTTCGCCTACGGCGTCACCATGTTCCCCAACGGCTACGGCTACACCCCCGCCGCCCCCAGCCTGTCCTTCCTCCGTGACTTCGGCCCCCCGCTGATGATCGGCCTGTTCGTCATCTGGGCGCTGTTCCTCATCGTCGGGTTCTCCAACGCCGTCAACCTCACCGACGGCCTCGACGGCCTGGCCACCGGCGCCACCATCCTGTCGCTGGTCGCCTACGTGATCATCGGCAACTGGCAGCTGCGCCAGTCCTGCGTGTCCTACCTGTCGAGCAACTGCTACACGGTCCGCGACCCCCTGGACCTGGCCGTCGTGGCCTCGGCCGTGCTCGGCTCCTGCATCGCCTTCCTCTGGTTCAACGCCCCGCCCGCCAAGGTCTTCATGGGCGACACCGGCTCCCTGGCCCTGGGCGGCCTCATCGTGGGCCTGGCCATCACCACCCGCACCCAGCTCCTGCTGCTGCTCATCGGCGGCCTGTTCGTCATCATCACCATGTCCGTGATGATCCAGATCACGTCGTTCCGCCTCACCGGCAAGCGCGTGTTCCGCATGGCGCCGCTGCAGCACCACTTCGAGCTCAAGGGCTGGGCCGAACCGACCATCGTCATCCGCTTCTGGATCATCCAGGGGCTGTTCGTGGCGGTCGCCATCGGCCTGTTCTACCTCGAATGGATGCCGAGGTAACCCCGGATGTCCCACCACTCCACCACTTCCACCCCCTTCACCGGCCTGCGGGTCTGCGTCGCCGGCCTGGGCGTCTCCGGACCGCCCGCGGTCCGGCTCCTGCTGGAGCACGGCGCCCGCGTCACCGTGGTCGACGGGCGTGACGACGACACCGTCCGCCCGGTCGCGGCCGAGCTCTCCGCCGCCGGGGCCGAGGTCGTCCTGGGCGCCACCCCGCTGCCCGAGGAGTGCGACCTCGTCGTCACCTCGCCCGGCTGGCGCCCCGACTCCCCGCTCCTGGCCGCCGCGGCCGAGGCCGGCATCGAGGTCATCGGCGACGTCGAACTGGCGTGGCGGATCAAGCCCGCCGACCAGCTGTGGCTGGCGGTCACCGGCACCAACGGCAAGACCACCACGGTGCGCATGCTGGAGGCGATGCTGCGGGCCGACGGCCGCGACGCGCTCGCCGTCGGCAACGTCGGCACCCCCGTGATCGACGCGGTCCGCCCCGACGCGGACGGCCGCTACCCCCGGGTACTGGCCGTGGAGCTGTCCAGCTTCCAGCTGCACTGGTCCTCCAGCCTGCGCCCGCACGCCGCGGCCGTCCTCAACGTCGCCCCCGACCACCTGGACTGGCACGGCGGCCTGGAGCCCTACGCCCGGGCCAAGGGCATGGTGTTCGCTCCCGGCACCCTCCGGGTCGTCAACCTCGCCGACCCCTGGTCGGTGCGCCTGGCCGAGGAGGACGGCGACCCGCACACCCCGCTGGTCGGCTTCGGCCTGGGGACCCCGCGCCCGGGCGAGCTCGGCGTCGTCGAGGACCTGCTGGTGGACCGGGCCTTCGTCGACGACCCGGTGACCAGCGCCGAGGAGCTGGCCGCACTGGCCGACGTGCGCCCGCCCGCCCCGCACAACGTCGCCAACGCCCTGGCCGCGGCGGCGCTGGCCCGCTCCATCGGGGTCGCCCCCGCCTCCATCAGGGCCGGGCTGGCGGCGTTCGCCCCCGAACCGCACCGGATCGCCCACGTGGCCACGGTGTCCGGGGTCGACTACGTCGACGACTCCAAGGCCACCAACCCGCACGCCGCCGCCGCCTCCCTGGGCGCCTACGACACGGTGGTGTGGATCGCCGGCGGCCTGCTCAAGGGCGCCGACGTGGACGAGCTGGTGGCCGCGGCCGCCGGCCGGCTGCGCGGCGCGGTGCTCATCGGCGCCGACCGCGCCCGGCTGCGCGAGGCCCTGGACGCGCACGCCCCCGACCTCCCGGTCGTGGAGATCGAGGGCCCGGCCCCCGGCGCTCCCGAGGGCCACACCGTCATGGACGCGGTCGTCGCCGCGGCCGCGGACATGGCCAGGGAGGGCGACACCGTCCTGCTGGCCCCGGCCGCGGCGTCCATGGACATGTTCGCCAACTACCCCGAGCGCGGACGCCTGTTCGCCGAAGCGGTCCGCCGCCTGGGCTGACCGCCCCGATCGCCGCCCCTGCGTGACCGAAAGTGCACGGGCGGTGATCGGTGTGCGCGGCGCCACCCCCTTCCGCGCCGAAGATGGCCAACACGCGGGAAATGTCCACGGTTCCCGCCCCGCAGTTCGCCACTATTGAGGCGCGCAGGTGCGGAGGGTGGGTGCGGATGGCGACGACGACGATCCCCGGGGTGGCCCGGACCCGGGGGACGACGGTGACCGAGGGGCGCGAGCGTGCCCTGTGGCGGGAGTGGATCGGGGCGCTGGACCGGCCCCTGACCTCCTACTACCTGATCCTGGGAACGGCGGTGCTGCTCATCGCCCTGGGCCTGGTGATGGTGCTCTCCTCCACGATGGTCAAGTCCATCAGCGAGACGGGGTCGTCCTTCTCCCTCTTCCAGAAGCAGCTGGTGTCGGCCGCCATCGGCCTGCCCCTGATGATCCTCGCCTCCCACCTGCCCCAGCAGGTGTTCCGGCTGGTCGGCTACCCCGCCATGATCGTCTCGGCCGCGCTGCTGCTCCTCACCGTCTTCCAGGGCGTGGAGGTCAACGGCGCCACCCGCTGGCTCGACATCGGCGGTCTGATCGTGCAGCCCTCAGAGCCCGCCAAGCTCGCCTTCGTCCTGTGGGGCGCCGGCATCCTGGCCCGCAAGGACGAGCTCAACGAGCTCACCGAGTGGCGGCACCTGCTCTTCCCGCTGCTGCCCGGCTGCGGACTGCTCGTCCTGCTCGTGCTGCTCGGCTCCAACCTGTCCACCGCCCTGGTGTTCCTGGTCACCTTCCTCGGGCTGCTGTGGGTGATCGGCGCGCCCGGCAAGCTCTTCGTCGCCATGTTCGGCCTCGTCCTGGGCCTGGCCGTCATCGCCATCGCCATCGAGCCCTACCGGATGGCCCGCGTCACCGCGCTGTTCGACCCCACCGCCGACCCGCTGGGCGACAACATGCAGTCGCTCCACGGGCTCTACGCCCTGGGCACCGGCGGCATCCTGGGCGTCGGCATCGGCGCCAGCCGGGAGAAGTGGGGCTTCCTGCCCTTCGCCGAGTCCGACTTCGTGTTCGCCATCATCGGCGAGGAGTTCGGCCTCATCGGCACCCTGCTCCTCCTGGCGCTCTTCGGGGTCCTGGGCTACGCCGGGCTGCGCGTGGCCTCCCGGGTCAAGGAGCCCTTCCCCCGCCTGGCCGCATTCGCCATCGTGACCTGGATCATGGGCCAGACCATGATCAACATCGGCGCCGTCATCGGGCTGCTCCCGGTGACCGGAGTCCCGCTGCCCCTGGTGTCGTACGGGGGTTCGTCGCTGATCACCACCATGGTCGCCCTGGGCGTCCTGCTGTCCCTGGCCAAGACCGAGCCCCAGGCGCAGCGGGCCCTGGCGGCCCGGGGTCCCGGTTGGGTGGAAAGGGCTCTAAGCTGGCTGGGCCTGGAGAACACCACCGCCACGGCCGCCGGCCGCGGGGGCGGCGTGCCCTCCGGGCGCGCCGCCACGGCGCGGAGCCCGCGCACGAAGGCTCCGCGGGGCGGCAGGACCAAGCCCACGTACGACAGCGGACCGATCCCGTCCGGGGACCGGTCGAGGAGGAATCGGCGACGATGAGGGTAGCCCTCGCCGGAGGCGGCACGGCCGGGCATATCGAGCCCGCGCTCTCCCTTGCGGACGCGCTGCGGCGCATCGACCCCAACACGGAGATCCTCTGCCTGGGCACCGAGCGGGGACTGGAGACCCGCCTCGTGCCCATGCGCGGATACGAGCTGGGCCTGATCCCGGCCGTCCCCCTGCCCCGCAAGCTCACCCCGCAGCTGCTCAGCGTCCCCGGCAAGCTCGCCGGGGCCCTCAGCGCCGCGGGCGACCACCTGGACCGGCTCCAGGCCGACGTCATCGTCGGCTTCGGCGGCTACGTCGCCACCCCCGGCTACCTGGCGGCCCGGCGGCGGCGCGTGCCCATCGTCGTCCACGAGGCCAACCCCCTGCCCGGGCTGGCCAACCGCCTGGGCGCCCGGCTGACCCCCCACGTCTTCACCGGGCACCCCCACACCCAGATCCGCAACGGACGGTTCGTCGGCATCCCGCTCCGCCAGCAGATCACCACCCTGGACCGGCTGGCCATGGGCGACAAGGCCCGCACCTACTTCGGCCTGCGCCCGGACCTGCCCACCCTGCTGATCTTCGGCGGCTCCCAGGGCGCCCAGCGCATCAACGAGACCGCCTTCGCCGCCCGTGACGCCTTCCGCGACCACGGCGTCCAGGTCCTGCACGTCGTCGGCCCCAAGAACGCCGACGAGCCCCAGGACCTCACCCAGGACGGCATCCCCTACGTCGCCGTCCCCTACGTCGACCGCATGGACATGGCCTACGCCGCCGCGGACGTGGCCATGTGCCGCTCCGGTGCGCTGACCTGCGCCGAGCTCACCGCCGTCGGCCTGCCCGGCGCGTTCGTGCCGCTGGCCATCGGCAACGGCGAGCAGGCCCTCAACGCCGAGCCCGTCGTCCAGGCGGGCGGCGGCCTCATGGTGAACAACGCCGACGTCTCCGTCGAGTGGATCACCGGCACGCTCATCCCGCTGCTCACCGACACCGACCGGGTCGTCGCCATGTCCGAGGCCGCCGCCCGCATGGGCCGCCGCGACGCCGACATGGAACTGGCCCGCGAGGTCATGGCCGTCGCCCGCGGCGACCGCCCCGCGCCGGAGGTGCCCGTCGCCGAGGACGACGGCGACGACGCCTACTACGACGACGGGAAGGACGCCCGATGAGCCTGGTGCGACCGACCGACCCCGTCCCCGTCGACAAGCTGGGACGCACCCACTTCATCGGCCTGGGCGGCGCCGGCATGTCCGGCATCGCCCGGGTGCTGCTCCAGTCCGGCGTCGAGGTCTCGGGCAGCGACGCCCGCGACAGCGACACCCTGCGCGAGCTCGAGGAGATGGGCGCCCGCGTCCACGTCGGCCACGCCGCCGAGCACCTCGGCGACGCCGAGACCGTCGTCGTCTCCTCCGCCGTCCGGGAGACCAACCCCGAGCTCGCCGAGGCCCACCGCCGCGGCCTGCGCATCCTGCCCCGGGCCGCCGCCCTGGGCGCCCTGCTGCTGGGCCGCGAGGGCGTCGCCATCGCCGGGACCCACGGCAAGACCACCACCACCTCGATGGTCACCGTCGTCCTGCAGCACCTGGGCGTCGACCCCGGCTACGTGATCGGCGGCAAGCTGGTCACCACCGGCCTGGGCGCGGACGCCGGCATCGGCGGCCCCATCGCCGTGGAGGCCGACGAGAGCGACGGCTCCTTCCTCATGCTCTCCCCGAAGGTCGCCGTGGTCACCAACGTCGAGGCCGACCACCTGGACAACTACAGCGGCATCGAGGAGATCCACGCCAACTTCGACGCGTTCGTCGACCGCGTGGAGCGCACCCTCATCGTCGGCATCGACGACGAGGGCGCCCGCCGGGTCGCCCGGACCGCGCGCGAGCGCGGCAAGAAGGTCCTCACCTACGGCGAGGCCCCCGAGGCCGACTACCGGATCACCCGGATCCGCCCCCGCGGGTTCACCACCGAGTTCACCCTCGCGACCGCCGAAGGCGAGATCGAGGGCACCGTCGCGGTCCCAGGCCGCCACAACGTGCTCAACGCCGCCGCCGCGGTCGCCGTCGCCGACGAGCTCGGCCACGACCTGGAGGTCGCGGTCGAGGGCATCGCCGACTTCGGCGGCGCCGCCCGCCGCTTCGAGCCCAAGGGCGCGGCCGGGGGAGTGGGCATCTACGACAGCTACGCCCACCACCCCACCGAGCTCGACGCCGACCTGCGCGCCACCCGCGCCGCCCTGGAGTCGTTCGCCGAAGAGGCGCGCGAGGCCGGGGAGGAGCAGGCGCCGGGCCGCATCATCGCCGTCTTCCAGCCGCACCTGTTCAGCCGCACCCGGATCTTCGCCGAGGAGTTCGGGGCCGCCCTCACCCTGGCCGACGAGGTCGTGGTGCTGGAGATCTACGCCGCCCGAGAGGACCCCGAACCCGGGGTCACCGCCGAACTGATCACCTCCGAGGTGGGCCACGACCGGGTGCACTACGTCCCCGGGCGCGCCGACGCCGTCCGCCTGGCCGCCGAGCTGGCGCGTCCGGGCGACATCGTCCTGACGATGGGCGCCGGCGACGTCACCGAGCTGGGCCCGCTCATCGTGGACCGGCTCGCCGAGGCCGCCGACGTGGAGGAAGTGGCCGAGTCCCTCGGCCACGGCGGCGGACGGGACCGGGACTGACGTCGGAGGACACGGGTGAGGGCAGACCACGACGGAGCGGACGGCGGCACCGGTACCGGAACCGCGCGGCCACCCGCCGCCGCGGCGTCGCGTGAGCGGTCCGACCCCTGGAAGGTCGCCTTCGTGGCCCTCCTGGTGGTCGCCCTGGTCTGCGTCGTCACCTGGATACTCCTGGGCTCGCGCCTGCTCGTGGTGCGCGAGGTCGCCGTGAGCGGGCTGGACCGGGTCGGACGCGAGGAGGTCGTCGCCGCCGTCGACGTCCCCACCGGGACCCCCCTCATCCGGGTGGACCTGGAGGCGGGCGCCGACCGGGTCGGCGACCTCGCCCTCGTGGAGTCGGCCACGGTCACCCGGGGCTGGCCCGCCACCCTGCGGGTCGAGGTCGTCGAACGCCGGCCCCTGCTCGCGGTGCGGGTGGGGGAGGAGTACCGGCTCGTCGACCGCGACGGCGTCCGCATCGAGGACTCGCCGTCCCGGCCCGGCACCCACCCGCTGGTCCGGGTCACCGGCGAGATCGAGGGGAACGACGCCGTCCGGGCCGCCGCGGCCATCGTCGAGTCCGCCCCCGACTCGCTGCTGGCCCGCATCCGGCTCATCGACGCCACCGACCCCGACGCCATCCGGATCGAGATCAGCGAGGGCGCCGTCATCGAATGGGGGACCGCCGAGGGCACCGGCGACAAGAGCGAGATCCTGCGCGTGCTGATGCGCGAGCACCCCCCGGGGGACGGTGTCGTGTACGACCTCTCCACCCCCGACCTGGCCATCGTCCGGTGAAGCGGCGGTCAGGCCCCGGGAAAGGACGGCAAAGCCGGACGAAGCCGGACCGGCGGCCGCTTCCGGAGGGCCGGCGGCCCCCTCGGGAGGGGGTGCGGACACGACGCGGGGACATTCCAGACGCGACGCGCCGAGTCAGCACATCGCTTCCTCGTGTTATACGACGTTAGGCTGAAGCAGTCATCGGTTGCCGGTGGTGGGCGGTCGGCTTACTGTCGAGAGTCACGACCACCGTCAACAAAGTACAGAACACGCTTTTCGGGGTACGCGGGAACCGTATTTCTCCCGCCGGACCCGGGGGAGGCACAGAGCCTCCCCGGTTCGGCACCCCACGGTTCACGCGGTCCCGGGTCCCCCGCGCCGGCGTCCTGGGACGCCTCGTCGGAGAACCCGAAACGCACACTGTAGAACCGGAGCCGAACCCACCGGCCCGGCGGACACCACCGCCGGACACGGGAGGGAACGGCGTATGCGAGCGGAAAGGCCCCTCGTCGTGGCAGCACCGCAGAACTACCTCGCGGTCATCAAAGTCGTCGGTATCGGCGGCGGCGGTGTCAACGCCGTCAACCGAATGATCGAAGAGGGGCTCAAGGGCGTCGAGTTCATCGCGATCAATACCGATGCCCAGGCGCTGCTGATGAGTGACGCCGACGTCAAGCTGGACGTCGGCCGTGAACTCACCCGCGGCCTGGGAGCCGGAGCCAACCCCGACGTCGGCCGCAAGGCCGCCGAGGACCACCGGGAGGAGATCGAGGAGGTCCTCAAGGGGGCCGACATGGTCTTCGTCACCGCGGGTGAGGGCGGCGGCACCGGTACGGGCGGCGCGCCCGTGGTCGCCAACATCGCCCGATCCCTGGGGGCCCTCACCATCGGTGTGGTCACCCGCCCCTTCGGCTTCGAGGGCAAGCGGCGCGCCACCCAGGCCGAGTCGGGGATAGCGATGCTCCGTGAGGAGGTCGACACACTCATCGTGATTCCCAACGACCGGCTGCTCTCCATCTCCGACCGGCAGGTCAGCGTCCTGGACGCCTTCAAGGCGGCCGACCAGGTGCTGCTCTCCGGTGTCCAGGGCATCACCGACCTGATCACCACGCCCGGCCTCATCAACCTGGACTTCGCCGACGTCAAGTCGGTCATGTCCGGGGCCGGCTCCGCGCTCATGGGCATCGGCTCGGCGCGCGGCGACGACCGCGCGGTGGCCGCCGCGGAGATGGCCATCTCGTCCCCGCTGCTGGAGGCCAGCATCGACGGCGCCCACGGCGTCCTGCTGTCCATCCAGGGCGGCTCCGACCTGGGGCTGTTCGAGATCAACGAGGCGGCACAGCTCGTCTCCAACTCCGCGGCCCCCGAGGCCAACATCATCTTCGGCGCCGTCATCGACGACGCCCTGGGCGACGAGGTCCGGGTGACCGTCATCGCCGCGGGCTTCGACGAACCCGAGGTCACCGGGCCCGCGCTGCACCGGCGCGAGCCGGTGGACCCTCCTAAGGCCGTCGCCCCCACGGCGGGCGCCGCGACCGGCGGACAGGGGGCGTCCACGACCCCCGCCGCGGACGCGGCCGGGGCGTCGGCCGAGAAACTGCCGTGGCTCGGCGGCCGGCACAGCGCCGAGCCGGCCCGTGCGCAGCAGACCCCGCCGCCGGCCTGGGAACCGGCCCCGACGGCCCCGGCGGCCCCGGTCGAGCCCGAGCCGGTCGCGGTGACCGAGCCCGAGCCGCAGCCCGAGCCGGAACCGCAGGCCCCGGCCCACGACCGGTTCGCCGAGGCCGCGCCGGCCGAGCCCGAGCCGGCCCCGGCCCGGGAGGAGCACGCCGACGAGCCCCGGCCCGTCCACGTGGTCTCGGAGTCGGTCGCCGAACGGCGCGCCGACGTCCCCACGCCCCGGCGCCGGGTCGTGTTCGAGGAGCCGGACGACCTGGACATCCCCGACTTCCTGAAGTAGCGCGGACCGACACCCCGGTACCATCGACGTGTCAGCGGCCCCGACCCGGGTGGGCGGGGCCGTCGCCGCTCCGGGGGTCGGCGTCCACCGCGCCGTCCCGACCGGGCCGAGGGAAGGACAGCGGTCACAGGGATGGGCACCATCGTCGACCTCGGGCACGGGGTCCGTGCCGCCGTCACCGAGCGCCACGGCGGGACCAGCTCCCCGCCCTACGACTCGCTCAACATGGGCCTGGGGACGGGGGACGACCGGGAGACGGTGCTGGCCAACCGGCGCACCGCCGCGCGGAACCTCGGTTTCGACGCCGACCGCGTCGTCTGGATGGACCAGGTGCACAGCGCCGACGTCCTGGTCGCCGACGCCCCCGGCACAGTCGGGACCTGCGACGGCGTCGTCACCACCACCCCCGGCCTGGTCCTGGCCTCCCTGGCCGCCGACTGCCTGCCCGTCCTGGCGGCCGACGGCGAACGCGGCGTCCTGGGCGCCGCCCACTCCGGCCGCCTGGGCACCGCCCACGGTGTGGCCGCCAACCTCATCGCCGCCATGGCCGACCAGGGCGCCCGCCCCGGGAGCACCACCGTCCTCCTCGGCCCCTCCATCTGCGGCAAGTGCTACGAGGTCCCGGCCGGGCTGCGGGACGAGACCGCCCGCGACACCCCCGAGGCCGCCTCCACCACCCGCCGGGGCACCCCCGGGGTCGACATGGTCGCCGCCGTCACCGCACAGCTGCGCCGCGCCGGGGTCACCGACATCCGGGCCGACGGCCGCTGCACCCTGGAGACACCCGAGCTGTTCTCGCACCGGGGCGGCGCCCCCACCGGGCGGTTCGCGTCGTTCGTCTGGCAGGAACAGGACTGAACCGGACCGGACCGCACGGACCGGCGAGACCGAGAGATGGATGAGGACGACGTGTCACACGACCCGGCCCGCGTCGAGCGGATCAAGGAGAACCTCGCGGCGGCCCGCGCCCGCGTCGAGGCGGCCTGCCACAAGGCCGACCGGGACCCCGCGGAGGTGTCGCTGATCGCGGTCACCAAGACCCGCCCCGCCGAGGACGTGCGCATCCTCGCCTCGCTCGGCCTGGCCGACATGGGGGAGAACCGCGACCAGGAGGCGGCCCCCAAGGCCGCCGCCACCGCAGACCTCGACCTGACCTGGCACTTCATCGGCCAGTTGCAGACCAACAAGGCCAGGTCGGTGGCCTCCTACGCCGACGTCGTCCACTCGGTGGACCGGGCGAAGCTCGCCCGCGCGCTGGGCGACCGGGCCGCGGCCGCCGGGCGCCGCCTCACCTGCCTGGTCCAGGTCAACCTCGACGACGACTCGCAGGCGGGCGTGCTGGGCCCGCGCGGCGGGGTCGACCCCGCCGACGCGGCGGAGCTGGCCGCCCGGATCGACGAGCACGAGGCGCTCGAACTCGGCGGTGTGATGGCCGTGGCACCCCGAGAGGGCGACCCTTATGAGGCTTTCGGTCGTCTTTATGAGGTCGCGTGTCTCATTCGTGATCGTTATCCTCGGGCCACGATGGTCTCCGCGGGTATGAGCGGGGACTTGGAGGCCGCGATCGAGCGTGGCGCGACACACCTTCGGCTCGGTGCGGCGTTGCTCGGCGATCGCGGGCCGATCGTGGGGTAATGTCCCCACATAGACCTTGGAACCCGTCTGTGGAGTTCGCCCGAAAGGGCGTCACACCCCGTTGCACCAGGGAAGACGGGGCGGTACGGAGGAGTCGGCTGCGGTGCAGGCCGCGGGGACGACGGAGGACATGAGATGGCCGGCGCGATGCGCAAGATGGCGGTCTACCTCGGCCTCGTGGAGGACGACCGTTACGATCACCGCTATGCGGACGAATATGATGAGTTCGATGATTTCGACGAGGGCGTGGAGGAGCACCGCGAACGCGGCGCCGACTCCCCGCACGGCGAGGGAACACGGGGCGAGGACGTGAACGACACCGGCGACCACTCGGGCACGGGTGAACGGCGCGGTGGCACGACCACGACCTCTGCCTCCACCGCCGACCTCGCGAGGATCACCACGCTCCATCCGCGCACGTACAACGAGGCGCGTACGATCGGAGAGCACTTCCGGGAGGGTACGCCGGTGATCATGAACCTGACCGAGATGGTCGACAGCGACGCCAAGCGTCTGGTCGACTTCGCGGCTGGTCTGATCTTCGGTCTGCATGGCAGTATCGAACGCGTGACCAACAAGGTGTTCCTACTGTCCCCGGCCAACGTCGAGGTGACCGCGGAAGACAAGGCGCGGATCGCTGAGCGAGGGTTCTTCAATCAGAGCTAGACCATCGGATTTGTCCAGAGATTGGGTCGAATAGACCGTGAGTATCGTCCTGTCCGTGCTGGTCATCGCGCTGCGACTGTACGTCTTCGTACTGCTCGCGCGCGTCGTGCTGGAGATGGTGCAGTCCTTCTCCAGGGACTGGCGCCCCTCGGGGTTCCTGCTCGTGATCGCCGAGATCGTGTACACGCTCACCGACCCGCCGCTGCGTTTCCTGCGCAGGTTCATCAAGCCCGTCCGGCTCGGCAGCATCGCGCTCGACCTGAGCGTCCTGGTGCTGTTCCTGGGCCTGTCGATCGCCGCGAGCCTGCTGGGAAGCCTGGCACTCTCGGTCGCCTAGAGCAGGCGTCGGGGGCGAAAAAAGTCGCCCCCGATTCCGTTATGTGGTCTTGGTCATGATCCGGATTGCCGTAAGGTCACGATCAGGTAGCGTCCCTACGGATGGACTCCAAGCGCGCCAAGGAGACGAACATGCCGCTGACACCCGCTGATGTGCGGAACAAGCAGTTCAGCACGACCCGGCTCCGGCCGGGCTACGACGAAGAAGAGGTCGATGCCTTTCTCGACGAGGTCGAGTCCGAGCTGGACCGGCTGATCCAGGAGAACGAGGAACTGCGCGGCAAGCTCGCCGAGTGCCTGCGCGGCAAGGTGCCCAACGCCGGGATGCAGGACTTCCAGCAGCCCCAGGAGCAGCCCGAGCCGCCCCGCCCCGAGCCCGTCCAGCCGCCTCAGGCCGTCGTCGAGCCCCAGCCCCAGGCGCCCGCCCCCATGCACATGGGCATGGGCGGCGAGGAGAACATGGACACGGCCGCCCGCGTCCTGGCCCTGGCCCAGCAGACCGCCGACCAGGCCATCTCCGACGCCCGCCGCGAGGCCGACGAGACCCTGGGCCGCGCCCGCCACGAGTCCGAGGACATCCTCGGCAAGGCCCGCCGCCAGGCGGAGCAGATCATCGGCGAGGCCCGCGTCCGCTCGGAGAACCTCGACCGGGACGCCCAAGAGCGCCACCGCCAGGTCATGGGCAGCCTCGTCCAGCAGCGCGAGGAGCTGGAGCACAAGGTCAACGTGCTCAAGGACTTCGAGCGCGAGTACCGCAGCCGCCTGAAGGACTACTTCGAGCGCCAGCTGCGCGAGCTGGAGGAGGGCGCGGGCATCGAGCAGCCGAACCCGAACACCACGGGCGGCTTCCAGACGATGGCCCCGCCGACCGGTCCCACCCCGGCGCTGCAGCACGGCGGCCCCGGCGGCAACCCCTTCGGCCAGCCCGAGCCCGTCCAGCACGGCGGTTTCCACCCGGGCGAGGCCCCGCACGAGCGTCGCTGACCCCGGTCGGCGGTAGGCTCCACAACTGAAGACTCCGGCAACGTGTAAAGGTCCTGGTCGACCCGTGATCCTCAGCGTCCTCGCATCCGTCGCGGTGCTGGCGGCCATCGCCGTCATCGTGGCAGCCCTGGTGTTCGCCGAGACCACCCTGGTGTTCATCGCCCTGGGGTTGGCCGGTGTGAGTGTGCTGCTCCTGGTGGGCGCCCTCATCCAGGGGAGGACCCGAGTGGATCGAACGGACGGTTTGGGGAAGTCGTCCGTTCCCGCGGCCGTGCACGTGGCGCCGGAGCACTCCGGGCGCGTACCCGCACCGGCTCCCGAGCCGGTGCGGGAACCCCGCGCCTGGACGGAGGACTCCGGACCGGGGGAGCCGGAGTACGATCTGCCGCGCTGGCAGACACCCACGGCCCGTGAGTGGCCGGAACCGGACACGGTGGCGCCTGCCCCCGCCCCGTCCGCCTCCACCGCGGTCGAGCACGGCTCCCGCGAAGAGCAGGCACCCGCCCCTGTCGACCCCCGGCCCGCCCACCGCCCCTTCGAGGACGCGCGGGACCCGGCCCCCGAGCCCGCGGCCGCGCGGGCCGAAGCCCCCGAGGATTCCCACGACGACGCCGGGCTCTCCTGGTTCGACCGGCGCGAGTCCGCCGCCGAGGAGGCGGAGGAGCAGGTCGTTCCGGCCCCCGCCTCCGGGACCGGTGATGACGCCGAGGCCGGGCTCTCCTGGTTCGACCGGCGCGAGTCCGCCGCCGAGGAGGCGGAGGAGCAGGTCGTCCCGGCCCCCGCCTCCGGGACCGGCGATGAAGCCGGGGCGGAGCTCTCCTGGTTCAACAGGCGTGAGACCGCGACGGCCGATGACGACGCCGAGGCGCCCGGGGAGCAGGAGACCGCCGCCCCCGAAGCCGAGGACACCCGGCCCGTACGGGACACGGGCGACGCGGCCGATGACGCGGAGGAGCCGGTCGTCCAGACCGCCGCCTCCGGGACCGGCGATGACACCGGGGCCGAGCGCGAGCGTGCCGCGGACGAGGAGGACGACGAGGCCGTCTCCGAGCCCTCGTGGTCCGACCGGCGCGAGGACGCCGACGACGCGGACGACGTGCACGGGGCGGAGGAGCCCGGCGCGCCCGTCGCGGACTCCGTTGAGACCGGTGAGGTCGACGAGGCCGCCGCCGAGCCGGACACCGACTCCGCTGTCCGCGACACCGAGGACTCCGACGCGGCCGAACCGGCGCGCGACGAGGCGGCGGAGGCGGACGACGACCTCCGGACGCCGGCGGAGGACGCCGCCGACGGCTCTCCGCGGGGCGACGGGGACACCGGCGCCGGAGAGATCGCGGAGCGCGGGGACGCGGCCGAGGAGCCCGAGTCCTTCTCCTACAGCATCCCGCAGCGCGACGGGGACGCGCGGGACTCCGAGGAGCCCGAGGCGCAGGAGGCCGGGGAGGCCGCCGCGGCGGACGCCGAGGACTCCGACGACGCCGACCGGCCGCGTGAGGACGCGGCGGAGGACGCCGGCGACGGCTCTCCGCGGGGCGACGGGGACACCGGCGCCGGGGAGTCCGCGGAGCGCGGGGACGCGCCCGAGGAGCCCGAGTCCTTCTCCTACAGCATCCCGCAGCGCGGCGACGACACCGAGACCACGGCCGTGTTCACCTACCGCAGGCCCCAGGACAACGAGGACCCCGACGCCACGGCGGCCTTCACCCGCGACTGACACCCGGCGACAACGACGACGGGCGCCGCCCCCACCGGGGGGGCGGCGCCCGTCTCGTTCGGTCAGGCCCTGCGGAAGCCGAAGGCCACCCCGAACTCCTCCGACTCGGTGCGGTGCAGGTCCGCGCCGATCTCGCCCGCGGTGAACGCGTCCGCCAGCACCTCGCCGGCGATGGCCGCGGCGTGCTCGTCCAGCGCCTGCGCGGTGGACTCGTCGGTGGCCGCCCACCACACGTGGATGCGGTCCGACACGTCCAGGCCGCTCTGCTTGCGGGCCTCCTGGAGCATGCGCACCATCTCGCGGGCCAGGCCCGCGCGGCGCAGCTCCGGCGTCAGCTCCAGGTCCAGGGCCACGGTCTCGCCCGCACCCGAGGCGACCGCCCAGCCCTCGCGCGGCTGCTCGGTGACCAGCACCTCGTCGGCGCTGACCTCCACCGGCTCGTCCTCGACCCGGACCTGCGCCCACCCGGTGTCGCGCACCTGGCGCACCAGCTCCGCCGGGTCCGCCGCCCCGATCGCCCGGGCGACCAGCGGGGTCCGCTTGGCGAACCGCTTGCCCAGCGCCCGGAAGTTCGGCTTGACCAGGTAGTCCACCAGGTCGCCGCCGACCGTCGACAGCGACTCCAGCGACGCCACGTTCAGCTCGTCGGCGATCTGCTCCCGCAGCTGCGCGGGCAGGTCCGCGAACCCGGCGGCGCCCACCAGGGCCCGCGCCAGCGGCTGGCGGGTGCGCACCGCCGAGTCCACCCGGGCCGAGCGGCCCAGCTCCACCAGGCGGCGGGTCAGCGCCATGTGCGCCGACAGCTCCGGGTCGACCAGGTCCTCGCGGACCTCGGGCCACGAGGCCAGGTGCACCGACTCCGGGGCGTCGGGCCGGCGCAGCGCCGTCCACACGTGGTCGGTCAGGAACGGCACCACCGGCGCCATCAGCAGCGTCACGGTCTCCAGGGCCTCGAACAGCGTCGCGAACGCCGCCGCGCCCTCGGGGGTGTCCGCGCCGCCCCAGAACCGGCGGCGCGACCGGCGCACGTACCAGTTCGAGATGTCGTCGACGAACGCGGTCAGGCGGCGGCCCGCCGTCGTCGTGTCGAAGGCCTCCAGGGCCTCGGTGACGTCCCGCACGACCTCGTTGAGCTCCGACAGCAGCCACCGGTCCAGCAGCGGCCGGTCCTGCGGGGCCGGGGCGTCGGCCAGCCGGGAGTGGTCCCAGCCCTCGCCGGCGTTGGCGTACAGGGTGAAGAACGACACGGTGCTGTAGTACGTCAGCAGCACCTTGCGGACGATCTCCTCCAATGCGGCGTGCCCCACCCGGCGGGCGGTCCACGGCGAGCCGCTGGCCAGCATGAACCACCGCAGCGCGTCGGCGCCGTGCCGGTCCATCACCGGGATGGGCTCCATGACGTTGCCCAGGTGCTTGCTCATCTTGCGGCCGTCCTCGGCGAGGATGTGGCCGAGCACCACCACGTTCTCGAACGCGTTGCGGTCGTGCACCAGCGTGTTGACCGCCAGCAGCGAGTAGAACCAGCCGCGGGTCTGGTCGATCGCCTCGGAGATGTACTGCGCCGGGAAGTTCTCCCGGAACACCTCCGCGTTGACGTGCGGGGCGCCCCACTGGGCGAACGGCATCGACCCCGAGTCGAACCAGGCGTCGATCACCTCGGGCACCCGCCGGGCCACCCGCTGCTCCTCGGGCAGGGACGGGTCGGCGTCCGGGTCGGGGATGACGATGTCGTCCACGAACGGCCGGTGCGGGTCGAGGTTCGACAGGTCCTCGCCGCTGAGCTCGCTCAGCTCCGCCAGCGAGCCCACGCAGATCTGCCGCCCGTCGGGGAACTCCCAGACCGGCAGCGGGGTGCCCCAGTAGCGGTTGCGCGACAGCGCCCAGTCGACGTTGTTGCGCAGCCACTCGCCGAAGCGGCCCTCCTTGACGTTCTCCGGCACCCAGTTGGTGGCCTGGTTCTGCGCCAGCAGCTCGTCCTTGACCGCGGTGGTGCGGATGTACCAGGACGGCACCGCGTAGTACAGCAGCGCCGTGTGGCAGCGCCAGCAGTGCGGGTAGGAGTGCTCGTAGGCCAGGTGCCGGAACAGCAGGCCCCGGTCCTTGAGGTCGCGCACCAGCGTCTTGTCGGCGTCCTTGAAGAACACCCCGCCGACCAGGTCCAGGTCGGCCTCGAAGGTGCCGTCCGGGCGGACGGGGTTCACCATCGGCAGCCCGTAGGCGCGGCACACCGCCATGTCGTCGGCGCCGAACGCGGGCGACTGGTGCACCAGGCCGGTGCCGTCCTCGACGGTCACGTAGTCGGCGAGCACCACGTAGTGGGCGGGCTCGTCGAAGGCCACCAGGTCGAAGGGGCGCTGGTAGGTCCAGCGCTCCATCTCGTCGCCCTCGAAGGACTCCCCGGTCAGCTCCCAGCCCTCGCCCAGGACCTTCTCGAACAGCGGCCGGGCCAGCACCAGGCGCTCGTTCCCGTCGGTGGCCACCACGTACTCCACGTCGGGGTGGACCGCCACCGCCGTGTTGGACACCAGGGTCCACGGGGTGGTCGTCCACACCAGCAGCGAGGTGGGGTGCTCGGGCGAGGCCAGCGGCCCGGACGTCACCGGGAACCGCACGTACACCGACGGGTCGGTGACGGTCTCGTAGCCCTGGGCCAGCTCGTGGTCGGACAGGGTGGTGCCGCAGCGCGGGCAGTAGGGGCTGATCCGGAAGTCGCGGACCAGCAGGCCCTTGTCCCAGATCTGCTTGAGCGCCCACCACACCGACTCCACGTACTGGGGGTCCATGGTGCGGTAGGCATCGTCCATGTTCACCCAGTAGCCCATGCGCTCGGTCATCGCGGTGAACGCGTCGACGTTGCGCAGCACGGACTCGCGGCAGCGGGCGTTGAACTCGGCGATGCCGAAGGACTCGATGTCCTTCTTGCCGGACAGGCCCAGCTCCTTCTCCACGGCCACCTCGACGGGCAGGCCGTGGCAGTCCCACCCGGCCTTGCGGTCGACGTGGTAGCCGCGCATGGTGCGGAAGCGCGGGAAGACGTCCTTGAACGCGCGGGCCTCGACGTGGTGCACGCCGGGCTGGCCGTTGGCGGTGGGGGGACCCTCGTAGAAGACCCAGTTGGGGCCGCCTCGGGTCTGGTCGAGGGAGCGCTGGAAGACGTTCTCCTTCGACCAGCGGTCGAGGATCTCGCGCTCCATCGCGGGCAGGTCGATCTGCGCGGGCAGCTGGGGGAGTGCGCGGGACGCGCTCGGCCGGGACTCGTTGGCCACCGTCGTACCTTTCCATCAGGGTCGTTCCTGACGGAGGGACGAGGCCGGGGCCCCGCGGTACCACCCTCCTTGGACGCCGCCGGTCCGGTCCGCGCGAGGGCGGCCGGGACGGGTCCCACTTCGTTCACGTCTGCCGGTTCTACTGGGGGCGTCGGCCCTGTTCTTCCGGCGGTTCCGGGGTGATCTTCGTGCCGGTCGTACCCCCGGGCTCCCACCGCCCCCGGGTCGCTCGGACGCATCGACCGCTTCTAAGCTGTGTCCGTCCGGTCGGGGCCGGCACTACTCGTCCCCATCGACACCTGGGCACAGGATAACGCAGCGCGGGGGCGGCGCCCCGCGCTTTTTCGACGGGGAGGGCGGAGGCGGGTGGCGGAGAACGTGCGCGGAACCGTCCTGGTGACGCTTGCGGACCGGGACGACGCCGAGGAGCTGGCCGAACAGCTCCTGGAGCAGGGCTACGAACCGTGCCTGGTGCACCGGGACATGCTGGCGGGGGAGGACGACGCCGAGGACGCCGACTGGGTGATCGAGGTGCGCACCGGCCCGCACGGCGGCCCGGCGGTGTTCGACGAACCCCACCTGGCGGCGCTGGCCGAGGACTACGGCGGCTTCGCCGCCGCCGAGTGACCGCCGCCATGGGCCCCGTGCGCGTCCGCCGGGCGGTCCCCGCCGACGCCCCGGCCATCGCGGCCGTCAACGTCGCCTCCTGGCACGCCGCCTACCGCGGCCTCATCGCCCGGGAGCACTTGGAGAGCCTGGACACCGACCGCCTGGCCGGGATCTGGGCGGGGCGGCTGCGCGGCCACCTGGTCCGCCCGGGCGCGGGATGCCTGGTGGCCGAACCGGCCGAGGGGCCGGGCGGCATCGTCGCCTACGCCGGGTTCGCCCCGGCCGCCGACCCCGACGACGCCGACCGCACCGTCACCGACCTGGAGACCTTCTACTCGCTGCCCGAGGTGTGGGGCACCGGCGTCAACCGCCGCCTGTGGGAGGAGACCCTGGCCGCCATGACCGCCGGCGGCACCGGCCACGGCGTCCTGTGGGTGCTGGAGGGCAACGCCCGCGCCCGCCGCTTCTACGCCGCCGCCGGGTGGCGTGACACCGGCGCGGTCACCCCCACCCCGCTGCTGGGCGGGGCGCTGGTGGTGCCCGCGGTGCTGTACCGGCGCGACCTGTGAGGACGTGCGACGCCGGCGCCCGGGTCGTTGCCAAGGGGGCGGGGCTCGCCTAGGCTTCCCGGCACCACTCGCGGCTCCGTCCACGGGGGTGATCCCGCAGGTCGGCGGGGTACGGGCGGGGGCGCACGGTCGGGAGGTAAGTGCGATGAAGGCCACCGAGGCGGCGGATCTGCCGGTACTGCCCGGCGAGGAGCCGTGGACCCGGCAGGAGCTCGCGGGGGTCCGCGAACGCCTGGAAGACGACATCGCCGCCGCGCGCAGGGAGATCCGCCAGGTCGAGGAGCAGGTCGCCGAGCGGCTGGAGGACCCCGTGGACGGGGCCGGGGACGACCCCGCCGATACCGGGGCCAAGGCCTTCCAACGCGAACACGAGTTGGCGTTGGCCTACAATACTCGTGACCTGCTCGCCGCGAGCGAGCGGGCGATCGAACGGATGGACGCGGGAACCTACGGGGTCTGCGACTCATGCGGACGGCCCATCGGCAAGGAGCGCCTCCAGGCGTTCCCGCGGGCCACCCTGTGCGTCTCCTGCAAACAGCGCGAGGAGCGTCGCTGACTGAGGTAGAGCCCTCCGGGGACAGCAACATGACCACCGCCCGCACACCGGGGGGCCGCCGGCGGCGCTACCTGCTGCTGGTGCTCGTCGCGCTCGCCGCCATCGGCGTGGACCTCCTCACGAAGGAATGGGTCCTGGCCGCCTTCCAGGAGGGCGAGCGGCTCGACGTCATCGGCGAGATCGTGCAGTTCACGCTGGTGTACAACACCGGCGCCGCGTTCTCCATGGGCACCGACCACACCTGGGTGTTCACCACCATCGCCAGCGTCGTCGTCCTCGTCATCGCCTACATCGGGCTGCGGGTGCGCAGCGTCTGGTGGGCCGTGACCCTGGGCCTGATGATGGGCGGGGCCGCCGGGAACCTCGTGGACCGGATCTTCCGCGAACCCGAGCCGTTCCACGGTGCCGTCGTGGACTTCATCAAGGTGATGGACTTCCCGGTGTTCAACATCGCCGACTCCTGCGTGGTGGTCGGCGCCTGCCTGGTCGTCCTGCTGACCTTCAAGGGCGTGGAGCTGGACGGCAGCATCGTCTCCGACGACAAGGACGGCGACAGGGCCGGCGGCGGGGCGCGGGACACCGCGACCGCGGCCGGGGGCTCCGCCGAGGGCCGGACCGGGGACGACACCGCCCCCGGCGACGACACCACCACCGAAGGGAAGGGCCAGTGAGCGACACCCGCAGCCTGCCCGTGCCCGACGGGCTGGAGGGCGACCGGCTCGACTCGGCGATCGCCCGCATGTTCGGGCTGTCCCGCACCCGTGCGGCCGAGCTCATCGTGGACGGCAGCGTCCTGGTCGACGGCTCCGAGGCGGGCAAGTCCGACCGCGTCCGCGCCGGCGCCTGGCTGGAGATCACCCTGCCGCCGCCGCCCACCGCCCCCGTGCCGCGCCCCGAGCCCGTCCCGGGCATGCGGATCGTGCACGAGGACGCCGACATCATCGTGGTCGACAAGCCCGTCGGGGTCGTCGCCCACCCCACCGTCGGCTGGACCGGCCCCAGCGTCCTGGAGGGCCTGCTGGCCGCCGGGATCCAGGTGGCCACCAGCGGCGCCGCCGAGCGCCAGGGCATCGTGCACCGCCTGGACGCCAACACCACCGGGCTCATGGTGGTCGCCAAGAGCGAGACCGCCTACAGCGTCCTCAAGCGCGCCTTCAAGGAGCGCACGGTGGACAAGCGCTACCACACCCTCGTCCAGGGCCACCCCGACCCGCTGCGCGGCACCGTCGACGCGCCCATCGACCGCCACCCGGCGGGCGACGGCCGCTGGGCCGTGGTCGCGGGCGGGCGCCCCTCGGTGACCCACTACGACACCCAGGAGGCGTTCCGGGCCGCCAGCCTGCTGGAGATCAAGCTGGAGACCGGGCGCACCCACCAGATCCGGGTGCACATGTCGGCGCTGCGCCACCCGTGCGTGGGCGACATGCTCTACGGGGCCGACCCCACGCTCGCCGAGCGCCTGGGGGTGCGCCGCCAGTGGCTGCACGCGGTGCGGCTCGGGTTCGACCACCCCACCGAGCACCGGCCGGTGGAGTTCTCCAGCCCCTACCCGGAGGACCTGGAGCGGGCCGTGGAGATGCTGCGCGAGGACTGAGCCGCCCCTGGCTCCCCGGCCGGTGCGGACACCGGGCCGGGCGGGGCCGGACACGGCACGCGAACGCACGAGGGGCCGCCGGACATCCGTCCGGCGGCCCCTCTCCCGTCGTCCCGGTCAGCCCCGGGGCGGCGGGGCGACGGGCCGGGTGCGCACCAGCCCCTGGCACAGGGCCGCGCCGATGATGATCACCAGCGCCCCCAGCGGCTGGTTCCACGACAGGGTCTCGCCCATGAGGACGATCCCCGCGGCGATCGACACCACCGGCGCCACGTAGGTGACGGTGGTCGCGACGGTCGCCCCCGCCTCCCGCAGCACCGCGTACTGGAGCACGTAGGCCACCCCCGTGCCCATCACCCCCAGGACCAGGACCGAGGCCACCACCTGCCAGGTCACGTCGGTCGGGGCGTCGGTGGCCACCGGCACCAGCACCGCCAGCGGCACGGCGGCCAGCAGCAGCTGCAGCGCCGACAGCTCCAGGGCGCCGTGGGAGCTGCCCGCCACGAACCGGCGCAGGTACGGGGTGCCGATGCCGTAGCAGGCGGTCGCCGCGACCACGAACCCCATGCCGACCATGGCGTCCCGGTCGCTCACGCTCACCTCGCCCAGGGAGTTCCACACGCCGAACACCACGAGCACGCCCAGGAAGCCGATCCCCAGCCCGAGCACCCGGTCGCGGTCGGGGCGGCGCTCGTCGGCCAGCAGCAGCATCGAGAACACCACGCCGAACAGCGGCGTCGCGGCGTTGACGATGCCCATCACCGCCGAGGGGATGAGCTGGCCGGCGTACCCGAACAGCGTGAACGGGATCGTGTTGAGCAGCAGCGCGGCCACGAACATGTGGGCCAGCAGCCGCGGCGAGGTCGGCAGCCGGCCGCCGCGCAGCAGCACCACCGCCAGCAGCGGCAGGGCGCCGGCGGCGATCCGGCCCAGGGACAGCTGCATCGGCTCCAGGGACTGGGCGGCGACCCTGATGAAGACGAAGCTCATGCCCCAGATCAGGGCCAGGAGCGCGAACTTGACCCGCCAGTCGGCGGTGAGGCGGCGGACCCCGGCGGACGCGGCCGGGGAGGGAGAGAGCACGGGCATGGGACGTTTGTACCGCGCACCGATGTGTTAGGTCTACTTCGTATTTCTAAACGAGTGAGTTAGTGTTCCTTACATGCTCAGTGTCGACCGCCTCCGTGTCCTCCACGCCATCGCGGCGCACGGCTCCCTCAGCGCCGCCGCCGAGGCCCTGCACGTCACCAACTCCGCCGTCTCCCAGCAGCTCTCCAAGCTCGAACGCGAGGTCGGCCAGCCCCTGGTCGAGCGCAACGGGCGCGGGGTGCGCCTCACCGACGCCGCCGAACTCCTCGTCGAGCACGCCTCCCGGATCCTCTCCCTGGTGCAGCGGGCCGAGGCCGACCTGGAGGCCCACCGCGACCACGTCACCGGGCACCTGCGCCTGTCCGGCACCCCCACCGCCGTGCGCGGCATCCTGCCCCAGGCCCTCAACACCCTGCGCGAGGCCCACCCCCGGCTGCGGGTCGAGCTCTTCGAGGAGGAGCCCCACGAGAGCCTGCAGTCGATGGCCCGCGGCGAGGTGGACCTGTGCATGGTCATCGACTGGATGGGCTCCCCGCTCGCCCTGCCCGAGGGCATGAGCCGCGCGCCCCTGATGGAGGACGTCGGCGACATCGCCCTGCCCGCCGACCACCCCCTCGCCCACCGGGAGATCCTCGCCATCGACGAGATCCTCGACCTGCCCTGGATCAGCTGGTCGCGCGGGTCCATCTGCAACGACTGGCTCTACGACATGATCCGCTCGCGCGGCGGCGAGCCCAACGTCATCCACAACGTCGAGGAGCACCAGACCAAGCTGGCCCTCATCGCCGCCGGGATCGGCGCCGCCGTCATGCCCCGGCTGGGCCGCGGCCCGCTCCCCGACGGGGTGCGGGTGGTGCCGGTGCAGCCCGCCCTGGTCCGCCAGGTGTACGTGTTCTGGCGCACCGACGCCTCCCGCCGCCCCGCCATCCGCGCCACCGTCCGCGCCCTGCGCGAGTCGGCCGCCGCCTACGACACCCGCCCCGTCCCGGCCTGACGCCCGGGACGGGGCCCGGGCGGAGCCGCCGCGAGCGCGACGGACGCCGGGCCCGGTCGTCTTCCCCGCCCGGGACGCCCGCCGCGGGTAGCCGGGAGAGCCGTGCCTCGCGCGGGCGTGCGGACGGGCGGCCGCATCGGCGTCCCTGCCCGGGACACCTGCCCCGGGTGCCCCTGGGCGGAGACGGGGCGCCGCTCGAAGCCCCGACCGGGGCCGGCCTCAGGGGCCGGTCCCCGGACGGGACGGTCAGCGTGGGGCCTGGAGGAGTTCCGTCAGGGTCGCTGAGGGGCTGATCACCTCGGGGTCCGTGCGCACGTCCACCAGGGTCGGCAGGTCCGCCGCCACCGCCTCGCCCAGCACCTTGACCAGCTCCTCCCGGGTGTGCACGGTCTCCCCGCGCGCGCCCAGCGAACGGGCGTACCCCGCCAGGTCCAGCGGCCCGCCGATCCGCGTCCCCGCCAGCCGGCCCAGCTCGCGGGCCTGGTGCATGGCGATCGTGCCGTACAGCCCGTTCTGGAACACCACCACCGTCACCGGGGCGCCCTCGCGCACCGCCGTCTCCAGCTCCTGCCCGGTCATCAGCGCGCCGCCGTCGCCCGCCACCGCCACCACCGTGCGCTCCGGCTCGGCCAGCTTGGCGGCGACCGCGGCCGGGACCGCGTACCCCATCGCCCCGCTGGTGGGCGCCAGCTGGGTGCGCGGGTGCCGGAACCACCAGCCCCGGTGCAGGAACGACGCGAAGTTCCCGGCGTCGTTGGTGACCACCGCGTCCTCGGGCAGCGCCTCGCGCATCCCCGCGATCACCTGCCAGGGGTGCAGCCCCGGCCCCTCGTGCGCCTGCGTCTCCACCGGCACGGCCGACGAGTCCACCCAGGCCCGCCGGGCCGCGCTCCAGTCCCGGTAGGGGGCCTGGAACGGGGCTTCGGCCAGCTCGCGCAGGGCCTCGCCCGCGTCGGCCACCACCGACGCCCACAGGTCCAGGTGCGACCCCGGCCGCCCCGGGTCGATGTCGATCCGCGCCACCTTGGCCCGGGCCGTGTCCGGCAGCCGGTACCCCTGGGTTGTGGTCTCGCTCAGTCGGCACCCCACCACCAGCACCGCGTCGGCCTCCGACAGCGCGGCCAGCGTCGCGGGCGGGGCGCCCAGCCCCAGGTGGCCCAGGTAGAGCGCGTGGTCGTTGGGGAACACGTCCTGCCTGCGCCAGGCGGAGTACACGCCGGCGCCGAACCGCTCGGCCACGCGCACCAGGTCGGCGCGGGCGCCCCGGGCGCCCCCGCCCGCCACGACCACCGGCCGCACCGCCCGGGTCAGCCACGCCGCCAGCCGGTCGCGCTCGGCCCCGCCCAGCGGGGGCCGCGGCGGCTCCGGCGGCCGCGGGACCGACGCCGGTCCCACCACCTGTCCGAACAGGTCGCCCGGCACCGCGATGGACACCGGCCCCGGGCGGCCCGAGCGGGCCACCCGCAGCGCCTCGGCGGTCACCTCGGCCAGCCGGTCGGCCCGGTGCACGGTGGTGGACCACTTGGTGATGGGCGCGTAGAACGCGGTGAGGTCCACCTCCTGGAACGCCTCCCGCCCCAGCCGCTCCGTCTCGGCCTGGCCCAGGAACACGACCATCGGGGTGGAGTCCTGGTGCGCGGTGTGCACCGCGACCGCCAGGTTGGCCGCCCCCGGGCCGCGGGTGGCCGCCGCCACCGCCGGGACCCCGGTGAGCTTGGCGTCGGCCTCGGCCATGAACCCGGCGCCGCCCTCGTGCCGGGTGGACACCAGGCGCATCCCGGGATGGCGGTCGATCGCGTCGGCGAGCTCCAGGAAGCTCTCGCCCGGGACGGTGTAGCAGCGGCGGACGCCCGCGGCGGCCAGGACGTCGACCACCGCCTGCGCGGCGGTGCGGTCGGGGGGCGTGGGTCGGTGGTCGGCTGTGGCCATGGGGTGGGTCCCTTCCATCGTCGCAAGGTCCGCTCGGCGCGTCCGGGATCCGCCGGACGCCCGTCAACGACCTTTCCAGGCACCGTGAAGCCGGGTCAAGGAGCGCCCCGGGCGCCTGTGGACGACCACCCCCGAACCGCCCCCTGTGATCCGTGTCATAGAGATTCGGGCACGGAAGGGTCACGGAGGGCATTGTCACCTTTGCAAGTGGTGTGTCCGCTTCTAAAGTGCTGCGAGTCCGCGGTGGAACCGGTCCGCCACGGGACGCGACGGAAGGACACAGGTGGCCGCCACCGAACAACGCAAGGCGACGTGGAAGCAGATCGGTCCGGGAATCGTCGTCGCGGCCACCGGCGTGGGCGCCGGAGACCTGGTCGCCACCCTCATCGCGGGCAACCTCTTCGGTTACGCCCTCCTGTGGGCCACCATCGTGGGCTGCATCGTCAAGATCTCCCTGGCCGAGGCGACCGGCCGCTGGCACCTCGCCACCGGGCGCACCATCTTCGACGGCTGGACCAGCCTGGGCCGCTGGACCTGGGCGTACTTCGGCGTCTACGTGGTCCTCTGGGGCTTCGTCTACGGCGCCAGCGCCATGTCCGCCACGGCGCTTCCGCTCTCGGCCCTCTTCCCGCAGGTGCCCTTCAACGCCTGGGCGATCCTCGCGGGCGTCTCCGGCCTGGCCATCGTCTGGTTCAACCGGTACGCGATCTTCGAGAAGATCATGATGATCTTCATCGGCGTCATGTTCGTGATCGTCGTCGGCCTCGCGATCTACGTCGGTCCCGACATCGGCGAGGCCGTCACCGGCCTGGTCCCGCTGCTGCCCGAGGGCTCCCTCTTCTACACCCTGGGGCTCATCGGCGGCGTCGGCGGCACCATCACGATGGCCGCCTACGGCTACTGGGTCAACGCCAAGGGCTGGCGCGACTCCGGCTGGATGCGCATGATGCGCATCGACAACCGGGTCGCCTACATCACCACCGGCGTCTTCGTCATCGCGATGCTCGTCGTCGGCGCCGAGCTCCTCTACGCCAGCGGCATCGCCCTGTCCTCGGGCGACCAGGGCCTGCTCGACCTGGGCGAGGTCCTGCGCGACCGCTTCGGCGGGTTCGTCGCCACGCTGTTCCTCGTCGGCTTCTTCAGCGCCGCCTACTCCTCGATCATCGGCGTCTGGCACGGCGTCAGCCTGCTCTTCGCCGACTTCGTCAACCACGTGCGCGGCCAGAGCGACATGGACCCGGGGGCCACCGAGAAGAGCCTGCCCTTCCGCGCCTACATGCTGTGGCTGACCTTCCCGCCCATGCTGCTCCTGCTGCTGGGCCGCCCGGTCCAGCTCATCATCGCCTACGGCGTCCTCGGCTCGTTCTTCATGCCGTTCCTCGCCTTCACGCTGATGTGGCTGCTCAACTCCTCCCGCACCCCCGCCGAATGGCGCAACGGGTGGATCTCCAACACCGGCCTGGCCATCGCGGGCGGCCTGTTCCTGGTGCTGTGCGGATACGAGCTCTACGGCGTCATCACCGGGGAGTGACCCCGGCGCGGGGGCGGTACCTCCAGGGCCGCCCCCGCACCGCGTTCACAGCCCCAGGGCCCGCAGCCCGGCGGTGACCACCGCCGCGGCCAGCACCACCACCAGGAACGGGGCGCGCAGCGCCAGCGCGGCCACCGCCGCGCCCACCCCGCCCATCCGGGCGGTGTCCCAGGCCAGCGCCTGGCCCTCGCCGCGCAGCGCCTCCACCGCGATCAGCGCGGCCAGCAGCGCCAGCGGCACCGCCGTCGCGAACCGGCGCAGCCAGGCGTTGTCCAGCAGGCGCCGCGGCGCCGCCAGCCCGGCGAACTTCAGCAGGTAGCACCCGGCCGCCGTCGCGACCAGCACGATCCACAGCGTCACGACCGCACCCCCTCGCCGTCGTTGTCGGACTCCTTCGCGTCCGCGGCCCCGGGGGCCGCAGCGGGGCCGGCCACCCGCATCTCCGGCCCGACCAGGGCGATCAACGCGGCCGACGCGGCCAGCAGCACCGGCACCCCCGGCGGCAGCAGCGGTGTGGCCGCCAGGGCCAGCCCCGCCCCCAGCCCGGCGATCAGCCAGGTGCGGGCGCCGCCCTCGCGCAGCCGCGGCCACAGCAGCGCCAGGAAGATCGCCGGGCCGACCGCGTCCAGGCCCAGCGCGCCGATGTCGCTCACGCGCTCCGTGGCCAGAGCGCCCACCAGCGTCGTGACCACCCACGACGTCCCCAGCACCACATAGGTCGTGGTGAACGCCAGCCGGGCCGAGGCCCGGTCCGGCTGGGCCAGGGCCACCGCCGTCGTCTCGTCGATGACCCCGTGCGCGGCCAGCGCCCGCCGGAGCCCGCCCCGCAGGTCGAGGACGTCGGCCAGCCGCAGGCCGTACAGGGTGTTGCGGGCGCCCAGCAGCAGGGCGCCCAGCGCCCCGGCGACCAGGCTGCCGCCGCCGGCGACCACGCCGATCAGCGCGAACTGGGAGGCTCCGGTGAACATGAACATGCTGGTGAACACGGCCTGGGCCGGGGACAGCCCGGCGGTCGCGGCGGCGGTGCCGAACGCCAGGCCGGCGGCGCCCACGGCGACGCCGACCCCGAGGCTGTCGCGCACCGCGGGAGAACGGAGAAGGGAGATGGCTTTCACGCCGCCCCACGCTAGGAGCCGGGGCCGCCCGCCGTCTTGTACGTTCTTGCGCCCGCCCGGCACCGTGCCCGACCCCGGGCCGCCGGGCCGAACCCGGCTCAGCGCCCGGCCAGCGCCCGCCGGTACGCGCCCGGGGGCACCCCCAGGTGGCGGCGGAAGTGCCTGCTCAGATGCGCCTGGTCGGTGAACCCCACCTCCACCGCCACCTCCGACGGGGCCCGCCCGGCCGCCAGCAGCGTCCGGGCGCGGTCCACCCGCAGCTGGTTGAGGTAGGCGTGCGGGGGCAGCCCGTAGGCCTTCGAGAACGCCCGTGACAGCGCGAACGGGCCCAGGCCCACCGCGGCGGCCAGCTCCTCCAGGGTCGGCGGGTCGGTGAGCCGGGACGCCAGCACCTCCCGCGCCAGGGCCGTCTCGGGCCGGGCCTCGCGGGTCCGGACCCGGGGCGGGCGCTCGCGGCCGTGGGAGCGCAGCAGCGCCGCGATCCCGCGCCGCACCAGGGAGGAGGCCCCCAGCCGGTCGCCGCGTTCGGCCGCCAGGTGCGCCGCGTGCAGCAGCCGGGACGCCTCGGGTGCGTCGATCCCCGACTCGCTGAACGCCGGGGTGCCCCGCAGCCCCAGCTCCCGGGCGATGCCGACCACCACCTCCGGCCGGGGGTAGAACACCCGGTACGTCCACCCCTCGGGAACGCCCGCGTGCCCGGTGTGCACCTCGTCCGGGCCGACCACCGCCAGGCCGCCCGGGCCCACACGCGAGGTGCCGCCGGGGTGGGCGTACTCCTCGACGCCGCCGGTGATGACCCCGAACGTGTAGGTGGGGTGGGTGTGCCGGGTGAAGTTGGTGGTGACGAACCGGGCGGTGAGCATCTCCGTGTCCGGCAGCCCGGAGAAACGCCAGTAGCGCGCGCGTTCGGCGCGGGGGTCGTCGACGACGGGGTGGACCGTACTGGGCATGCCCATACGCCCAGGTTAACGTCGGTTCCTCCGCGGTGCCGCGCCGGTATTACGCTGCGCTCATGACCACGACCGAGATCAGGCAGGCGCGCGACGACCGCGACCGCGCCGCAGTGTTCGTCATCCGGGGCGCCGTCTTCGTCGCCGAGCAGAAGGTGCCCGTCGCCGAGGAGTGGGACGACCGCGACCCCGCCGCCCTCCACCTCCTCGCCCTCGTCGACGGGGTGCCCGCGGGCACCGTCCGCGTGGTGGAGCAGGACGGGGGAGCGGGCCTGCTCGGGCGCATGGCCGTACTGCCCGAGCGGCGCGGCACCGGCCTGGGCGCCGCCCTGGTGCGGGCCGCGGAGGACCTGGCCCGCGAACGCGGGCTCGCCGCCATGGAGCTGCACGCCCAGACCCACGCACTGGGCTTCTACGAGCGGCTGGGCTACACCGCCCACGGGGAGGAGTTCCTCGACGCCGGGATCCCGCACCGGCACATGGTCCGCGACCTGGGCTGACGTCCCTCGAAGTGCCCCCCGTCTCCCCTCGGTGTGACGGGGGGCGCACCCCCGGCCGCGGGGCGACCGGAATACCGCCGAGTAGGATTCGGTTTCGGGTGGTGGCCCCCACCACCAGTGCACACGCCGACCCGACGAGGAACACATGACGGTCAACACGCAGCCGGCCACCGAACGCCCCGACCCCCGCGCCTTCGGCCTCCCCGTGGTCGAACAGGCCGACATCCCCGCCGAACTGCGCACCCTCGTCGGCCGCGTGCACGCCCTCATCGACACCGTCGCCAACACCACCGAGACCGACCCCGCCGTCCTCGCCGAGGCCGCCGCCGCCGTCGAGGAGGTCACCGACCGCCTCGCCGCCGCGCCCCGCCGCCAGATCGGCACCATGGTCCGCCGCGACCTCCCCGACGGCGAGAGCGAGTACGGCACCATCACCAACATCGTCGCCGGGGACACCAACCCCGCCGCGCCGCCCCTGTCCCTGGTCCCGGCCGCCGGCGGCGGGGTGTACGGCGAGGTCACCCTCGACACCGTCTACCAGGGCCCTCCCGGGCTGGTCCACGGCGGCTGGATCGCCGCCCTCCTCGACCAGGCCGTCGGGACCGCCTCCTCCCTGGCGACCTCGCCCGGCCTCACCGCGCGGCTCGAGGTGAACTACCGCAGGCCCACCCCGCTGTTCAACCCGCTGGAGATCACCGCCGAGGTCGAGCGCACGGAGCGGCGCAAGGTCTACGTCAACGGCCGTATCCGCGTCAACGGCGAGGTCACCGCCGAGGCCACGGCCATCATGGTCCGCGTCGAGGTCCCCGAATAGGGGACCGGCCGGGGGCGCGCGTGCGCGCCCTCCGCGGACACGCTAAGATCACGCACATGACCCACCGCTATCACGTGTTTAGCGAGCCGACGCTCCCGTCGGCCGCCGACGACACGTAGGCGGAGACGGGAACGTCGGCAACAGAGCACTCGGGCCCCGCGGCCCCGGTGCTCTTTCGCTTTCCAGGCGGCCGACACCCTCCCGCACGGGACCCCGTACGGCCGCATCCACCGCGACCGGAGGCCACCGTGCACGACCAGACGTCCACCACCAGCGAGATCGCCCGCCTGCGCGAACACATCGACGCCATGGACGCGCGCCTCGCCGAGCTCCTGGAGCAGCGCGCCCTCGTCGCCGCCCGGGTCCAGCGGCTCAAGCCCGTCGGGTACTTCGCCGGACGCGACATGGACCGCGAGCGCCGCCTCGTCGAGCGCATGGCCGAACACGCGCCCCGCCTGGGCGCCGACCGGCTCGCCGCCATCATGGACAGCGTCATCACCGCCGGCCTGGCCGCCGCCGAGGAGGAGGCCGCCCGCGACCGCTGACCCGGCGGGGGCGTCAGCGGGACACGTCCACCCACACCAGGCGGTGGTCGGAGGCGGGGAACGGGGGACCCGCGCCGGCCAGGCGCGCCAGCGGGTCGTCCGGCGCCGGCCAGAACACGCCCCGGTCGCCCACCGCCAGGTCCCGCGAGGGCAGCACGTAGTCCACCCGCAGGTGCCCCGGCGGGGTGTCCTCGGTGAAGGCGTCCCCGTGGCCGGGCGCGCCCGCCGCGCTCCCGGCCCGGCCCCGGCCGCCCTGGGAGTGGGGGAGCGGGTCCGCCACCCGGGGGTGGGCCAGCAGGCGGTCGATCGCCCCGGGCAGGGAGGAGCCGTTGCGGGGGTCGGCGTTGAGGTCCCCCGCCAGCACGAACGGGGCGTCCGGCGCCAGCCCTCCGGCGGCCCCGGCGTCGTCGCGGATGTAGCCGTCCGCCCCGGGCGTCAGGTAGTCCGCCCAGAACCGGATCTCGTCGTGGTTGCGCAGCACGTTGCGGCGCTCGGGGCCGTCGAACGCGGGCGGCGTCGGATGCGAGGCCAGCAGGTGCACCGGGCGGCCCCACCCGGTGTCCACCGGCAGGTCCCAGTGGCTCTTGGACGACAGCCGCGCCGCCGCCCACGCCCGCGGCGACAGGAACGGCTCCCCGCTCGCCGGGTCCACCGGGACCAGCGCCCCGGGCATCGCCGCCCGCGGCAGCAGCCGGAACGTGCGCGCCCGCTCCGCGTCCAGGGGGTACCGGGAGAGCACCGCCATCCCGTACTGGCCGGGGAACCGGCCGAACCCGAACGCGTCCCCGGCGTAGGCGTCGCTCCCGGGCTCGGCCACCACCCGCCCGTCGCCGTCGAGGTCCTGACCGGACGAGACCCCGGTGTTCACCGGAGCAGTGAAGACATGGGGGAACTCCACACCCTCGGCACCGTTCCACCCGCGCTCCAGGTACTCGCGGGCGAACAGCTCCAGGGACCGGCCCGTCGGGTCGTGGTCGAACTCGTTCACCAGCAGCACGTCGGGGCGCACCCGCTGCACGGTCTCGGCGACCGCCCGCGCCAGCCTCCACTCCCCGGAGGCCAGCGCCGACGCCATCGCCCCGGGCCGCTGCCGCGACAGGGCCGTGTTGAAGGTCGCGAACCGCACCGACCCGGCGGGCACGGGCGGCGGCACCGACGGGGACACCGCCACGGCGGGCGCGGCGGCCGGCACGTCCTCGGAGGCCAGGACCATGGTGGCGGTGGACGCGGGAAGGAGAGGTCTCACCCGCCCATTCTCCCAACCGGAAAAGCCCTTGCGCGGATCCGGCCGCCCCCGCTTTCCTCGGGGGCATGCCCGAACCCAACCTGCCCTTCCGCTGGGACGTGGAACACGACCGCCTCGGCTCCCTCGTCGAGCCCGCCGACCCCGAGCGGTCCTATGTCGAGGCCCTCACCGAGTGCGCCGCCAAGGTGCTGGCCCGCGGCGGCGGCCGCGACCTGTACTTCGTCGGGCGCTCCCCGGACAGCGTGTACGACCTGCTGCGGGGCGTCCTGGCCGACACCGGGCACCGCGACCGCGTGCACCGGCTGCCGCTGTCCCTGTACGGGTACGACGGCCAGGGCCTGAGCCGGGCCGAACAGGCCCAGCTGCGCGCCAACCTCACCGCCCAGGGCGTCACCCCGGGGCGGCTGGCGGGCGGCGGGCGCGCGGTCGTGTTCTGCGACCTGGTCTCCCACGGGAGCACCTTCGAGAACCTGCACCGCGAGCTGCGCTCGTGGATCGGCGACGACGGCGCCGACTGGAACCGCATCCGGGGCCGCATCGGCTACCTGGGCATCGTCATGCGCGGCAAGACCAGCCCCAACACCTGGCGCTGGCAGCAGCACGCGCCGTGGGTGGGGGAGCTGCCGCCGCGCGCGGTGCGCAACGTGTCGGTGCCCGGGTGGCTGTGGGGCTACCTGGGCAACTTCCAGCCCAAGACGGAGCCGTCGTTCCGCCGCATCCGCTGGGCCGACCCGGGGGTCGCCCGCCCGCGCCACGACGAGAGGACCCGCGCCGCCCTGTCGGGGGCGGTGGCGCTGTTCGAGCGCGCCCGCACGCCGGAGGTCCGCTCCGCGTTCCGCGCCGTCCTGGCGGCGGAGCCCGCCTTCCGGGAGCCATGGCTGCGGACCCTCGCGCACGACATCCGTTCTTGAAGGGGGACGGTGGGGCAGGAGTGGTCTCGTCCCGGGCCCCACACCCCCGCCGCCGAGCGAGGCGACCTCCCCCGCGGCCTTCGCCTGATCCGTGGTTCGGGCCGGGCGGGCACCGAACGTCGTGGGAAAGTCGTAGGCTCAGGAGACACCACCCGTCCGTCCACCCACTGGGGAGCACTCCACCCATGGCAGACTCCTTCGTCCACCTGCATGTCCACACCGAGTACTCCATGCTCGACGGTGCGGCCAAGCTCAAGCCCCTCTTCAAGGAGGCGGGGAGACTGGGCATGCCTGCGGTCGCGATGACCGACCACGGCAACATGTTCGGGGCGTACGAGTTCTACCAGCAGTCCAAGGGCTCGGGGGTCAAGCCGATCATCGGCATCGAGGCCTATGTCGCCCCCGAGTCGCGTTTCCACAAGCAGCGCGTGTTCTGGGGGCGCGCCAGCGGGTCGGACGACACCTCTTCCGAGGGCGGCAAGGACATCTCCGGCGGCGGCCGCTACCTGCACATGACGATGCTGGCGCGCAACGCCACGGGCCTGCGCAACCTGTTCAAGATGTCGTCGCTGGCCTCCATCGAGGGCTACTACATGAAGCCCCGCATGGACCTGGACCTGATGTCGGAGAACAGCGAGGGGATCATCGTCTCCACCGGCTGCCCCTCCGGCGGTGTGCAGACCCGGCTCCGGCTGGGCCAGGAGAAGGAGGCCATCGAGTACGCCGCCAAGCTCCAGGACATCTTCGGCAGGGAGAACGTCTTCCTGGAGCTGATGGACCACGGCGTGCCCATCGAGAAGGAGGTCCGCGACGGCCTCCTCAAGGTCGGCCGGGAGCTCAAGATCCCGCCCCTGGTCACCAACGACTCCCACTACGTGTACGAGTCCCAGGCCGACGCCCACGACGCGCTGCTGGCGGTGGGCGTGGGCAAGAACCTGGACGACCCCACCCGGTTCCGGTTCAACGGCTCGGGCTACTACCTCAAGACCGCCGACGAGATGCGCGGCCTGCTCACCTTCGACGAGTGGCAGGAGGGGTGCAGGAACACCCTGCTGATCGCCGAGCGCATCGACCCCAACGCCTACGACGAGGTCTTCGCCCACCGCGACCTGATGCCGGTCTTCCCCGTCCCCGAGGGGGAGACCCAGTCCTCCTGGCTGGCCAAGGAGGTCGAGCGGCTGCTGCCGACCCGCTACCCGGACGGTGCCGGTGCGGAGGTCCGCCAGCGGGTGGAGTTCGAGCTGGGCATCATCAACGAGATGGGCTTCCCCGCCTACTTCCTGGTGGTCGCCGACATCTGCCAGTACGCCCGCAAGGAGGGCATCGCGCTGGGCCCCGGCCGCGGCTCGGCGGCGGGCTCGATGATCGCCTACATCCTGGGCATCACCGACCTGGACCCCCTGGAGCACGGGCTGCTGTTCGAGCGGTTCCTCAACCCCGAGCGCGTGTCCATGCCCGATGTCGACCTCGACTTCGACGAGCGCCGGCGCGGCGAGATGATCGAGTACGTCACCCGCCTGTACGGCGCCGAGCGGGTCGCCCAGATCCTCACCTTCGGCACCATCAAGGCCAAGGCCGCCGTGAAGGACTCCACCCGCATCCTGGGCATGCCCTACTCGGTCGGGGACCAGATCACGAAGGCGTTCCCCGCGGCCGTGGGCGGCAAGGAGATCCCGC
Organism: Nocardiopsis sp. NPDC006139; assembly: GCF_040614155.1. NCBI lineage: Bacteria > Bacillati > Actinomycetota > Actinomycetes > Streptosporangiales > Nocardiopsidaceae > Nocardiopsis > Nocardiopsis sp. NPDC006139. The sequence continues at coordinate 322,118 of NZ_JBEXTT010000006.1, forward strand.
TCGACGCCGTGTTCAACCCCGAGCACGAGCGGTACCCCGAGACCACCGAGCTGCGCAACCTGGTGGACAACGACCCCCAGGTCGCCAAGGTCATGGAGACCGCGCGCGGTATCGAGGGCCTGACCCGCGGCACCGGTGTGCACGCGGCGGGCGTCATCCTGTCCAAGGAGCCCCTGCTCGACGTCATCCCGCTGCACATGCGCGACGCCGACGGGGCCATCATCACCGGCTTCCCCTACCCTCAGTGCGAGGAGATGGGGCTGCTCAAGATGGACTTCCTGGGCCTGCGCAACCTCACGATCATGGACGACGCGGTCAAGTCCATCAAGGAGGCCGAGGGGATCGACATCGACCTCTCCAAGCTCCCCCTGGACGACAAGAAGACCTACCAGCTGCTCGCGCGCGGCGACACCCTGGGCGTGTTCCAGCTGGACGGCGGCGCCATGCGCAACCTCCTCAAGCGGATGCAGCCGAAGAAGTTCGGCGACATCGCCGCCGTCAACGCCCTGTACCGGCCCGGTCCGATGGCGGCCAACGCCCACAACGACTACGCCGACCGGTCGAACGGCCGCCAGGAGATCACCCCGATCCACCCGGAGCTCAAGGACGCCCTGGAGCCGATCCTCGCCGAGACCTTCCACCTGATCGTGTATCAGGAGCAGATCATGGCCATCGCCCAGCAGCTGGCCGGGTACACGCTGGGCGGGGCCGACCTGATGCGCCGCGCGATGGGCAAGAAGAAGAAGGAGGCCCTGGAGGAGGAGGAGGCCAAGTTCTTCCCCGGCGCCATGGAGCGCGGCTTCTCCAAGGAGGCCATCCAGACGCTCTGGGACGTCATGCTCCCGTTCTCGGGCTACGCGTTCAACAAGTCGCACGCCGCCGGCTACGCCCTGGTCTCCTACTGGACCGCCTACCTCAAGGCCAACCACCCCGCCGCGTACATGGCCGCGCTGCTGACCTCGGTCAGCGACGACAAGGACAAGATGGCGGTCTACCTCGCCGAGTGCCGCGCCCAGGGCATCAAGGTGCTCCCGCCGGACGTCAACGAGTCCGGTCTGCGCTTCACCCCCGTGGGCAAGGACATCCGCTTCGGCATGGGCGCGGTCCGCAACGTGGGCGCCAACGTCGTCAACTCGATCATCAAGAGCCGCACGGAGAAGGGCAAGTACACGTCCTTCACCGACTTCCTGTCCAAGATCGAGCTGGCCGCCTGCAACAAGCGCGTCATCGAGTCCCTGATCAAGGCGGGCGCCTTCGACTCCCTGGGCCAGCCCCGGCGTGAGCTGTACCGCCACCACGAGGTCGCGGTCGACGGCATGATCAGCTCCAAGAAGCAGGAGGCCCACGGCCAGTTCGACCTGTTCGGCGGCGCTGAGGAGGGCGGCGACTCCACCCCGATCGGGCTGAACATCCAGTGGGGCGACGAGGAGTGGGACCGCAAGACCAAGCTCGCCTTCGAGCGCGAGATGCTGGGCCTGTACGTGTCCAGCCACCCGCTGGCCGGGGCCGAGCGGGTGCTGGCCCGCTCCCGGGACACCTCCATCGCCCAGATCGTGGCCGGGGAGATGAGCCGCGAGCGCAACGAGCTGCGCATCGCCGGGCTGATCTCCAAGGTGGAGAAGCGGGTGAACAAGGCGGGCAACCAGTGGGCGATCGCCACCGTGGAGGACCTGGACGCCTCCATGGAGGTGCTGTTCTTCCCCAAGACCTTCCCGCTGTACGTGGACGCCCTCATCGAGGACACCGCGGTGACGGTCAAGGGCCGCCTCAACGACCGGGACGGCACCTGGTCGATGTTCGCCTCGGAGCTGTCCATCCTGGACATCTCGCACATCACCGAGGGCGAACCGCCGGTGCTGCTGACGGTGGACGAGAAGCGGCTGACCCCGGAGCTGGTCGACGAGCTGCGCCAGGTGCTGAGCACGCACAAGGGGGACACCCCGGTGCGCATCCGGGTGGACAACCCGGTCCGTTCCAAGGTCTTCGCGGTGGACCGCTACTCGGTGCGGATCTCCCCGGAGTTCAACGGTGAGATGAAGAGCCTGCTGGGGGCGTACGCGGTCGACTACTAGCCGCCGCTCGACCGTATCCCCGTGCGCCGCCGACCGGCGCACGGGGATTTTTCGTGCCCGGGGCTTGCCGAAGCGAAGTTAGAGATATATCTTTGAGCTATCAGAACAGAGCATGACAGTCGCTCTGTATCGACACTGAGGAGAACACCATGACCGCCATGGCACTTCCCGGTCCCTGGGACTGGAACGACGACAGCGCGGACGGCCCGCGCGGCCCCCGGTCGCGCCGCTTCGCCGAGGGGCGGCGCGGCGGCGGGCGCCGCCGGGACCACCACCACGGAGGCGGACCCCACGCCGGGTTCGGCCCGGTGGTGCCGCCCGGGCCCCCCGCGCCACCCGTACCGCCGGGAGGCCCCGGCGGCTGGGGGGCCGGGCCGTTCGGGCCGGGGGGACCGTTCGGTCCCGGCGGGCCCTTCGGCGGGTTCGGGCCGCACGGCCCCGGCGGGGGGCACCGGCGGGGCGGCCCCCGCGCCCGGAGGGGCGACGTGCGCACCGGCATCCTGATGCTGCTGGCCGAGGAGCCGCGCAGCGGCTACGAGATCATCCGGGAGGGCCGCGAGCGCAGCGGCGGGGCCTGGCGCCCCAGCCCCGGCTCCATCTACCCGATGCTCCAGCAGTTGGAGGACGAGGGGCTCATCGTCCAGGAGGAGGGCGAGGGCCGCCGCCGCCCCTACCGGCTCACCGAGGAGGGCATCGACCACCTCGAGGAGCACGGCGCCGACCTGACCCCGCCGTGGGAGGCCGCCGCCGACGCCTACGCCGACGACCGCTCCCGCTACGAGGAGATCGGCGCCCTGGCCGCCCAGCTCGGCGCCGCCGCCTTCCAGGTCGCCCAGGCCGGCACCCCCGAGCAGGTGGACCGCGCCAAGCGGCTGCTGGCCGAGAGCAAGCGCGGCCTGTACCGCATCCTCGCCGAGGACGAGCCGGAGTCCGACGACGGGTACGACACCGGACAGGACTGACCCCGGACACGGCGACGGGGCCCGCCGCGGATCGGCGGGCCCCGTCGGTCGTCGCCCCTACTCCCCGGTGGTGCCGTCGGCGAGTTCGCGCAGGATGTCCAGGTGCCCGTTGTGCCGGGCGGTCTCCTCGATCATGTGCACCAGCACCCAGCGCAGCGTCGTGGCGTCCTCGCCCTCGCGGCGGCGCACGGCCGCGGTGTCCAGCTCCAGCTCCGCGGTGATCTCCCGGGAGCGCTCGCACTGCGCCTCGTACTCTTCGAGCAGCGTCCCCAGCGGCACCTCGTTGCCGCGCCGCCACTCGCCGTCCGGGTCCTCGGGGGTCGCGTACCCGCGCTCGGGCAGCCCCAGCAGGATCCACTCGAACCAGGCGTGCTCCACCCAGCGCAGGTGGGACACGATCGCGCCCACGCTCATCAGCGGAGAGGTGGGCAGCGGGGTGGCCGTCGCGTGTTCGGCGGCGATCCCCGCGCACTTGGCGTGGACGGTGGCGCGGTGCCGGTCCAGCCAGGTGGTGAGCATGGTGCGCTCGTCGGCGTCCGTCGGCGGGTCGACGCGTTCGGGCGCGGCCGGGAGGGTGATGTGTTCCGTCATCTCCCCATCATGGCGGTCACGGCCGACGGTCTTCACGTCCTTTTCCGCTCCCGCGCGCGCCGTCCTCACTCCCCGGTGGTGCCGTCGGCGAGCTCGCGCAGGACGTCCAGGTGCCCGTTGTGCCGGGCGGTCTCCTCGATCATGTGGACCAGCACCCAGCGCAGGGTGGTCCGCCCCCGGGACCCCAGGACCTTGCGCGAGGACGACCCGAGTTCGAGTTTGGCGGTGATCTCCCGCGACCGGGCGCACTGGGCCTCGTACTCCTCCAGCAGCGCCCCGAGGGGGAGCCCGGCCCCCAGCCGCCACTCGGCGTCGGGGTCCTGTGCGCTGTAGGGGGCCAGGTCCGGCTGGTCCAACATCGCGCTCTCGAACCAGAACGCCTCCACCCATCGCAGATGGGACACCACACCGCCCACGGTCATCAGCGGCGAGGTCGGCAGCGGCGCGGCCGAGGACAGGGACGGGTCCAGCCCCGCGCACTTGGCGTGGACGGTGGCGCGGTGCCAGTCCAGCCAGGAGGTGAGCATGGTGCGCTCGTCGGCCGCCATCGGGGGGTCGACACGGGCGGTCAGGGGCAGGTGAAGAGTGCTGTTCTTGTCGCTCATGCCGGTATTCTCCGTTCCGGTCATGCCGCCGAGCCACTGGTTTTCCGTGGTGAGGGCACGAGGGCGAGGAGAAGACCGCAGATGGACGACCGGAACGGCGCGGACGCGCCGCGCGGGCCGCGACCGCTGATCGTGGGCGCATGGGTGTTCGGCGCGCTGGCCGCCGCCGGCGCGCTGCTCGGTCCGGTCTGGTGGCTCCTGGCCCCGGACCGGGCCGAGGGCACGGCCCTGGGGGAGGGGGAGGTCTTCACCGGCACCAGCGAGGCCCTGTTCGCGGGGGAGGGGACCTTCGTCCTGGTCACCGCGCTGGCGGGACTGCTCAGCGGCTACGCCGTCTACATGGTGCAGTTCCCCCTGGCCCGCAGGCGCCCCCGCGACCTGCGCCTGTGGTGCCTGCTGGCGGGTTTCCTCGGCTCCGCGGCGGGGACCCTGCTGACCTGGCGGATCGGCATGCTGCTGGACACGCCCCTGCACACGGCGCTGGCGCGGGCGCAGGCCGGTGACGAGGTCGCCGTGGGCCTGCACCTGGACGCCACGGCGTTCCTGGTCGCCTGGCCCTTCGTCTTCGTGCTCCAGTACGCCCTGCTCGACCTGATCAGCATGGTCCGCCGGGACCTGCCGGGCGTGCCCCGGCGCGCCCGGGCCGCCGCGGCCTCCTCCGACGCGCCGTGGTCCGGCCCCTCCCCGGTGGGCGAGGGGCCGGACCCGCTGGCACGCTGACCGTCAGACGGCCCGGATGCCGTCCTCGTACATACCGTCCAGGATGTCCTGGTACTTGGTCTCCACCGCACGGCGCCGCATCTTCAGGCTCGGCGTGATCTCGCCGCCCTCCACGGTCAGGTCGTTGGGCAGGATCGAGAACTTCTTGACGGTCTCGTGCCGGGGCAGGTCCCGGTTGAGCTCGTCGACGGCCTCCTGGACCATCGCGCGCACCTTCGGCTCCCGGGTGAGGGCGGTGTAGTCGAGGCCGCCCAGGCCGTTCTCCCGGGCCCAGGCCGTGACGGCCTCGGGGTCCAGCGCGACCAGCGCCACGCAGTAGGGCCGGCGGTCGCCGTGCACCACCAGGTTGCTGACGTAGGGGCACAGCGCCTTGAACCGGCTCTCCAGGTGCTGCGGCGCCACGTACTTGCCGTTGGAGGTCTTGATGAGCTCCTTCTTGCGGTCGGTGATGCGGAGCCTGCCGTCCTCCAGGACGCCGATGTCGCCGGTGGCGAACCAGCCGTCCCGGTCGATGGCCTCCTCGGTGGCGCCCGACAGGTTGTGGTAGCCGCGCATGACGCCGCCGCCGCGCAGCAGGATCTCGCCGTCCTCGGCGATCTTCACCTCGGTCCCGGGCATCGGCATGCCCACCGTCCCGAACCTGATGCCGCCGGGCCGGTTGAGGAAGGATCCCGCGCTGGTCTCGGTGAGCCCGTAGCCCTCCAGGATGACGATCCCGGCGCCGTAGAAGAACCGGCCGATCTCGGGGGCCAGCGGGGCGCTGCCGGAGATGAAGAACTTCAGCCGGTCGCCGAAGCGGGCGCGCAGCTTGGAGAAGACGAGCCGGTCGGCCACCCTGTGCTGCAGGGCCAGGGCCCCGGCGGGCTCCCTGCCGTCCTCCCTGAGCCGGGCCACCCGGTCGCCCACGCCCACGGCCCACTTGAAGATGCGGTACTTGGCGGCGCCGCCCTCCTTGGCCTGCATGACGACCCGGTTGTACACCTTCTCGAAGATGCGGGGGGCGGCGGCCATGAAGGTCGGCCGGACGACGGAGAGGTTGTCGACGATCTTGTCGACCCGCCCGTCCACGGCGGTGGAGAACCCCACCTGCAACTGGTTGACCTGCATCAGCTTGCCGAACACGTGGGACAGCGGCAGCCACAGGTACTGCACGTCGTCGGGGCCGAGCAGCTCCCAGCCCTGGCCGCGCAGCTCCGTGTCCAGGTCCTGGAGCGCCTTGGCCTCGTACAGCCAGTTGGCGTGGTCCAGCCGCACGCCCTTGGGGCGGCCGGTGCTGCCGGAGGTGTAGATGAGGGTGGCGATGTGGTCGGGCGCCACCGCCTTGACGAGCTCGTCGAACAGCTCGGGCCGCTCCCCGTGCAGCGCGGCGCCCAGGGCGGCCAGCTCGTCCAGGGTGATGACCCAGCCGTCGTGGCCGCCCTCGCCGTCGAAGACGACGACCTTGGACACGCCGGGGATCTGCGCCCGCTGGTCCACCAGCTTGGCGACCTGGTCGGCGTTCTCGGCGAAGACCAGCATGCTGCCGGAGTCGGAGATGATGTACGCCGAGTCGGCGGCGGTGGAGGAGGGGTAGACGGTGGTGGAGGCGCCGCCCGCGCACAGGATCGCCAGGTCGGCCAGGATCCACTCGATCCTGGTGGAGGAGGCGATGGCGCAGCGCGCCTGCGAGGTGACCCCGAGGGAGTGCAGGCCCAGGGCGAGGTCGCGGACCCGGTCGCGGGTCCGCGACCAGGTCAGGGTCTCCCAGGTCTCGGGAGCACCGGTGCTGTTGGGAACGGGGTAGGTGAACGCCGTCGCGTCGCCGCTCTCGGCCACACGGGAGACGAACATGTCCGGAACCGACGAGAAGGGGGATGAAGTGTTACCCATGTCACAAAGCTACCCTCGGGTAGTAGGGGCGGCAACAGCCGATGTCCCCTTGTGACAAGGTATGCGCGGTTTCATTCCCGATCGCCCCGATCGGTTCACCGCCCCGTTCCCGGCCGCCGTTGCGCCGCTCAGGCGGCGCCGATGGGAGCGACGACCGCCTCGGTGAGCGTGATGAGGTCGGCGGGCGCCAGCTCCATCTGGAGCCCGCGCCGCCCCGCCGACACGTAGACCGTCCGCTGCCCGCGCGCCGACGCGTCGACGACGGTGCGCAGCCGCTTGCGCTGCCCCAGCGGGCTGATCCCGCCGCGCACGTACCCGGTGGCCTTCTCCGCCTTGGCCGGGTCGGCCATCACGGCCTTCTTCCCGCCCACGGCGGCCGCCAGCGCCTTGAGGTCCAGTGAGGTGCTCACCGGCACCACCCCCACCGTCAGGACCCCGTCCACCTCGGCCACCAGCGTCTTGAACACCTGCTCGTGGGGGATCCCGAGCGCGTCCGCGGCGTCCGTGCCGTAGGAGTGGCCGTCCCCGCCGGCCGCCTCGTACGGGTGCAGTGTGTAGGTGGTCTTGGTCCGTCCGGCCGCCACGGTGGCGGGTGTGGCCTTTCCGCTCATCGGTTCCCCGGTCCCTCGTCGAAGCGCGCCCGACCCCCGGGCGCCTGGTCTGTAGGGCAGGCTAACGAACCCGGCGCCCGCGGCGCCCGGACCGGGGGCGCGGGTCCGGTCCGCGTCCGCCGCCGTCAGTTGAAGGAGACCCCGTTGTTGAGGAACGGGCCGGCGGGCAGCGTGTTGAGGGTCGGCGTGTGCACGATGCGGTTCTCCCGGCGCAGGAACCGGGCCAGCACGGCCAGCCGGGTCGCCGCGTCCTCGGCCTCCAGCAGCCGCTGCTTCTCGGCCTGGTCGAGCACGACCGCCTCGGACAGCGCGTACGACAGCGGGACGGGGTCCTTGGGCGGGTCCACGAACGTCCCCGGGGTCAGCCCGGCCGCGGACAGCCGCTCCCGGTAGACCTCGAACAGCGCCCGCACCCGCTCGGCGTGCTCCTCGGCGTCGGGGCCGGCCGCCTCGGGCAGGAACGACACCGACGCGGTGGGGTAGACGTCGGCGGAGGAGGCGTCGACCTCCGACAGGTCGTCGACCGTGAACCGGGTGCCGCCCTCCACCACCAGGTCGTAGCGGCCGTCGTCGTAGGTGCGCACGTTGCGGACCAGCGCGGTGCAGCCGGTGGCGCTCACCCGGGGGAGCCGGACGTCGCCGCCCAGGGTGGGCGCCCCGACGGGGTTCTCGGTGGTCTGCGCGGACGAGGTGGCCGCCACCTCGTGCCCCAGCTCGATCCACACCACCCCGAACCGCCGCGGTGAGCGGTCGCGCCCGGCGAGTTCACCGCGGGTGAGGGTGGGGCCGAGCAGTTCGGAGACCAGCCGCCGGTAACGCGGCTCGAAGACGTGCAGGGGGACGTTCACACCGGGGAACAGAACGGTGTTCAAGGGAAAGATCGGCAGAGCCTGGGCCATGGCCCCAGTATGCCTTTCGTCACGGCCGTTCGGGCTCGGACACCCGGCGGGGGCGCCCGGTCGGACCGCGACGGCGAGACCGTGGGCCCGGACGGGTTCCTGGGCGCGGCCGAGGAGTCCGGGCT